>REBR01000078.1 GCA_007692645.1 Halomonadaceae bacterium | reverse complement strand
CGGCATCTCAGTAACGAAAATGCCCGGCTCCTGGAACAGGAAGCCGGGCATACCGCGGACGAATCACTCAAGAAGGTGTTGCTCAAGCTAGCCAGTCACCGCACAGAAAAACCCTCCTGAAAGGGTTCAGACAGGCAGTGCCATGGAAGGCTTGAAGTAAGAAATCGGTGCTGTGGTTTCGTCATCGAAAGTAACCACTTCCCAGGCATCTTCTTCCTTGAGCAACTGCCGTAGCAGCTTGTTGTTCAGGTCATGACCTGACTTGAAACCCTGGAACTCACCTATCAGGCTATTGCCCAGCAGGTAAAGATCGCCAATGGCATCCAGCACCTTGTGCTTAACGAATTCATCGTCATAGCGCAGGCCATCTTCATTCAGGATTTTGTAATCATCAACCACAATGGCGTTGTCGACACTGCCGCCCAGGGCCAGATTCATGGAGCGCAGAGCTTCAATGTCGCGCATAAAGCCGAAGGTGCGGGCACGGCTCACTTCCTTGACAAAGGAGGTGCTGGAGAAGTCTACCGAGGTGTGCTGTGAGCGGCCCACAAACACCGGGTGGTCAAAGTCGATGGTAAAGCTGACCTTAAAGCCCTCAAACGGCAGGAAGGTGGCTTTTTTACCGTCTTCTTCCACGGTGACTTCACGCTTGATGCGGATAAACTGCTTGGGTGCATCCTGCTCGGCAATGCCCGCAGACTGCAGCAGAAATACAAAGGGGCCGGCACTGCCATCCATGATAGGCACTTCCGGCGCACTCAGCTCCACAATGCAGTTATCAATACCCAGGCCAGCCATGGCAGACATGAGGTGCTCAATAGTCGCCACCCGTACCCCATCTTTGACCATGGTGGTGGAGAGCATCGTTTCACCCACATCCATGGCGTCAGCCTTCATCTCGTAGACCGGGTCCAGATCGGTACGGCGAAACACGATACCGCTATCCACAGCAGCTGGCTTCAGGGTCAGAAAGACTTTCTCCCCGGAATGCAGGCCAACGCCGGTGGCGCGAATGGTGTTTTTAAGCGTTCTTTGTTTAATCATCGGTCATAAACCCGTCACAAGATGGCAGTATACTGCCGAGGGAATTTTGCAAACCTTACCAGATCATGGCAGTGAACACCATTTGATCAACCTGTGGAATACCGAGACGCCGCCCTATTGTAGAGCAGCGTCTGCAGATCCGGGCACCTATGCTGCCGGCAAGGCCTTGGCAGTTGTCTCTGAGGCCAGCAAATGCATGGCCTACAGGGATAACGTCAATATGGCTCTTGCCGTTGCAGCCGGCACATTAACATCCCTTAAGACAGGGCATTAATCCGCCTGGCGCCGCAGAAATGCCGGTATATCCAGGTAATCCACATTCTGCTCACTGTCACCTTCTGCGGAGTGATCCACAGCGGCGTTGCCGCCACTGACAGCACGGCGACGCAGCACGGCAGGACGGTCTAACTGATTATAGTCGGTTTTCCCGTCCAGATTACGGGTGTTGTCCACCACCTTGGTGGGCACTTCCCGGTCCTGACCCAGCCCTGTAGCTACGACAGTCACCTTGAGCTCGTTCTCCATCTCCGGATCAATCACCGTACCTACTACCACTGTGGCGGATTCAGAGGCGAACTCCCGGATAATGCTACCCACTTCGGAGAACTCACCCAGGTTCAGGTCCATGCCGGCAGTGATATTCACCAGGATGCCACGGGCGCCCTGCAGGTTGATATCATCCAGCAGCGGACTGCGACAGGCGGCTTCGGCGGCTTCACGGGCGCGGTTCTCACCGGTGGCACGAGCGGTACCCATCATGGCGTTGCCCATCTCAGACATCACCGTCTTCACGTCGGCGAAGTCGACGTTGATCATGCCGTTGCGGGTAATCAGATCGGCAATACCCTGGACCGCACCCAGCAGCACGTCATTGGCTGAGGCGAAGGCATCCAGCAGGCTGGTGTTCTTGCCCATCACCGCCAACAACTTTTCGTTGGGGATGGTGATCAGTGAATCCACGCAGTCTTCCAGGGCTTTCAGGCCGGCATCCGCCACCTTCATGCGCTTGCCCCCTTCAAACATGAACGGCTTGGTCACCACCGCCACGGTCAGAATGCCCATTTCCCGGGCAACCTCTGCCACTACAGGCGCCGCACCGGTACCGGTACCGCCACCCATGCCGGCAGTGATAAAGACCATGTCGGAGCCTTTCAGGGCCTCAGCGATGCGGTCCCGGTCTTCCATCGCCGACTGGCGACCGATTTCCGGGTTGGCACCGGCACCCAGGCCCTTGGTGATGTTGCCACCCAGTTGGATCACGGACTTAGCGTCCAGATCCTTGAGAGCCTGGGCATCGGTATTGGCGCAGATAAAATCCACCCCTTCGATGTCGCTGCAGAGCATGTGACGGACGGCGTTGCCACCACCACCACCGACACCGATAACCTTGATTACTGCGCTTTGCTGAACATTATCGACAAGTTCAAACATTTCCCTTCTCCTTTGCCATGCTTTAGCGACTGGTCGCCGCTTTTTTTAATCCAAAATGGATAGTGTGTGTTTTCGACCTGCCTGGGGCCTTCCCCGGGCCGGCTACTGCTTAAAAATTCCCGGTAAACCAGTGCTTGATTCGCTCCAGCAGTGAATTGGTGGGTTCGGCACGGGCCACCGGCCCCTGCCCCAGATCCATCTGCCGGAAGCCGTAAATCAGCAGACCGACACCGGTGGAATAAATCGGGCTATTAACGACTTCCGTCATGCCCTTGACCCGATGCGGCGACGCCAGCCGCACCGGCATATGAAAGATTTCTTCGGCCAGATCCACCACCCCTTCCATCATGGAGGAGCCACCGGTCAGCACCACGCCGGCAGGAATCATCTCTTCAAAGCCAGAGCGGCGAAGTTCTGACTGCACCAGGCTGAACAGCTCTTCGTAGCGGGGCTCCACCACTTCAGCCAATGACTGGCGGGACAAGTCCCGGGGCGGGCGGTCGCCGACACTGGGCACCTTGATGGTTTCATCCGCCTTGGCCAGCTGGGTCAGGGCGCAGGCGTACTTGATTTTGATCTCTTCCGCGTTCTGGGTTGGTGTGCGCAGTGCCATGGCAATATCGTTGGTCACCTGATCACCGGCAATGGGAATCACCGCTGTGTGGCGAATAGCGCCCCCGGTGAAGATGGCGATATCGGTGGTGCCACCGCCGATATCCACTACACAGACCCCAAGCTCTTTCTCATCTTCCGTGAGCACGGCGTAACTGGAAGCCAGCTGCTCAAGAATGATGTCGTCCACGTCCAGGCCGCAGCGGCGCACGCATTTGTCGATGTTCTGGCCGGCGTTCACCGCACAGGTCACCAAATGAACTTTGGCCTCAAGGCGAACCCCGGACATACCCAGGGGCTCCTTGATGCCTTCCTGGTTATCAATGACAAATTCCTGGGGCAGGATATGCAGGATTTTCTGATCTGCCGGAATCGCCACTGCCTGGGCCGCATCGATCACCCGGTCAATGTCCGCCTGGGTCACTTCCCGGTCACGGATCGCGACAATGCCATGGGAGTTCATGCTGGCCACGTGGCTGCCGGCGATGCCCGCATAAACAGAATGAATCCGGCAACCAGCCATCAGTTCGGCCTCTTCCACCGCCCGTTGTATTGCTTGCACCGTGGTTTCAATGTTCACCACCACGCCACGCTTGAGGCCCTTGGAGGGATGGGAACCGATGCCCACCACTTCAATGCCGCCATCAAGACTGCGCTTGCCAACAATGGCCACCACTTTGGAGGTGCCAATATCGAGCCCAACTATCATGTTTTCTGCGTCTACCGCTGACATGAGTGATTTCCTGCCAATTACCATGTTTGATCGCCGCGACTTGCGACGGTCTCCGTTTCGCGCCACTGCACCGACACGCCATTGTCGTAACGCGCATCCACCCCTTTCACTGCCGCGGCCACTGCACCCAAATGGCTGCTGTAAACCGACAGAAAGCGGTCAAAACGTTCTTCTACCCGGTCCCGGCCCAAGGCCAGGGTAATGCCGTTATCCAGCTGCAGGGTCCAGGCACCACGGGATTCCAGGGCCATGCCTGCCAGGCGCAGATCATGGGGTGCGAGCTTGTCGGCAAACTGCCGGGCCCGCTGCAACACTTCCCCGGCCTTGGCCTGGGGGCCAGACAGGGCGGGAATCGGACCCGCCGGGGTGGTGTCCATAGGCGCAAACACCTGCCCTTCCCGGTTCAGCAACGACTGTTCGTTCCAGTAGGCCACCGGATGCTGCTCAATAACCTCCACCGTAAGGGTGCCAGGCCATTGCCGGCTGATTGCCGCACTCTGTACCCAGGGCTGACGCTCTACCCACTCTTTGATGCCGTTAAGATCCGTGGCAAAGTAACTGCGCCCCATCCAGGGCTCCAGGGAGGCTTCCAGATGGGCCGGGTCCAGCCGGTTCAGCTCCCCCTGAATAGTGACTTGGTTGAATTGCCGGTCCATGCTGGTCACTCCGGTACTGAGCACCCAGGGGGTCAGTCCTGCCAGCAGCGCAACCGTGCCCCCCAGGGCCAGCTTGCCCCAGGGGATCAGCCGCACCAGATCACCCATTAACTGAGCAAAAACCTGCACCGGGGAGGGGCCCTGGCGGGTCTGGGTGGCACCCCGGCTTGGCTGCCGGGTTCGGCTGTCAGCCGCAGGCTGCCGGCTTTGCTGCAAGAAACTCATGAGCGCACCTCCGGGGCATCCAACAGAATCCGCACCACCAGTTCCGCAAAGCCGATACCTTCTGCCCTGGCGGCCATGGGCACCAGGCTGTGATCGGTCATGCCCGGAACGGTATTGATTTCCAGCAGCCAGAAAGCCCCTTCAGCATCCTGCATCAAATCAACCCGGCCCCAGCCGTGACAGTCCAGCTCCCTGAAAGCGGCCAGGGACAGTTGTTTGAGGGTTTCCTCACCGGCTTGGTCCAGCCCACAGGGAATCCGGTACAGGGTGTCGTTGGATTCGTATTTGGCTTCAAAATCGTAGAACACATGGTCCGTGGCCAGGCCAATGGCGGGCAGTGCCCGGTCACCCAGCACCGCCACGGTAAATTCAGGTCCATCGATCCAGCGCTCAACCAGTACCATGGGGTCATGGGCGGCGGCGGCATAAAATGCCTCGACCAGTTCAGCTTCGCTGTTCACCTTGTAAATACCGATACTGGAGCCTTCCCGGGCCGGTTTAACTCCCAGCGGGCTACCCAGCTCCTGCAACAGAGAAGCTGCCTGGCTGGCATCACTCATCAGGCTGAATGCCGGGGTGGGCAGGCCGGCCCCGACAAATACATATTTTGTGCGCAGCTTATCCATACCCAGTGCCGATGCCATGACGCCGCTACCGGTGTAGGGGATGCCCGCCTGCTGCAAAATGGCCTGGGCAGTGCCGTCTTCGCCGCCGCGGCCATGAAGGGCAATAAAGGCCCGGTCAAAATCGCCACTGCTGGCCAGGCGCAACAGGTCGTGGCCCTGCACGTCCACCGCAGTGGCCTGGACACCGGCACCCACCAGGGCATCACAGACAGCACGACCACTTTTCAGGGAAATCGGCCGTTCGGCGGAATCACCACCCATCAGCACCGCTACCCGACCGAGTTTTTCCCGGGTTGCGGTATCGACGCTATAGTTCTGGCGGGTTTCGGTGGCGCTGGTCATGGCTTGTCTCCCCCGCTCTCTGGGGTGGCCTGGCGCATCAGTGAGCCCGCCGACAAACGGGCAGCCAGGGCGCCAATGTCACCGGCCCCCTGGGTGATCAGTAAGTCGCCGTCCTGCAGCAGATTGCCCAACAGGGATTCAATCTGGCTGCTGTCTTCCACATACACCGGGTCCAGCTTGCCCCGCTGGCGAATGCTGCGGCACAGGCTGCGGCTGTCTGCACCGGGAATTGGCTGCTCACCGGCGCTGTACACTTCCAGCATCAGCAATACGTCAGTCTCCGCCAGTACCGGAATAAAATCCTCGTACAGGTCGCTGGTGCGGCTGTAACGGTGGGGCTGGTAAATCATTACCACCCGGCGGCCGGGCCAGGCATCGTGGATACCGCGAATGACGGCTTCCACTTCTCGGGGGTGGTGGCCATAGTCATCCACCAGAGTGACCACGCCGTTGGCGAAGTGGTAGTCCCCATACACCTGAAAACGGCGGCCGACGCCGTCAAAGGCTTTCAGGCCCTGAACAATGTGCTGGTCAGCCACTTTCTCGTCGGTGGCTACCGCAATGGCTGCCAGGGCGTTAAGTACGTTGTGCCGGCCAGGCATGCGCAGTTCCACTTCCAGGGGGGCATGACCTTCCGGGCGCAGGGCTCTGAAACGGGTAATCAGACCCTCATGGACCAGGTTCTCGGCGCGAAAGTCGGCGTCTTCGTTGAGGCCATAGGTCAGCACCGCCCGTGATACACGGGGCATAATTTCCCGCACCCGGGCGTCGTCACTGCACATCACCGCAACCCCGTAAAACGGCAGGTTATGGAGGAATTCCACGAAGGTCTGTTTAAGCCGGCCAAAATCACCGCCATAGGTGTGCATATGGTCGGCATTGATATTGGTGACAATGCCCACCACCGGTGTCAGGTGCAGGAAAGAGGCGTCGCTCTCATCCGCTTCCGCTACCAGGTAACGGGAGCCCCCAAGCTTGGCATTGGTGCCGGCGCTGTTGAGCTTGCCGCCAATGACAAAAGTGGGGTCCATTCCGGCTTCACCAAGAATGGAGGCGATCAGGCTGGTGGTGGTGGTTTTGCCATGGGTGCCGGCCACGGCAATGCCATGGCGGTAACGCATGAGCTCCGCCAGCATTTCTGCCCGCGGTACCACGGGAATACGTTGTTGCCTGGCCGCCACAATTTCCGGGTTGGATTCATCCACGGCGCTGGAAACTACCACCACACTGGCACCGGCGGCATTCTCTTCACGATGACCAATGGCCACCTGAATACCCATGGTCCGCAGACGCTCAGTAACGGTGCTTTCTTTCAGGTCTGAACCCACCACTTCATAGCCCTGGTTATGCAGGACCTCGGCAATACCCGACATACCAGCACCACCGATGCCGACAAAATGAATGCGACGGATACGGCGCATCTCCGGCACTTCGTACACCAGTGGCTTGTTCTGTGAATCCGGCATGGTCTGTTGTTCCGGCTTATTCTGTTGCTCAGGCATGAGCGGCCTCCAGGCAATAATTAACCACCCGCTCGGTGGCGTCGGGCCGTGACAGTTCACGGGCGGCGGCAGCCATTGATAACAGGCGCTCCCGGTCCCCCAGCAACTCCTGCAGCAACTGCTGCAGGGTGCTCTGGTTAAGGTCACTTTGTGGCAGTACCAGTGCGGCCTCCCGTACTGCCAGATAACGGGCATTGGCCATCTGGTGGCCATCCACTGCATGGGGGTACGGCACCAGCAATGAACCCACCCCCACCGCACATAATTCCGCCAGGGTCAGGGCGCCGGCGCGGCATAGCACCAGATCGGCCCAGGCATAGGCTTCGGCCATGTCGTCAATAAACGGGCTGACCTGTGCCTCAACACCCTGGTCGGCATAGGCCGCACGGGTTTCCGCCAATTCTGCTGCACCACTCTGATGGCGCACCAGAGGACGCTCCGCTGCTGGCATACTGCCCAGGGTATGGGGCAGACATTGATTGATCGCTCTGGCGCCCCGGCTGCCACCCAGCACCAGCAAGCGGGCCGGGCCGGTACGCTCACCCAGCCGGCGCCCAGGCACTGGCAGCTCTGCCAGATCCTGGCGCACCGGGTTACCGGTGCAACGGGTTACGGTCTCAGGACCAAAGGCCTCGGGGTACGCTTCCAGGGTGTGGCTGGCAAAACGGGACAACCAGCGGTTGGTCATGCCGGCAATGGCATTCTGCTCATGGATCACCAGGGGCTTGCGCAACAGCCAGGCCGCCACACCACCGGGGCCAGAGGCAAAGCCCCCCATGCCGATCACGCAATCCGGCTTGACCCGCCGCAACACCGCCAGTGCCTGCAACAGGGCACGGGTCAGACGCCAGGGGGCGGCCAGCAGAGCGAGACGGCCCTTGCCCCGCAAGCCAGTGATGCTGATTAACGACAAGGGAATACCGCTGTCACCAATCAATTGTTCTTCCATACCGCCCCGGCTACCCAGCCAGAACACCTGGTGGCCCAGTGCCTGCAGCTGCCGGGCAGTGGCCAGGGCGGGGAAAACGTGACCGCCGGTGCCGCCGGCCATAATCAGAAAAGTTTTACTCATGCTTTGCCCCCCTCCCGGTGTTCCAGCAGGTCAAGGCGTTCCATTTCCACCCGGGCGAGAATGGCGATACTGGCGCAGCTGGCCATCATGCTGCTGCCGCCATAGCTCACCAGGGGCAGGGTCAGGCCCTTGGTGGGTAACAGGCCAGTATTCACGGCCATATTGATAAACGCCTGCAGGGCCAGCAGCAAAGTGATGCCATAGGCAAAACAGGCGCCGAAGGCCATGCCGGCTTTTTCCGCATTGCGGGCAATGTTCAATGACACCCAGATCAGCACCGTAAAGGTGCCGAGAATGGCCAAAGAGCCCAACAGGCCGAATTCTTCCGCCGCAATGGCAAAGACAAAGTCCGTGTGGGCTTCTGGCAGGTAAAACAGCTTCTGTACTGAATTGCCCAGACCAACGCCGACCCATTCCCCCCGCCCAAAGGCGATCAGGGACTGGGTCAGTTGGTAACCGGTATCAAACTGATCCTGCCAGGGGTCCAGGTAGGCCACCACCCGCTTCAGCCGGTAAGGCTGGGTGATTATCAGCAGCACTGCTGCCACCAGGAACAGACCAATCAAGGGCATAAACCGGCTCAGGCGGACACCGCTGAGAAAAATCATGCCCATGGCGGCGGTCATAATGACCACAGTGGCACCAAAGTCCGGCTGGATGACCAGCAGAAACGCCGCCATCACCAGCACCACCAGGGGTTTGAAAAAGCCTTTCCAGGTGTTGATCAACTCTTCCCGACGGCGCACCACGTAACCCGCCATATAGGCAATCAGCAGTATCTTGGCCACTTCCGATACCTGCACATTGATAATGCCCAGCGGAATCCAACGGGTGCTGCCATTCACCGTCAGGCCCAGGGGCGTCAGTACCAGCATCAACAGCCCCATGGCCACAAACAGACACAGCCAGCCGCTACGCAGCCACCAGGAAAGGGGCACATTGACCACCACCAGCCCCACCACCAACCCCATGAGGATGTAAATGATCTGGCGAAAGGCGAAATAGAACGGGTTGCCATAATGGTCTGCGGCCAGGTCCATGGAGGCAGAGGCAATCAGCAGGGCGCCAAATACCAGCAGCATGGCGCTGGTGAGCAGCAGCAACTGCAGGTTGCGCAAATGGGCCGTGAACACCGGGGTGCGCTTAAGGGTCAGCTGACTCATAGCGCCTCCACTGCACGGGCAAATACATCGCCACGGGCTTCATAGCTGATAAACATGTCCAGGCTGGAGCAGGCCGGTGACAACAGCACCAGATCCCCTTCCCTGGCCTCTGCCGCCGCTGCAGCAACTGCAGCTTCGATACTGTCAACCTGGGTAACGGGCACACTGGCTTCCAGGGCAGCGGCCATAGCCTGGGCATCTTTGCCCAGCACCAGCAGGCGGGAGCAATGGGCAGCCACAGCGGGGGCCAGCACGCTGAAATCAGCCCCCTTACCATCACCGCCGGCGATCAGCAGAATGCGGCCCTGCTTGGGGGCCATGCTGACCAGTGCGGCAGCCGTGGCCCCCACGTTGGTGCCTTTGGAGTCATTGATCCAGGCAACACCCTGGTGCACACGCACGGTCTGGCAGCGGTGTGGCAGACCCCGGAAGCGGGTAGCGGCTTTCAGCATGGGCGCCAATGGCAAACCGGCAGCCTTGCCGAGAGAGAGAGCCGCGAGAATATTGCTCAGGTTATGCTTGCCCTGCAGCAGTAATTCCCCGCAGTGCAATACATTGTCCATGCCCCAGGTGATCCACAGGCCGTCTTCGTCTTCACGGGTGCTGAAGGTGCCCGGGTTGACCCGGTCCAGGGCAAACAGCAGGGGCTTCATGCCATCCCGCAACAGGGGCTGACTGAGGGGCTCGTCCTGATTAATCACGGCAGTGACACAGTTCTGGAAAACCCGGTGTTTGGCCTGGAAATAGGCCATGCGGTCCGGGTAACGGTCCATGTGATCGTCAGAGATGTTCAGAACCGTGGCCACCAGGGCACCCAGGGATTCCGTGGTTTCCAGCTGGAAACTGGACAGCTCCAGTACGTACAACTCCACCTGGTCGTCCAGAAGATCCAACGCTGGCGGTCCCAGGTTGCCGCCAGCCGCCACCTTAACACCCGCCTCGGCAGCCATCTCCGCTACCAGCGTGGTGACGGTGCTTTTACCGTTGGAGCCGGTAATGGCCACAATGGGGGCCTTGGCCACCTGTGCAAACAAATCGATATCCCCGGAGATACCCACACCGGCCCTGGCTGCCGCCTGAATTGCCGGCTCCTGCAAGCTGATGCCCGGACTCACCAGCAGTTCATTGAACTGTTGGAACTGGTCGCTGTTAAATTCCCCTCCATGGAAGGGCACTTGGGGGAATTCCGCCTTCAGGACTGCCAGGCCCGGGGGATTGGCACGGCTGTCCACTACCGCCAGATCACGGCCCTGGGCGTGGCAATAGCGCACGCAGGAAAGCCCGGTTTGTCCGAGTCCCACTACCAGTGTTCTGCGATCGGTGGTGATCAATGCCATTGCCAGTTTCGCCTTAGCGCAGTTTCAGTGTTGCCAGCCCTACCAGGACCAGAATTACAGTGATGACCCAGAAGCGCACAATCACCCGGGGCTCGGGCCAGCCTTTGAGTTCGAAATGATGGTGCAGCGGTGCCATGCGGAAGATGCGCCGGCCGGTGAGCTTGAAAGAGGCCACCTGCAGAATCACCGACAGGGTTTCCATCACGAAGATGCCCCCCATGATGAACAGCACGATTTCCTGGCGCACTATTACCGCCACAATGCCCAGTGCTGCCCCTAGTGCCAGGGCTCCCACATCCCCCATAAAAACCTGGGCGGGATAGGTGTTGAACCAGAGAAAGCCGAGACCCGCTCCGACCAAAGCACCACAGAAGATGATCAGCTCGCCGGTGCCGGGCAGGTTCGGAATCTGCAGATACTCGGCAATGATGGCGTTACCGGAGGCATAGGCAAAGATGCCCAGGGCACCGGCCACCATGACTGTGGGCATAATGGCCAGACCATCCAGGCCATCCGTCAGGTTCACGGCGTTACTGCTGCCCACCACTACAAAGTAGGTGAGCACGATAAACATAAAGGGCCCCATCACCAGGGCCACATCCTTGAAAAAGGGCACGATCAGGGTGGTTTCCTGGGGCAAGGTAGCGGTCTGGAACAACACCACAGCCGCACCAAAGCCGATGATTGACTGCCAGAAGTACTTCCAGCGCCCGGGCAGACCCCGGGGATTGCGTTCCACCACCTTGCGGTAATCGTCGACCCAGCCAATGGCCCCAAACAGCAGGGTGACGCCGAGGGTAATCCACACATAACGGTTGCTCAGGTCTGACCACAGCAGGGTAGACACCGCCACCGCCACCAGAATCAGCGCCCCGCCCATAGTAGGGGTGCCCGCTTTGCTCAGGTGGCTCTGGGGACCGTCGTCACGGACCGACTGACCAATCTGGTAGTGGGCCAGGCGACGAATCATTACCGGCCCCACCCACAGGGAGATCAGCAAAGCAGTGAGAACCCCGAGAATGCCCCGCAACGTCAGATACTGAAACACGGTGAACGCGCTCAGGTGCTGGGACAGCCACTCGGTCAGCCAAAGCAACATCAGCCTGTTATCCTTTTTTTCAGTAAAACCACCAGCTGATCCATGGCGGCACTGCGTGATCCTTTGATCAAAACGGTGCACGGACGGTCCAACAGCGGCATCAATTGGTTAATAAGATGTTCATGGGTGTCCGCCAGCAGGGCTGCGCCCTGGCTTCCTTGACGATAATCCGGGGCATAGGTGCCACAGACCAGTAAATGTTCAATGCCCAGGGCCATGGCTTTTGCGCCCATGGCCTGGTGCAGAGCCTGGGACTCAGTACCCAGTTCAGCCATATCTCCCAGCACGGCAATACGCCTGCGGGGCTCTTGGGCCAGAGTGGCCAAGGCCGCCGACATGGAGGCTGGGTTGGCGTTATAGCTGTCATCCAACAGCGTCACTTGGGCACTCAACGGCTCCCGCTGCAACCGGCCTGGGGCGGCATTGATGGCAGCCAGTGCCGGTTGCCATTGTGACGCCTCAATACCCAGGGCCTCTGCCGCTGCAATAACCTGCAGGGCATTGGCTACATTGTGTCGGCCACTCAGGCCCAGAC
Organism: Halomonadaceae bacterium; assembly: GCA_007692645.1. Lineage (GTDB taxonomy): Bacteria > Pseudomonadota > Gammaproteobacteria > Pseudomonadales > Oleiphilaceae > REBR01. The sequence continues at coordinate 3,138 of REBR01000078.1, read as the reverse complement.
TAACCGGCGTACGGCTGCCGTCACTGCGACAGCAGAGAAATTGCTGGCCCCTGTCGGTGCTGGTAATGCTCTCAGCCCGATAATCCGCAGCACTGACCTCCCGGGTGGAGACGGTAATTACCCGGCGCTGGCCAGCACGGGCCTGCCAACGGGGGAACGCGGGCTCATCCCTATTGAGTACCACCTGCCCTTTGGGTCCCAGGCCATCGATAATTTCACCTTTGGCCTGCACAATATTTTCCAGACTGCCGAATCCCTCCAGGTGCGCCTCACTGGCATTGGTGATCAGCGCCAGTTCCGGAGCTGCCAGAGACACAGTCCAGGCAATTTCCCCCAGGCCGCTGGCACCCAGTTCAATCACGGCGTAACGGGTTTCCGGGTTCAGACGCAGGAGTGTCAGGGGCGCGCCGATTTCATTGTTCAGATTGCCCCGGGTGTACAGGGTATTTCCGCTCTGGCCCAATACTGCCGCGAGCATTTCCTTGGTAGTGGTCTTGCCGCAGCTACCGGTGATTGCCACCAGTGAACCGGTGAAGCCCTGGCGATTCATGGCCGCCAACTGCCCCAGGGCAATACGGCTGTCTGCCACCTGCATCTGTGGCAGAGCCACGGCCATGGCTTGCTCCCCCAGCACAGCCACAGCGCCAGCCAGAGCGGCCTGGGAGGCAAACTCGTGACCATCAAAACGCTCCCCGGGAATGGCAATATAGAGGTCCCCGGGCTGCAGTGTGCGGCTGTCAATGGAAACACCGGTAAAGGCACAGTCATCCCCACTGAGGCTGCCCTGCAATGACTCCTGAATCTGAGACAAACGTAACGGGCCCATCATGACTGGGACTCCTTTTGGCTCGGGTTCAATAACGACAACACCACCTGGCGGTCACTGAACGGACGGCGAATTCCCTGTCGCTCCTGAGTGTCTTCATGTCCCTTGCCTGCAATCAATATCAGGTCCCGGGGGGCCGCACCGGCAAGGGCGTGGGCAATGGCTTTACGACGGTCATGGATCACGGTGACCTTATCCGGAGCCTGCATGCCTGACAGAATTTCCCGGGCAATATGCTCCGGGGTTTCACTGCGAGGGTTGTCATCGGTAACCACCAGCTGGTCAGCCAGTTTTTCGGCAATGCCTCCCATTAACGGTCGCTTGCTGGTGTCCCGGTCACCACCACAGCCAAACACACACCACAGCTTGCCCTGGCAATGGGGCCGCAAGGCGCCCAGGGCAGAGGCCAGGGCATCCGGGGTATGGGCATAATCAACAACTATCTGCGGCCCCTTGTGGGCGCCATAGCGTTCCAGGCGTCCCGGGGGAGCACTCAGACCCGCCACCAGGGTTTCAATCAGGCCCGGGTTGAGATCAAGAGCCAACGCGGCGCCCACCGCGGCCATGACATTGGCCACATTAAAGCGCCCCAGCAACGGGCAGCGCAGGGTCATGGGGCCAGCGGCGCCGTCTATCTGGGCGATAAAGCCGGTGGCACTCAGGGTCAGATCCGTCAGCACCAGATCTCCCTGATCTGGCGCCATGGTGTAACTCCACAAAGAGCAACCGCCCTTGAGGCTCTTTGCCAGTGAGCGGCCAAATGCATCATCCTGGTTCAGCACTGCAAAAGCCGGCTCCAGACGGGTAAACAAGGCCGCCTTGGCCTGTCCATAGGCTTCCAGGGTGCCGTGATAATCCAGGTGATCCTGGCTTAAGTTAGTCAGCACCGCACCGGTGAAATCCACCCAGTCCACCCGGCCCTGCACCAGAGCATGGGAAGAAACCTCCATGACCACTGCCTGGGCACCGGCGCGCCGGTAACCTGCCAGTAACCGCTGCAAACGCACCGGTCCCGGCGTGGTATGGGAAGCGGGAGTTTCCTGGCCGGGAAAGCCATAACCCAGGGTGCCGATGCTGGCGGTAGTTACCCCGGCGCCATTCAATAGTTGTGTCAGGAAGCGGGTCACAGAGGTCTTGCCATTGGTACCAGTAACCCCCACCACTGACAATGACTGGGAGGGGCTGTCATAAAAGCGATCAGCCAGTGCTGCCTGCCAGCGCTTGAGATCCGGCACCGGCACGATGAGCGCACCTTGCCATTCGTAACAGGCAGCAGGACTTGCCACATCCAGTAGAACGGCCGCAGCACCCCGGGCCACGGCCTCGGGCACATGATCCCAGGCATCACCACTGGTACCGGCGACTGCAATAAAGGCATCCCCTGAGCGCAGTTCGCGGCTGTCCGAAGACAGGCCATGGATGCGTACATCCAGCACCGAGGGAACGGTAACGGTTTCACGCAGTAAGCTGATCAGTGAGTTAATGCGTTCCATCAGCCCTGCCCTCCCAGCCGGCGCAGCAATTCATCGGCCATCACCGGCTCACCTTCACTGTCTGGTTGCACGTTAAGCAGACGCAGTGCGTCACCCATGACCCGGGAGAAAACCGGTGCGGCCACTTCCCCACCGTAGTATTCACTACCGGTGGGAGCATCCACGGCAATCACCGCGGCAATACGCGGTGATTCTGCCGGTGCAATACCGGCAAACAGGGCTTTATAGCGGCTACGGTCATAGCCTCCGGCACCCACCAGGTGCACAGTGCCGGTCTTGCCAGCGGAACCGTAAAGGCTGATGGCAGCCCGGCCACCCGTGCCTTCATCAACCACGGCACGAAGCATTTTGCGGACTTCCCCGGCCACTTCTTCTGACATGACCCGCTCACCCCGTGGGGCATTACTGTTTTTCAGCAGCGTGACCGGATAACGAATACCGCCGTTGGCCAGCACCATGTAAGACTGGGCCAGCTGTAGTGCGTTCACAGACAGCCCGTAGCCGTAAGACAGGGCCGCCACTTCCACTGGTCGCCAGGTGCTCCTGGCAGGCAGTACCCCGACGGCCTCCCCGGGAAACCCAATACCCGTGGACTGGCCCAGGCCCAGGCGATAAAAGAAGGACTGAATATCCTGTCCTGGCAGGCTCATGGCCACTTTACTGATGCCCACGTTACTGGACTTGGCAATAATGTCTGTCAGGCTCATTTCGCCGAAGTTGCGGCTGTCACGAATGGTGAAGCGCCCCATCCGCATATGCCCAGGATGTGTGTTGATCATGGAGTCGGACTGGTACTGGCCGCTGGCCAATGCCACTGCC
>REBR01000137.1 GCA_007692645.1 Halomonadaceae bacterium | reverse complement strand
TGGGGATGTTATGTGCCCCCATTGCGGAGGAATACGGTGGCGCCGGCGTGGATTTCCGTTACAGCACCGTGGTAGTGGAAGAGGCGGGCCGTCTTGGACTGTCTGGCCTGGGCTTCTTTCTGCACTCTGACATCGTGGCCCCCTATATCGCCCATTACGGCACCGAAGCCCAGAAGCAGAAGTACCTGCCAAAAATGGTTACCGGTGAGATGATTACCGCCATTGCCATGACTGAGCCCGGTGCCGGTTCCGACCTGCAGGGCATTAAAACCACCGCCATCAAAAACGGTGATCACTACATTTTGAACGGCTCCAAGACCTTTATCACCAATGGCCAGATGGCGGACATGGTGATTGTGGTGGCCAAGACCGACCCCAAAGAAGGCGCCAAGGGCATCAGCCTGTTCCTGGTGGAGTCCTCCTGGGAAGGCTTCTCCAAGGGCAAGAACCTGAACAAGGTGGGCATGAAAGCCCAGGACACCTCTGAGCTGTTCTTCCAGGACGTGAAAGTCCCCGCTGAGAACCTGCTGGGCTCCGGTGAAGGTCAGGGCTTTATCCAGTTAATGCAGGAGCTGCCCCAGGAGCGCCTGGTGGTGGGCCTGGTAGCACTGGCGGCCTGTGAAGGGGCTTTCCAGTGGACTCTGGATTATGTGAAAGAGCGCAAAGCCTTTGGCAAAAACCTGCTGGGTTTCCAGAATACCCGCTTCAAAATGGCAGAAATGAAAGCGGACATCACTGCGGGCAGGGCCTTTACCGATCGTTGCCTGGAGCTGCACCTGGAGAAGAAACTGGACATCCCCACTGCAGCCATGCTCAAACAGTGGAGCACGGACCTGCAGTGCAATATTATGGATGAATGCCTGCAGCTGTTCGGCGGCTATGGCTACATGTGGGAATACCCCATCGCCCGGGCCTGGGCCGATGCCAGGGTGCAGCGCATTTACGCCGGCACCAATGAAATCATGAAGGAAATTGTTGCCCGCTCACTGTAACCCCAGCCTTTTACCCTCAACAGCGCAGGCCACTTCGGTCAGCGCTGTTGATTGTCAATTCCCCGCCCACGGTGGTTCTGTTCGTCCCCCCTCCAGTTATTACACCCTGCAAGCTTCTTATGCCTCACAGGCTTCAATGGCCTAATTGCCAATCTCGTCAAAGTACTTAGGGTGCACTTGCCTTACAGTCGGGAGGCAGTCAGAGACACATGCGCGCCACTTAATTGCCTGACCACATTCAGTTTTCCTGAGAACCCGTTGAGCCGGTGGTAACCGGGCTCTGTCTCAGGTGAGTGCCAGGGCTTTAAGGGTGGGTGGAACAAAAGACAATAATGGCTAACGGTGGCAGGGCTGGACGGTGAGCCGCACAACAGGTAATCAGCAATGATGACACAGCAGGGTCTGAGTGGGATTAAGGGTGCTCCCGGTAAGCCATCTGTTCACCGGCCTGGCGCCGACGGGGCTTTACCGCAGCCAGGCCGGAAGCTGCCAATGATGCGGGCGCTGATGATGTGCCTGTTGGCGGGAATGCTGGCAGCCTGCAACGAATCCACCGAGTCTACCCGTTTTGATAACGACCGGCGGGATCTGACTAACCCGATACAGAATCAGGACCCGGAGGTTTACCGGGGGCGGGTTATGAACGGTAACCTGGAGAATGCCCTGGTCTGGCTGGACCTGGAGCAGAACGGCATGCTCAGTGCTGATGACCCCCGGGCCATGAGTGACAGTGACGGCTGGTTTGAGCTGGATATTACCGGGCTGGCCAGAGATGCGGCGGTTGGCCGGGACCTTAATCCCCGGCATTTCCCCCTGATGGCATTGGCCATCCCCGGTGAAACCATCGACCACCACAGCGGTGAAACCATCGATAAGGCGTTTTTCCTGCTGGCGCCCCCGGACCGGGTACTGGTCAGCACCTTCAGTACCCTGGTAGAAGCCCATCGCAGGCAGACCTATCTGCCCGACACCGAGACCCTGGGTGAGTCTTTGGAGCGTGCGGCCACCGAGGTTCGTCGGCGTACCGCAGGCTCCACAGAAGAAGTCAGCCTGCTGCAGGACTACCAGATCAGCGATAGCCCCCGTACCCCCTTCTATGCAGAGGCCTTGCGGCGCTTTTACCAGGCCCAGATACCTGACAGCATCAGCGCCAGGGTGCCGGACTGGGAGGACCAGGACGTGGCGCTGTTTGACCGGGAAAGTGTCCAGGTGATCGGCTCCCTGGCCCTGGATCAGGTGGGCCTGATTCTGGCGGAGGTAGATGCATTAATTGATGCTCAGGGGCTGGACAACTTCCGGTTGCCCCCCCCAGAGGAGCTGACCACTGTAACCCCGAGAAATCCTGATCTGAAAAATCCCCTGTTGTTATGGAAGCAGCAGGTTTACCTGCCGCCGAAGAACCCGGGTACAAACCAAAATGTGGAGAATATCCAGGAGAATGGGCAAACCGTATCCCGGGTTTTTTTCCACTACGATGTAGCCACCCTGTTGCGGGGCATTGATGTTCATGGCCAGGCCCTGCCAAACCTGCCGTTACTGGGCACCCTGGTAAGTCAGCAGGGGCGTATGGGCCATACCGGCAAACAGCCCTGGCTGGATGTGGAGCTGGATGAGAGCCTTGCCAGCGGGGCAGAAGGGGCGATTCGGGAGCGTTTTCTCAAGACCGGTCATGACAATGGCAGAATTGCCTGGGACAGTCTGGCTACGGATCTGAACGACTTCAGGGTTGACCTTGATTCAGCCATTCTGAATACCGCCACCACAGCGTTGGATGGGTTGGCAGACCGGGTCTATAAGGTAACGGAGCTGGACAGTCAGGATCGTGTCTCGGCCCTGGAGAGACGCCTGTCAGCCCAGGGAGACGGCACCGGCACCGATCATCAGCTGGCGGTCAATTATGCCAACAGCGACCCCCAGCAGCTGGCGAATATGCCACGGCTGTTTGCCTCTGAAGAGCAGGTGACCATGACCTTTGGCCCGGTAGTGCTCTTGCAGGATCTGGAGGGTTGTGAGGGGCCTCCGGCAACGGATAATCCACTGGTGATTAATGCCAGGCAGGTGGTGTCTCTCGCGGGGGATAGCGGGTTAGGAAGTCTGGTGCGCTATGGGCATTTACGGGGTGGCGCCGATAGTGAGGGTGAGCCTGAAAGCCCGCTACCCCCTCAGGGGGTTCCGCCCTTTCGCGTCATTGTAGAAGCGTTCAATCCTGATGAAGAGGAAGTGGCCGGGGAGTTCCGTGAGCTGGAGTATTTTGATTACCGGCAGAGTTTGTTGCGCGCTGATCAGCCTGATTTGCTTCGCTCGGTGAGGGTTTTTCTCGATAGCCAGGGGCCCCTTGAGACAGTGTTCTGCAACAACAGCAATGGGGAAGAATACTTTCTGCAAGAGAATAACATGAGTGCTTACCTGCATTTTGAGTACCTGACCTTTTCGGAATATCTCGCAGAGCAGGGAACCGGGAACTAACTGGCGAGTGGCCTGGGGCTTTTGCCAAAAAAGTGTTGACAGCCCCAGGAGCCAACAGTAAAGTACGCCGCAAGTTGGGTCGATGGCCCGGCGGAAAAGCAGTTAGAGAACGATCGAAGTTGAGAAAGCAACACCTCGTGCCGAGGTGGCGGAATTGGTAGACGCGCTAGCTTCAGGTGCTAGTGTCCGTAAGGGCGTGGAGGTTCAAGTCCTCTCCTCGGCACCATTTATTGATCTTTCCAGATCATTAGATGACCCCCCTGTTTCACCCCTCGCTATGTTTGATCCCTAATTAACTTTCAGTGCCGATATTTTCAAATCATTGCTTATGATTGCGCCGATTCTTTGGGCTTGATGTCTCATTCTACCCATGATCTCGCAATTTCCGGCTGTTTTGATGACTGATAATGGGTCGGTTGCTGATCACGTGTTGGCGCTAAACTATCCAGTGTTGCCGTGAAAGCGTTATACTGCCCGCCTTTAGTAAAACACACTGATACTCACGAACCTGGCCACAGGCGAACCGAATGGCTCCGAAATCCCGAAAGCAGGATCCCCATGGGGATGCTGAAGCAAAGAAGTACGACAACCCCATCCATAGTCGTCCCATGATTCTCAAGCATCTGACGGAGCGCGGCGCACCCGCAACGCACCCTCAGTTATGTGAAGAGCTGGGCCTGAAGGACGAGGACAGCATCGAGGCCTTGCGCCGCCGGTTGATCGCCATGAGCCGTGACGGCCAGCTGATCTGTAACCGGCGCAATGCCTATCTGCCTATCTCCGAAGCGGATCTGAGCCGGGGTTACGTGCAGGGGCATCGGGACGGGTTCGGTTTTGTGGTCACGGAAGGGGACGGGGAAGACCTGTTTCTGAATGCCAGGCAAATGCGCCAGGTGTTTCACGGTGACCGTGTGCTGGTGCGTGAAGATGCCAGGGATTCCCGGGGCAAGCGGGAAGGGGTGATTGTGGAAGTGCTGGAGCACAACACCACCGAACTGGTGGGGCGTCTGTTCCGGGACGAAGGGATCTCCTTTGTGACCCCTGAGAATACCCGTATCAACCAGGAAATCCTGATTCCGGAAGAAGCCTGTGCCGGCGCCGGCCACGGCCAGTATGTGAGTGTGGTGATTGACCGACAGCCCACCCCCCGCAGCAAGGCCCGTGGTCGTGTAGTGGAAGTGCTGGGTGAGCATATGGCTCCCGGTATGGAAATTACCGTGGCCATTCGTGCCCATGGCATCCCTGATACCTGGCCGCAGTCAGTCACTGAAGAAGCCAAGGCCATTGCCCCGGAAGTGGAAGACCGCTCCAAGCTGGGCCGGGTGGATCTCCGTGACGTGCCCCTGGTCACCATCGACGATGAAACTGCCCGTGACTTTGATGATGCGGTGTTCGCTGAAAAGCGCCCCGGTGGTGGTTACCGCCTGATTGTGGCGATTGCGGATGTGTCTTTCTACGTGCGCCCCGGTTCTGCTCTGGACAAAGAGGGTCAGAACCGGGGTAACTCCGTGTACTTCCCGGACCACGTGGTGCCCATGCTGCCAGAGAAGCTGTCCAACGGCCTGTGCTCCCTGAACCCGGGTGTGGACCGCCTGACCATGGTCTGTGAAATGACCCTGAGTCGCCAGGGCAAGCTCACCAGCTATACCTTCTATGAGGGTGTGATTCACTCCCACGCCCGCCTGACCTACAACAAGGTCAGCCAGATTATTGAATACCCGGATTCAGAGCAGGGCCGTGCCCTGCGGGACGAATATGCGTCAGTAGTACCGCACCTGGAAGACCTGCACGGTCTGTACACCCAGTTGCGGGCGGCCCGTGATGCCCGTGGCGCCATTGATTTTGACACCACCGAGACCAAGATCCGCTTCTCCGGTGAGCGCAAGATTGAAGAGATCGTGCCGGTGCAGCGCAATGTGGCCCACAAGATGATTGAGGAGTGCATGCTGGCGGCCAACGTGGCCACCGCACGCTTCCTGCGCAAGCACAAAATCCCCACCCTGTACCGGGTGCATGACGGTCCGGCGGCAGAGAAGCTCAAGGATGTGCGGGAATTCCTCGGCACCCTGGGCCTGGGTCTGCCCGGTGGCGATGAGCCCGATCCCAAGGATTACCAGCAGCTGCTGTCCCAGGTTGCGGGTCGTCCTGATGCACAGATTATCCAGACCGTGATGCTGCGCTCCCTCAAGCAGGCGGTATATACCCCTGACCAGAAAGGCCACTTCGGCCTCGGCTTTGAGGAGTACGCCCACTTCACCTCGCCGATCCGCCGTTACCCGGATCTGCTGATTCACCGGGGCATCAAGTCCATTATTCACCGCAAGGCCCGCCAGGGTGGCATGGTAGAGAGCATCAAGAGCCTGTTCGGTAGTCAGAGCAAGGCGAAAACCGTGGTGCCCTCTGACAAGCCGGACCCCCAGTTGGCGGAATACCCCTACACCCTGGCGGATGTGCAGAAACTGGGTGAGCATTTCTCAATGACCGAGCGTCGTGCGGATGATGCCACCCGGGATGTGACCGCCTGGCTCAAGTGTGAATTCCTGCGGGAGCGGGTGGGTGAAGTCTTTACCGGGGTTATCTCCGCGGTTACCGGCTTTGGCTTCTTCGTTAACCTGAAGGATGTCTACACCGACGGCCTGGTGCATATTTCTGCCCTGGGCGGGGATTTCTACCATTTTGACCGGGTCAAACATGTACTCACCGGTGAGCGCACAGGCCGCAACTTCCGCCTCGGCGACGAAGTGCGGGTGCGCCTCACCCGGGTGGACCTGGAAGACCGCAAGATCGACCTGGAGCTGGAAGAGGGTACTAACGAAGGCGCCAGTAACAAGGGCCGTGGCAAGCCCGGTGGCCGCAGTCGCGGTGGTCCGCCCCGGGGGCGTGGTGGTGATCGCAGTGCCAAGCCCGGTGGCGCCAAGCCCGGCGGCGGGCGCAAGCGCGCACCGCGGAAACGCTCATCCGGTGACGCCAGCTAATGGCAAAACAGACCCTCTTTGGCTGGCACGCGGTGCAGTCCCTGGTGGAAAATCAGCCGGATCAGGTGGTCAGGGTGCATTTGCAGCAGGGCCGTGAAGACAGTCGTGTCCAGGGAATCACCGAGTCCGCCAGTCGCTTTGGCATTGCCCTTGAGTTCAGCAGCCGTAAGGCCCTGGATGAAATGGCCGGGCAGGGCAGCCACCAGGGCATTGTTGCCCTGGTTAAGGCGCCGAAAGAGTGGCAGGAAAGCGATCTGGATGATCTGGTCCGCCAGCGGGGCCCGCAGTTGTTGTTGCTGGTGCTGGATGGGGTTACCGACCCCCATAACCTGGGTGCCTGTCTGCGTACTGCCGATGCGGCAGGTGTCAATGCGGTGCTGGTGCCCAAAGACAAGTCTGCGGCTCTGACCCCCGCTGCCATCAAGGTGGCCAGCGGCGCGGCCCAGACATTACCTCTGGTACGGGTGACTAACCTGGCCAGAAGCCTGCGCAGTCTGCAGCAGCAGGGTGTCTGGGTAGTGGGGACGGCGGGTGAGGCTGATAGCAGTCTCTACCAGGCCAGTCTCACGGGTCCGCTGGCCCTGGTCATGGGGGCGGAAGGTAAAGGTCTGCGCCGCCTGACACGGGAGCATTGTGATCAGTTGGTCAATCTGCCCATGCAGGGGACTGTGGGCAGTCTCAATGTCTCGGTGGCTGCCGGTGTCTGCCTGTTCGAGGCAGTCAGGCAACGTCAGGCAAAATAATCGCTTTAGCTTGCATCCCCTGTGCCCTGCGCATAAAATGTGCATCCCCTGAAATCAGGGTGCGACTTCCTGCACAGGTCTTAGGCCTGTCAGGTTGCTCACTCCTTGCCTTTCCCAGTCGTCATTCCGTCGAGTCTGCCACTGCTAAAGGCTGCCAATCCGCAAGGAGACACAATGCGTCACTACGAAATCGTTACTATGGTCCATCCGGATCAGAGCGAACAGGTCCCGGCCATGATCGAGCGTTACACCAAGCTGATCACGGAAAGCGGCGGCGCTGTTCACCGTCTGGAAGACTGGGGTCGTCGTCATCTGGCTTACCCCATCAACAAGATCCACAAAGCCCATTACGTGCTGATGAACATTGAATGTTCACAGGAAGTACTGGACGAACTGAGCCACAACTTCCGCTTTAATGATGCCATCATCCGCGACCTGGTTATCCGTCGTGATGAAGCGGTCCTCGAGCCGTCGTCCATCAAGGCGGCCGAAGGTCGTGAAGAGCGTCGTGATGATCGCCCCCGTCGTAGTGCTTCGGATGAGTCCAGTGACTCTTCAGACGCAGAATCCTCCGACGACGAATCATCCGAAGACAGTGCTGACGCGGAAGAATCCGAAGAAGCCTAATTCATCATCAGTTAAGGGAAGTCAGTCATGGCTCGTTTTTTCAGACGTCGCAAGTTTTGCCGCTTTACCGCGGAAGGTGTCAAGGAGATTGATTACAAGGATCTCGACACCCTGAAAGGTTATGTCACAGAGACCGGCAAGATCGTACCCAGCCGGATCACTGGCACCAAGGCCCGTTACCAGCGTCAGCTGTCCACCGCGATCAAGCGTGCACGCTACCTGGCCCTGCTGCCTTATGCGGACAGCCACGATATTTAATCGCAGATAGGATTCGGTACCCATGCAGGCACTGGCGCAGTGGGCCATGCGTGGTCCCTTCCAGGCCAGTCTGGCAGCCGCATTAGCATTCGCGCTGCCATTTCTGTTCTGGTTCGGGGCTGCGGTTATCGCGCTGGTAACCCTTCGCCTGGGGCCTCGCACCGGGCTTAATATTGTCCCCTGGGCAATATTGCCCGCAGCAGCCTGGCTGTTTATTGGCCAGGACCCGGCACCACTGAGTGTGCTGGTGATCAGTCTGACCATGGCTCTGGTACTGCAGGCCACCGTCAGCTGGGAGCGTATGCTGCTGGCGGGGGCGCTGGTGACCCTGATACTGGGGGAGCTGGTGCCCCGGCTGCTGCCGGACACAACTGCACAGCTGGTGGATATGGGCGTGTCCCTCTACCAGCAGATGAACCCGGAAATGGCCCAGGAACTGGGGGATGATCTGGAAGCCATGGTCAGGCTGATGATGATCGGCACCATGGCCAGCCTGAACTTCCTTATGGCGGTTCTGGCCACGTTACTGGGTCGGGGTTGGCAGGCTCGCCTGTTCAATCCTGGCGGCTTCCAGCGGGAGTTTCACGATTTCCGCATGGGCGGCCCCATCACCTTGGTCTGTGTCATGGTCATGGCCTTTACGCCGATGCTGGGGGTTAACCCGGCACTGGCGGCACTGACCTTCGGCCTGCCTCTTGTGCTGGCGGGTCTGGCCCTGGTCCACGGTGTGGTTGCCCGGCGGGGTATGGGGGTGGTCTGGCTGGTAGTGCTGTACGCTTCGGTGCTGGTGTTGGGTCCGAGTCTTTTGTTAATGCTGATTTTTGTCGCCATTCTGGATAGCTGGCTGGATTTACGGGCACGGATAACGCCCAAAGGCCCTAGCCAGTCATCATGATTATGCTTATTACGAGGTAAACGAGATGGAAGTTATTCTGCTCGAGAAAGTGAACAACCTGGGTGCCCTGGGCGATCAGGTCAAGGTCAAAGCCGGCTACGGCCGCAACTTCCTGGTGCCTTACGGTAAAGCCGTACCTGCCACCAAGTCCAACGTGGCTGATTTTGAACAGCGTCGCGCTGAGCTGGAAAAGCAGGAAGCAGAGCGCCTGAGCCAGGCCCAGTCCCGTGGCGAAGCCCTGGACGGCCAGTCCTTTACGGTCAGCTCCAAGGCCGGTGAAGAAGGCAAGCTGTTCGGCTCTATCGGTGTACGTGACGTAGCCGATGCCGTCAGTGCCGGTGGCACCGTGGTCGAGAAGAGTGAAGTGAAGCTGCCTGAAGGCCCGATTCGCGCCATTGGCGAGTACGAGCTGGAACTGCAACTGCACTCCGACGTCAGCGTCACCATCAAGCTGGTGGTTGTCGCGGCCTGATCACTGCGCCTGGTTCCTGAGAACCTGCGAGGTATGCCGCAATGAACAGTCAGTCACAGGGTGACCAGGAAACCAGCCGGGTCAAGGTTCCACCCCACTCCGTAGAAGCGGAGCAGGCGGTGCTTGGCGGCTTGCTGCTGGACAGCAATGGTTGGGAGCTGGTTGCAGAACTGGTGACCGATGCGGATTTCTACCGCCACGAACACCGGTTGATTTTTAACGCCATCCACCGCCTGGTGGGTGACGATAAGCCTCTGGACGTGGTCACCCTGGCCGAATGGCTGGAGCATGCCGGCGAACTGGAAGACTGTGGCGGGCTGGCCTATCTGGGCAGCCTGGCAGAGCAAACTCCTGGTGCTGCCAATATCCGCGCCTATGCGGAAATTGTTCACGAACGTTCCATTCTGCGTCAATTGGTGGAAGCCTCCGGCAACATTGCCGACTCCGCCTTCAATCCCCGTGGTCGCCCCACCGCCGAATTGCTGGACGAAGCCGAACGGCAGGTGTTCCGTATCGCCGAGTCCCGTAATCAGGACGGGGAAGGTCCCAAGCGCATCAACCCCATTCTTTCCCAGACACTGAGCCGTATTGAGGAGTTATTCGAGTCGGACGGTGCCCTTACCGGCCTGACCTCCGGTTTCAAGGATCTGGATGAGATGACCTCGGGCTTTCAGCCCTCAGACCTGATTATTATTGCCGGTCGCCCCTCCATGGGTAAAACCGCCTTCGCCATGAACCTGGTGGAAAATGCCATCATGGCCTCCGACAAGGCGACCCTGGTGTTCAGCATGGAGATGCCTGCTGACGCTATTGTTATGCGGATGCTGTCCTCTATCGGGCGCATCAACCAGACCCGCATCCGTCGCGGTAATCTGGAAGAGGATGACTGGCCACGGCTGACCTCAGCGGTCAGCCTGCTCAAGGATAAGCCCCTGTACATTGATGACACGGCGGCACTGAGCCCAACGGAGATGCGCTCCAGGGCCCGGCGTGTGGCCAGGGATAATGGCGGGCAGCTGGGCATGATCATGGTGGATTACCTGCAACTGATGCGGGTGCCCGGAAACAACGAAGGGCGTACCGCTGAGATTTCGGAAATCTCCCGCTCCCTGAAAGGCCTGGCGAAAGAACTCAATTGCCCGGTAATTGCCCTGTCACAGCTCAACCGCTCCCTGGAGCAGCGCCCGAACAAGCGGCCGGTGAACTCCGACCTGCGTGAATCCGGCGCCATCGAGCAGGATGCGGATGTGATTGCCTTTATCTACCGGGATGAGGTGTACAACGAAGACAGTTCCGATAAAGGCATTGCCGAAATTATTATTGGCAAACAGCGAAACGGCCCCATTGGCACCATTCGCCTGGCCTTTATGGGGGAGTACACCAAGTTCGAAGACCTGGCTTACGGGGACTATGGAGGGGAGTTTTAATGCCCCGCCATACCCGGGCACTGATTGATGCCAGCGCTTTGCAGCACAATTACCGCTTAGCCGCCCAGCAGGCCTCTCCCGCCCAGGCCATGGCGGTGGTAAAGGCGGATGGTTACGGCCATGGCCTGCTTAATGTGCTGTCGGCTCTGGATGATCAGGTGCCCTGTTATGCCGTAGCTACGGTAGAAGAGGGTGTCAGCATTCGCCAATGGGGCAGCCGCCACCCGGTGGTCCTGCTGGAAGGTACCCATGACCCGGAAGACTGGGCTCTGTGTGTTCGCCACCAGCTGCAGCCGGTGCTGCATTCCCCCCATCAGATTGACCAGCTGGCCGCCTTTACCCGGCAGAACCCGGCTCACCCGGGAATTACCCTCTGGCTCAAGTGCAATACCGGCATGAACCGCCTGGGTTTTGCCCCCGCCGAGATTCCCCCAGTTATTGAACAGCTTCAGGCACTGCCTGAGGTAACCCTGCTGGGACTGATGACCCACTTTGCCCGTGCTGATGATCTGGATAATGCCATGACGGCCAGGCAGAACGCTGAAATCAGTGTATTGGCCAGGCGTTATCCTCATCTGTCCATTAGCACCGGCAACTCTGCTGCCCATTACCACCACAATGACCTGTTTCACTGGACCCGGCCTGGCATCATGCTCTATGGCGGCTCCCCCTTGTTGTCGGCCCGAGGCCCGGCTCTGGGGCTGCAGCCGGCCATGCAGCTGTTGTCCCGCATTATTGCTGTACGGGCTCTGTCACCCGGTGACAGTGTTGGTTACGGTGCCAGCTGGACCGCCAGCACCCCCGGGCGCATGGGCATTGTGGAGATCGGTTATGGTGATGGTTACCCCCGCCATGCCCCCAGTGGTACGCCGGTCGCCGTGGGGGGGCAGCGGGTGCCCCTGATCGGCCGGGTATCCATGGATATGCTGGCGGTGGATCTGACCACGGTGCCGGGGCTGGGTGTGGGGGCGCCGGTGGAGTTATGGGGCCAGACCGTTTCCGTTGACGAGGTGGCAGAGTGGGCGGGCACTATCAGCTACGCTTTGCTCACCGGGGTCTTGCCCCGGGTGCCCCGGTTACCTGCCTGACCTGCCTGACAGGGGCAGTGCATCAGGCGCTGACAGTAGTGGTATCGGGCTCGTAGAGAATCTCTTCGATAAAGTCGAGAATGTCATGCATGCCTTTGTCGTCAATCTTCTTTAAGACATTGTGAATCACCATGCGGGTGCCCTTGAGCATGCTGCTGAGACCCATTTTGGCCATTTTTTTCATTACCGTACCGGCGCCCATGCGCCGCAAGGGTTCCATAAAGAAAAAATCCACCCCTTCTTCGGTGAGCTTGTTGATAAGCTGGTACAGGGATTCCTTGTTGTCTTTAGTGGCACCTTCCTGGCGGATCTTGGCAATAACGGCCCGTGCTTCAATGACCACAGCTTCAGGGACCGGGGACACTAGATGGTGTTCTCTTTTCAGCATAAAAACCTCTTTATCAGTGGTTAACAAAACGTTACATGTTGAGGGCAGTGTAGTCTGACCCTCCGTTGGTACATTGGCTGTAAAGCAGTGCAAATCCCGTCAAAAGGGTGGCCGTTCAAAAAAGACCTGTGAAGACAGTAACAACTGTGTACAGGGACATACACTGAGTGTGCACTGAATATGGGCAGGTTGTGCTACTGTAAATAGATGCAATTTGTTTGACTGGTTTTTCGATGGGGGTCATGCACGTCTGTGAAAGTACTGGTAATTTATGAACCCGACCTGACCGGGCATCTGCTGCTTGAACGCCTGCAGAAAACCACCCTGGAAGTGGTGCCGTTATTGTTGAGCCAGCCGGAAAGTCTGGACCCGGGCAGTGTTCAGGACTGGCTGACAGAGGATATCGATCTGGTGGTTAATCTGTTGACCCTGGATGACCCTCAGGCGGTGGAAATGGACCCCGCCATGGCCCGTCATCGGCTGCTGGCTCTGCCTGCTGCCCTGGCAGATGCCGCTGCGGCCAGGGAAATTGCCATGTTGCAGCTCTCCAGTTGTTATATTTTTGACGGCCGTAAACAATCTTCTTACCTGGCCAGTAATCCGGGTCAGCCACTGGGGCTGCTGGGGCAGCTGCTTTGGCAGTCTGAACAACACCTGCGCAGCGTGTTACCCCGGCATATCCTGTTGCGTACCAGTTGGCCCCTGCGTCGCTTTTGCCAGTTTCTGCTGCAGCAACAGGGGACCCTGGCACCACTGCACCTGTCCAGCCGTTACCGGGGGCAGCCAGTGCCTGCCGCTGATCTGGCCCGGGTGATCACGGCCATACTGCAGCAGATTGACTGTGGTGCCGAGGTATGGGGGACCTATCAGTATGCCGGTCTGGAGGAGACCAGCCAGTTTGAGCTGGGCCTGACCATCAGCCAGGCCATGACGGTCCGGCCGGTACCCCGGTTAGTTGACGACATGGCTGCCTGGATGGACCTGGAGCCTGAGAATGCCACCCTGAACTGCCGTAAACTGCGCAATACCTTTGGCATCAAACCCCTGTCATGGCGTGACGCGCTACCCCAGGAACTGGCTCAGCTGGAAAGCCCTCCCCTTGAGGGCTCCCTGCAGGGTAGCACCGTCATTTCTTAGTCTTCCACCTGGGGCGCTAGCCCTTCCAGCGCTCGATTACCAGGCAGGCATTGGTGCCGCCAAAGCCGAAGCTGTTGGACATCACCCGGTTCAGACTGGCCTGTTGTGAACGGGCTGGCAGGTTCATCCCCTCGCCGGCGTCATCCGGAGTGTCCAGGTTGTGGTTACCGGCAATAAAACCCTGTTGCATCATCAGCAGGCTGTAAATAGCCTCGTGGACACCGGCTGCACCCAGGGAATGACCACTCAGACCTTTGGTGGATGAGACCGGGGGCAGGGTGCCCTGTTCAAACACCGCACGTATCGCTTTCAGTTCCACCGAATCCCCCACGGGGGTTCCCGTGGCGTGGGCATTGACGTAGTCCACATCCCCCTGCACCGTGGCCAGGGCCTGGGCCATACAGCGGCGGGCACCGTCGCCATTGGGTGCGACCATATCGGCCCCGTCAGAGGTGGCTCCATAACCCACCAGTTCCGCCAGTATGGGGGCTCCCCGGGCCAGGGCATGGTCCAGGGATTCCAGCACCAGCATGCCGGCACCACCGGCAATGACAAAGCCACTGCGGTCCTGGTCAAAAGGCCGGGAGGCAGCTGCCGGGCGGTCATTAAAGCCGGTAGACAAGGCCCCCATGGCGTCAAACAGCATGCTCAGGGTCCAGTGCTCTTCCTCACCGCCGCCGGCAAATACCAGGTCCTGTTTACCCAGCTGAATCTGCTCCATGGCGTTACCGATGCAATGGCTACTGGTGGCGCAGGCGGACACCAGGCCATAGTTCACCCCCCGGATACCAAAGCGGGTCGCCAGTGAGGCAGCCACCGCACTGGTCATGATTTTGGGGACCCGGTAAGGCCCCAGACGGCGCACCCCCCGCTCAGCCTGAACCCGGGTGGCATCGGCCATTTCCGCGCAGGAGCCAACACCGGAGGCGGCCACCAGTCCGGTGCGTTCGCTATGGAGTAATTCCTCGCTGATACCCGCGGCGGCAATGGCGTCTTCCATAGCCAGTGCTGCAAACAGGGCCGCATCTCCCATAAATCGCTTGTCTTTGCGGGGTACGGCGCTGCTGTCACAGTCAACGGCGCCAGCGATCTGGCTGC
The DNA here is from genome assembly GCA_007692645.1 of Halomonadaceae bacterium. Taxonomy (GTDB): domain Bacteria; phylum Pseudomonadota; class Gammaproteobacteria; order Pseudomonadales; family Oleiphilaceae; genus REBR01. The sequence goes on along the minus strand of REBR01000137.1, from coordinate 31,313 downwards.
GCAGCCCTTGCTCGGCATAATCTTCCCTGAAACTCAGGCCACAGCGCTGATTGCGTAGTGAATCTGTCACTGCTTCCATGGTGTTGCCCAGGCAGGAACGGATGCCCGCTCCGGTAATGACCACTCGTTGCATAGGTAAAACCCTTTTGAAGGCGAATCGAAAAGTTGTTGTTGTGCACTAGAGCGTAAACTGCATCACTGCAATAATCGACTCCTCATTGTCTGGGTGCTTTTTAATCCCTTCACATTTCCAGCTTTTGTAAGTGCCAGGTGTTTTCCATGGCAGCCAATCACGCCGCTTTGGATAACTGAGGTTCCTATGGGCCACCTCAGCAGGTTTTTTGCCCTCTTTGTATTGCCGACGTTTTATATCATGCTGGCCCATTATCATAATGCCTGCTGACAAGAACCTAAAAAGAGATCAACCCATGAAGACTGCGGATTACCTGGCCCTGGATGCCACCGGCCTGAGCGAAGTTATACGCAATCGGCAAGTGAGCCCGACGGAAGTGCTGGAAGCAGCCATTGCCCGGGCGGAACAGGTGAACCCCACCCTGAATGCCATCTGCCTGCCACTTTACCAGCAGGCCCGTAATCAGGTGGAGACAGTCAAGGGGCCGTTCCAGGGGGTGCCCTTTCTGCTGAAGGATCTGGGGCAGGAGCAGTCCGACGCCCCCTGCACCTTTGGCAGCCAGGGTCTGCGCAATAACCGCCCGGCCCAGGACAGCGAGTTTACCCGCCGTTGCCGCCTGGCGGGGTTGAACATCATGGGCCGCACCGCCACCCCGGAACTGGGTCTGAAAGCGGTGACTGAATCCCGCCTTTGGGGCCCCAGCCTGAATCCCTGGGATCATCGCCGTACCCCCGGGGGCTCCAGTGGTGGTTCTGGTGCGGCAGTGGCGGCGGGTATTGTGCCCATGGCCGGAGCCAACGATGGCGGCGGCTCGATTCGTATCCCTGCCGCCTATAATGGTCTGTTCGGTCTGAAACCTTCCCGGGGGCGGGTGTCTGCGGCTCCCTATCACAGTGAAACCTGGACCGGTGCCAGTGCCGATCTGGTGGTCAGCCGCTCGGTGCGTGACAGTGCCCTGTTGCTGGACCAGCTGGCTGGCAACGTCCCGGGGGACCCCTTTACCATTGCCAACCCGGTTAACCGTTACCGGGATATGGTCCGGCGTCCGCCGGAGTCATTGCGCATCGGCTTTTTTACCCACAGCCCTTATGGCACCGCGGTATCCCCAGACTGCGTTGCCGCGGTGGAAGATACCGCTCGCCTGCTCGAAGAGCTGGGACATCAGGTAGTACCCGCAGCGCCCCGTTACGACGGGCCGGCCCTGGCTCGATCGTATTTAACCCTGTATTTCGGGGAAGTGGCGGCGGCCATGGCGGATGCTATGGAAAACCACGGTGCCAAGTCTTCAGATTTTGAGGTGGAAACCCGCTTTCTGGGCATGCTCGGGCAAAGCCTGAGTGCCCTGGAGTATGTGCGGGACCGGCGCCTGTGGAACCACTATGCCCGGGCCCTGGGTAATTTCTTCGGTGACTATGACCTGTACCTGTGTCCTACCACGGGCCAGCCACCGGCACTGATCGGCGAGCTGGAAACCCCTTCCCACCTGAAGTTTCTGTCCAGCGTAATGGTGGCATTTCGAGCGGGGAAAATGGCCATGAAGAGCGGGGTGGTGGATGACCTGGCACTGCAGAGCCTGGCCCGCACTCCCTTTACCCAGCTGGCCAATCTAACCGGTACACCGGCCATGTCCATGCCGTTGCACTGGAATCAGGAAGGGTTGCCGGTGGGAGTGCACTTTGGCGCGGCCCATGGCCGGGAAGACCTGCTGTTTCAGTTGGCTGGCCAGCTGGAACAGGCGCGGCCATGGTGGCACCGCTACCTCCCCCTGCAGGACGCCTTCTGAGCCACCAGGAACCTTGAGCACCCCCACCAAACCGTCGTCACCGCGCCTTGCTCTCAAGGCTCCTGGGGGCTCAGAAGTTTGGCCGATTAATTGGTGGAGACACCTTTCGGCAGGGCCTGGGGCCCTGCTGAGGGTTCAGGCGTTAACGGTTTTGTCCTGGCGGGGCTGGTCACGCAGCAGCTGGTCCAGCTCGCCTTCGTAATAGGCTTCCACCCGGGGGTTCATCACCTTTTTCCACAGGGGGGGAACCATGGCCAGAACGAACATGGCCGCGTAGCCACCGGGGAGTTGCGGGCTTTCGTCGTAATGGCGCAGCACCTGATAACGACGCCGGGGGTAGGCGTGGTGATCGGAGTGGCGCTGCAGGTGAAACAGGAACAGGTTGGTGAGCAGGTAGTTGCTGTTCCAGCTGTGGGCGGGGGTAACCCGCTCGAACCGGCCGTTAGCCTGAACCCTGCGGTGTAACCCGTAGTGCTCAATGTAATTGATGATTTCCAGAGTGGTACCCGCCAACAGGCCCTGGATCAAAAAGAACACCAGTCCGGCGAGGCCAAAAGCGAAGAAAAAACCGGCAGCGACCAGGGCAGAGATGCTGTACCACCAGATCAGCTCGTTGTGCCAGCTGACCACCCGCTGGTTTTTACGCCGCAGTTTTTGTGCTTCCAGTGACCAGGCATTGACGAAGTTACGGGCCATTGCCCGGGGCAGGAAGTGGTAGAGCCCCTGGTTAAACCGTGAAGAGCTGGCATCTTCCGGGGTGGACACGTGCACATGGTGACCTCGCAAATGCTCCACCTTGAAACCGGCATAGTTGACCAGTGCCAGAAACAGGCCGCCGGCCCAGGTCTCAAGAGTGGTGTCCTTGTGAATCAGTTCATGGCCGATATTGATAGCCATAATGCCACCAATAACACCCACTGACAGTATCCAGCCCACCTGGGCCATCAGGCTCAGTTCTACCTGGGTAAACACCCAGCCCCCATACACCAGCACAGCAGCATACAGGGGCAGGCAAACCAGGGTGAGGACACGGTAGTACCACTCCCGGGTCATGGCGGGTACCTGTTCTTCCTCATTGGGGTTGGCCGGGTCTTTGCCCACCGCATAATCCGCCAGGGGCAGCAGCACAAAGGTAAACAGCAGGGTAAACCAGGCCCAGAACAGCGGGCTGGCACTGTTGGCCACCATCCAGGCTGAACCGGCGCCTATCACAGGAATCAGCAGTACCAACAGGTAACCGTAACGCTTCATGGAAATCATCAGGTCGGAATGCCGTTGAGCGAACATGGGTGAGCCTCATACTGTTGCGGAGTTGGCTACACCGGGCCTTGGAGCCCGGGTAAGAACGGATTGATTACAGATTAGACTCATTATCCTTGAATTGTCAAACAATCATAGCGAGCCCTGTGAAAGGTTCCGCGTTATACTTCCCCCAACAAGGGGCGTTGCCCTGATCCATCAGCAAAGGAGTTTCCTGTTCCATGTCACTTCATCAAAGCCTCAGCCTCGGTGAGCAGATTGCTGACCACCTGGCCCAGGAGATCATTCTCGGCCGCCTGGGGCCCCGTGAGCGTTTGCGTGAAGCGGAGCTGGCCAGGGAGCTGGATGTGAGCACCAATTCCCTGCGGGAGGCATTCCGGCTGTTACAGGGGCGGCATTTGGTGGAAATCCAGCCACGCCGTGGCGCCAGGGTTTGTGATGTGACAGAGGCTCATGTGCGGGACCTGTATGACTTTCTGTTTCTGTTGTTATCCCGTCTGGCAGGGCGGGTGGCGGAGCGTTGGCAGGGCAATGAACTGGCAGCGATAGAAAATCTGGCAGCCACCATGGAGGAGCGGGGGCGCCAGGGGGATGTAGTGGCGGTCCATGATCTGGCTTTTCAGCTGTTAAGGGCCGGTCTGGCCTTTACCCGCAACCGCTACCTGATCGATGCCATTGAAGACCTGATGCCGCTGCTGCAACGCTATTCCTATATTGCACTGCGTGAAGAAACCGCGGAACTGGCGGTGACCCTCAATTGCATGCAACAACTGGTGAGCTGTATAAGCTTGCGGGATGTGGCGGGAGCGGCTGGTTATCTGGGAGATTATGGGGAAAACCAGTGCCAGGTGGTGCTGCGGGCGGTGGCCAAGCAGGCAACCGCCTGATGTGAAGCCCTGGCAGGGCGGCCAGTTGGCAATTGAGGGTGGGTTACGTATACATGCTATAACGCCCAACGAATGTATAATGGTGGGCTTTACCCAAAAGCCCTGACCACGAGGTAACCCCATGAGACGCCCTGTACGAATCGCCATTACCGGTGCGGCCGGCAGTATCAGCCACTCCCTGCTTTTCAAGATCGCCACCGGTGAAATGATCGGCCAGGACCAGCCAGTGATTCTGCAACTGATCGAAATGCCTGCTGCCATGGACCCCCTGCGGGGTATCGCCATGGAGCTGGAAGACTGTGCGTTTCCGCTGCTGCACAGCATCAGCATGCACGACAGTTTCGTGGAAGGGGTTCGTGGGGCACACTTTGTGCTGCTCATCGGCGCCAAACCCCGGGGTCCCGGAATGGAGCGTTCTGAGCTGATCACTGCCAACGCGCCGATTTTTTCCGAGCAGGGCAAAGCCATTAATGAGCATGCCAACCGGGATGTGAAAGTGCTGGTGGTGGGCAACCCCGCCAATACCAATGCCCTGATTGCCAGCCGCAACGCCCCGGACCTGAGCCCCGCCCAGTTCACCGCACTGACCCGCCTTGACCACAACCGTACCCGGGGCATTCTGGCCAATCACACCGGTGCGAATCCCAAGGAAATCCGCAAGGTGATTGTCTGGGGCAACCACTCTTCCACCCAGTTCCCGGATCTGCGCCATGCCTCCATCCACGGGGAGCCGGCGATCCGGCAGTTTGACCAGAAGTGGTACCGGGACGTCTTTATCGAAAAAATCCAGAAGCGGGGTTCTGCCATTATTGATGCCCGTGGTCACTCCAGTGCCGCCTCTGCCGCTCAGGCTATCATTAATCACATGCACGACTGGATCAACGGCACCCCGGAAGATGACTGGGTCAGTATGGGTATCGTCAGTGATGGCAGTTACGGCATTGAAAAAGGCATTTTCTACTCGTTTCCGGTGCGCTGCGATTATGGCCGTTACCAGATCGTCCAGGGCCTGGAAATCAGCGACTTTGCCCAACAGAAGATGACCCTCACGGAGCAGGAACTGATCGATGAGATGCACACGGTGGCGGACCTGCTGCCAGTGGAAACCGAGGCCTCCCATCGTAACCTGTCAGTGTGCCTGCGCTCGGGCATCACCCTGTATGAGGATGGTATTTCCCTGCCCGAGCAGTACCTGCAGACTGACCGGGTCCGCTGAAAACCAGCCCCTAGGGGCTAAAGTAGGACTGGGTGCCCTGAGCGTCCATGGTGTCAGTAATGCGGCTCAGGGCCTCCAGATAGGCGGCGCTGCGAATGGACACCTGCTGTTTTTCAGCCCGGTGGAAGCAGGCGTTGGCAGCCTGCCCCAGGCGGGCATCCAGGCGTTCATTCACGGTGTCTTCCGGCCAGTACTCACCACAGCGGTTTTGTACCCACTCCAGGTGGCTGACAATCACCCCGCCGGCGTTAGCCAGCACATCCGGCAGCACCGGAATGCCTTTCTTCTCCAGGGTGTTATCCGCTGCTTCACTCACCGGACCGTTGGCAATCTCCAGAATCGCGTTTGCCCGTACCTGCGCCACATTATCTTCCGTCACCGCATTCTCCAGTGCCGACAGCACCAGCACATCCACATCCAGCCCCAGCAGTTCTTCCTGGCTCAGTGTGGTTACCTCTTTTTCCTCACTCACGGAGTGGTCGCAATACATGTAGCCATGCAATGCCCGGTTGCGCTGCTTGTGCTCCCAGATGGCATCCGGGTCCAGACCACCAGCTTCATGGATGGCGCCCCGGGAGTCTGACAGGGCGACAATGCGATACCCCGCTGCATGGGCCAGGCGGGAGAAGTGGTACCCCGCGTTGCCAAAGCCCTGCACGGCAACGGTTAGATCCCCGGGCTTGAGGTTTTCCCGCTTTACCCAGTTGTCCAGCACCTGCAGAGCACCCCGGCCAGTGGCGGCGACCCGCCCCAGGGAACCGCCCATGCCCACCGGCTTTCCGGTAATTACCGCCGGCTCCTTGCGGCGCACGATCTGGGCGTACTCATCCGCCATCCAGCCCATGATCACCTCATTGGTATTCACATCCGGTGCCGGGATATCCCGGTTCGGGCCGATAATATCCTGTACCGCGCGGATGTAACCCCGGGAGAGGCGTTCCAGTTCCAGCCTTGAGAGGCTCTTGGGGTCGACGCAGACGCCCCCTTTGCCACCGCCAAAGGGCAGATCCACTAAGGCACACTTGATGGTCATCCAGTAGCTCAACTGGGTCACCTCTTCCATGGTCACATCAGGGTGAAAGCGGATGCCGCCCTTGGCCGGTCCACGGGTATCGTCGTACTGTACCCGCCAACCCTGGAAAATCTGCAGGGCGCCATTGTCCATGCGCAAAGGTATGCTCACCTGCAGGGTCAGCTTAGGGTGCTGCAGGCGCAGCCGGGCATCGTCAGACAGTTCCAGAAGATCATACAGAGCGTCAATGTTCATAGTGTGATCCTGATTCTGTGGCAGTGAAGTGGGCAAGCCGATAGTTCGATGCTGAATGACCGGCGCCCCGGACACAAGAGGTTATCGGCATGGAAAAGGTCTGGCCGGTTAATCAGCACAAGAGGGCGGTTTTCTTGATCCGGCGCATTGTGCCCTGCAGGGCATGATGCTAATTTATAACGCATGATGACTCTGCGCACACTCCTCCAAGTGCTATTGATACTGGCCTTTGCCGCGGCACCGCTGCTGCAGGCGGCACCGTTGTCAGTGCCTGTGGGTGCAGATCATTCGCCGGCTCACCATGCCGGCCATGAGCATCACCACGACCATGCCGGGCATTCTGCGCCTGAGCAAAGCACCGCAGCCCAGGCCAGCCATAGCGATTGCCATGGCAGTGAAGGTGCTGGCGGCTCCTGCAGCAACTGCATGGGCTGTGGCCTCCCCATGAGTTCATCTGACTTCCTGCAGGCGACTGCCTCCCATGCAGCCCCCGGCGCGTGGCAGTGGTTTGAAGTCGACCCGGAATCCGAACAACGTCCCCCCAAACCCTTATCCTCCTAGGCAACCCTTGAGCGGGAATCCCGGCTTTTTGGCCGGTCCCTGCACAGAGCGGTGTCCTGACCTAATCCCTGTTTTCGCGTTCATTGCGTCCTGGCGAGATCCATGCATCTCTCGTTGGTGCTTGGCATAGGGCTTAGCTGCTAGCGGCTGAGCGGAAGGAGAAACACCATGATGACCCCGAATACCCGCCGCCACTGCGCTGGGTTAGTGTTGCTGCTGCTGGCCAATCCCGGCTTTGCTGTGCAGCCCCTGACTCTGCAGGAAGTGGAACAGCTGGCCATACGTGATCCGGGCATTGAGCGTTTTCAACACCTGGCCAATAGCTATGAGGAAGAGGCGGTGGCCGCCCGCCAGCTGCCGGACCCCCAGTTAAGCGCGGAGATTATGCAGTTTCCCCTGGACCGTCCCGGTTTCAACCGGGACCCCATGACCGCTGTTCAGTTGGGGGTACGGCAGAGCTTCCCCCGTGGCAGCAGCCGGCAGATCAGTGGTGAACGGAACCAGACCCTGGCCCTGGCACAACGTGAGCAGGGGCACGCCTATCAGCTCGAGGTGGTTCGAGAAGCCCGCACTGCCTATCTGCAACTGATGCTGGAACAACAACGCCTGGTGGTACTGGAAACCAGCCGCGGCGTTTTCAGCAATCTGGCTGAAGTGTCCCGGCGCACCTTCGCCTCCGGCCTGGTTTCCCAGCAGGACGTGCTACGGGCGGAGCTGGAGCTGGAGCGGCTTGAAGACCGCATCAACGAGGCAGAGGGCCAACGGGCGGCGGCCCGTGCCTCTCTTGCGCGCTGGATTGGGCCTGCGGCGCAGCGGCCGTTGCAGAGTGATTTCCCCCCATTGCCCCAGTGGCAAGGGGCGGATCTGAATGAACATCCGCTGCTGGCGGCCAGCCAGGCGCAGATCCAGGCCGGTGAGCAGGCGGTGGAGCTGGCGGAGCAGGACTATAAAGCCCAGTGGGGCGTTCAGGTGGGTTATGGCATACGCACCAGTTCCGAAGCCCGCAATCCCCACCGTCTTTCGGCCATGGTCACAGTGGATCTCCCCTTGTTCACCGGCAACCGTCAGGACCGACGCCTGGCGGCCCGCCAGTCAGACCGTGAAGCGGCGGTGCTTGCCCGGGACGAACGCCTGCTGGAGCTGCGCCGGCAGGCAGAGGCCCTGAGTGCGCAATGGCAGCGGCTGCAGTCCCGGGAAACCCGCTACCGGGAACGCCTGCTGGAAGTGGCTGAGGCCAACGCCGAGTCTGCGGAAAGCGCCTACAGCGCCGGGACTGTGGAATTCACCGCCTTGATGGAAGCCCGTTTGCTGGCCCTGGAGACCCGCCTTGAGTCCCTGCGTATCACCGCCGAACGCAAACAGGTACAGGCGCAATTGTTGTATCTCCTGGGAGAGGATCAATCATGAAAGTCATTTACTTGTTACTGGCGCTTTTGCTCGGTGCCGCGGCGGGTGGTAGCGGTATTTACCTCTGGCTGAGTGCCACCATGGACCATGGTGCCCAGGCTTCCAGTGGCAATGGGGAAATCCTGCATTACCGCCACCCCCATGACCGTTCCATCACCTCTGATGAACCCATGAAGGATTCCATGGGGATGGACTACATTCCCGTCTATGCCGATAAGGGCAACGGGGCGGAGGATGAGGCTGGGGTGGTCAGAATCAACCCGGCAGTCACCCAGAATCTGGGGGTGCGCACGGCCAAGGCGGAGCGGGGCAGCCTGACCCCCACCATCGATGCCCTGGGCTTTGTGGCCTATGACGAGGCCGGCCTGGTGCATGCCCATGTGCGTACCGAGGCCTGGGTAGAAGACCTGCAGGTGCGGACTACCGGTGAACGGGTCGCTCAGGGTCAGATACTCTTTCGCATTGATTCGCCACGCCTGCGCAGCGCCCAGGAGGAGTTACTGCAGGCGGTGCGGCGTAATGCCGGTATTGCCTCCGCCCGGGAAAGGCTGGCGTCTCTGGGCATGGCCGATGAAGATATCCGCCGGGTACAGCAACGGGGCGAGATCCTGCAGCTGGTGCCCGTCAGGGCCCGTCGTGAAGGAGTGGTTCAGGCGCTGAATGTGTCGGAAGGCATGTTCGTGACCCCGGGTACCACCCTGATCGAGATTGTCGATCTCTCCCGGGTCTGGCTCATGCTGGAGGTGTTTGAGGCGGATATGGACAGCTTGGCCACAGGCCAGTCAGCCAGCGTGACCTTGCCGTTCCGCCCGGACACCCACCTTGCCGCCGAGGTGGACTATATCTACCCGAATCTGCAAGCCGGCAGCCGCACCCAGCGGGCCCGACTGGTGCTGGATAACCCCGATGGTGAGTTGCGCCCCGGCATGGTTGCCAGGGTTGCTCTTGAGGGGCAGGCACTGGAGGAGTCTGTGCATGTGCCGGCAGAGGCCCTTATCCGCACTGGTCGGCAGAACCGTGTGATCGTTGCCCTGGAAGAAGGGCGTTTCCAGGTGCGGGAGGTGAAACCCGGTCGCCGTGTGGGTGATCGTTTCGTGATTCTTGAGGGGATAGAGGCCGGTGAAGCGGTGGTGGTTTCCGGCCAGTTCCTGATTGATTCCGAGGCCGGTGCGGCTGCCGAGTTAGGGCGTATGCACAGCGAAGAGGGGGGCACAGAAGAGGGCGTCTGGACTGAAGGGCGCATTGTCAGTCTTGCAGAGGATGGCACCAGCGCCATGCTTTATCACGAGCCAGTACCGGAGTGGAACTGGCCGTCCATGACCATGGAGTTCCAGCTGGCGGAGGACCTGGAAAAAGAGGCACTGAAGCCGGATATGCCCATTCACTTCCGTATGCGTGAGCACCCGGAAGGGGGTTATGAAGTCATGGAGATACATCCATTGGAGGAAACAGATGACGACCACTCTGATGACCATGACGGCCACCACCATGGTGACCTGGGGGGCAGTGATGGCCCCGGGGGTATGGCATGATCCATCGCATTATCGACTGGTCCCTGGAAAACCGCCTGCTGGTGCTGCTGCTGACTGGGGTGATCGTGGCCTACGGGCTCTGGTCCATGCGCCAGATGCCACTGGATGCCATTCCCGACCTGTCTGACGTCCAGGTGATTGTGCAGACCCCCTATGAGGGCCAGGCACCGCAAGTGGTGGAAGACCAGGTCACTTTCCCCTTATCCACCACCCTGCTATCGGTGCCCCGGGCACGGGATGTGCGGGGCATCTCCATGTTCGGCAACTCTTTTGTCTATGTACTGTTTGAGGATGGCACCGACCCTTACTGGGCCCGTGCCCGGGTGCTGGAACAGCTCAGCCAGGGGGCGGCCCGCTTGCCTCCCGGGGTCACCCCGGAACTGGGGCCGGATGCCACCGGGGTGGGCTGGGTCTATCAGTATGCTCTGGTGGATCGCAGCGGCAACCATGACCTGGCGCAATTGCGCAGCCTGCAGGACTGGTTCCTGCGCTTTGAGCTACAGGCCGTGGAAGGGGTGTCTGAAGTGGCCACCCTGGGGGGCATGGTGCGCCAGTATCAGGTGGTGCTGGACCCGGACCGGGTCCGGGCCCACGGGCTGCAACTGGGTGCCATCCGGGATGCCATTCGTGCCGGCAATGACGAGGCCGGGGGCTCGGTGGTGGAAATGGCGGAAGCGGAGTACATGGTGCGCTCCCGAGGTTACCTTACCGGGCTTGAATCCCTGGGTCTGATTCCCGTGGGGGTGAGTGACGAGGGCACACCGCTGATGCTGGAGGATATCGCCGATATCCGTGTCGGCCCCGCCCCCCGTCGGGGTATTGCAGAGCTTGATGGTGAAGGGGAAACCGTTGGCGGCTTTGTGGTCATGCGCCACGGTGAAAATGCCATGGCCACCATTGCCCGGGTCAAGGAGCGGCTGGAGACCCTCAAGGCGGGCCTGCCCGAGGGGGTGGAAATCGTTGAGACCTACGACCGCTCCACCCTGATTCAGTCCTCGGTGGATAATCTGGCCACCAAACTGTGGCAGGAATTTCTCATCATTGCCCTGGTGTGTGCGGTGTTTCTGCTACACCTGCGCTCAGCCCTGGTGGCCATTATCGCTCTGCCCATCGGCATTCTGGTGGCCCTGACCATCATGCGCTGGCAGGGCATTACCGCCAACATCATGTCCCTGGGGGGCATTGCGGTGACCATCGGCGCCATGGTGGATGCCTCCATCGTCATGGTGGAGAACATGCACAAGCGCCTGGAGCGGGCCAAGCCCGGGGACAGCCACTGGCAGATGGTAGGGGAGGCCGCCCGGGAAACCGGTCGGCCCCTGTTCTTTGCCCTGCTGATTATCACCGTCAGCTTTATTCCCCTGTTTGCCCTGGAAGGGCAGGAAGGGCGGCTGTTCCATCCACTGGCCTTTACCGGCACCTATGCCATGGCGGCGGCGGCCGGGTTGGGTATCACCCTGGTGCCGGTGCTCATGGGCTATCTGGTGCGGGGGCGTATTCGTCCGGAATCCGCGCACCCCATCAGCCGGGGGCTGATTGCTATGTATCGACCGGTGTTAACCACGTTGCTGCGTTATCCCTGGAGCACCGTAGCGGTCGCCCTGCTGTTGAGTTTGACCGTGCTCTACCCGGCCAGCCAGCTGGGCTCCGAGTTTATGCCGGAGATCGATGAGGGGGATCTGATGTACATGCCCACCCTCGACCCCGGGGTGTCCATCGGTAAGGCCCGCCAGGTACTGCAGCAGACGGACCGGCTGATCAAACAGGTGCCGGAGGTGGCTCAGGTATTCGGTAAAGCGGGCCGCGCCGAGACCGCCACGGACCCGGCCCCCCTGGGCATGTTCGAGACCCTGATCCGCTTCAAACCGCAGGATCAGTGGCGGGACGGCATGAGCAAGTCTGACATTATTGCGGAGCTGGACCGTGCGGTGAATCTGCCGGGGGTTTCCAACGTCTGGGTGCAGCCCATCAAGACCCGGATCGATATGCTCTCTACCGGTATCCGCTCCCCGGTGGGGGTGAAAATCGCCGGGGATGATCTGGCGGAAATCCAGCGCCTGGGCGGTGAGATTGAAGCGGTACTGAATACGGTGTCCGGCACCGCCTCGGCCTACGCCGACCGCACCGCCACCGGCCGCTATCTGGACATTGATATCCACCGTCGTCAGGCGGCCCGCTATGGCATGTCCGTGGCGGATCTACAGAACACCGTGCGCATGGCCATCGGCGGCATGTCCATCAGTGAAACCGTGGAGGGGCTGGAGCGCTACCCCATCAACCTGCGTTTCCCCCAGGACTGGCGCAACTCCCTGGAGGCGATCCAGGACTTGCCCATCGTGACGCCCTCCGGCGCCCAGGTGCCCATCAAGGCCCTGGCAACGGTGACGATTACCGATGGACCGGCCATGATCCGCTCGGAAAACGCCCGCCTGAATGGCTGGGTGATTGTGGATGTACGTGGCCGGGATCTGGGCTCCTATGTGGCCGATGCCCGCCAGTCGGTGCTCGAGCAGGTGGACCTGCCGGCGGGGTATTCCATCACCTGGTCCGGCCAGTACGAGTACATGGAGCGGGCCCAGGAGCGGCTCAGTTACATGGTGCCCTTCACCCTGGTAGTGATTTTCCTGCTGCTGTACCTGTGCTTTCGCAGCAGCGCCGAGACGCTGATGCTCATGGGGGCGCTGCCCTTCGCCGGCCTGGGGGGCGTCTGGCTGGTGTATCTGCTGGGCTTTGAACTGTCCGTGGCGGTGGCGGCGGGCTTTATCCTGCTGCTGGGGCTGGCCGCTGAGTTTGCCGTGGTGATGCTGATGTATATCCGTGAGGCGGTGGATCGCCACCGGCCCACGGATGCCGCCGGCCTGCGCGACGCCATCATGGAAGGGGCGGTGCTGCGGGTGCGGCCCAAGGCCATGACCTCCCTGACCGTGGTGCTGGGGCTGACGCCGCTGCTGTTGGGCGGTGGACCCGGTAGCGAGGCCATGGAGCGGATTGCCGCCCCCATGATCGGCGGCATGATTACCGCGCCGCTGGTCTCGCTGTTGCTGATTCCGGTGCTGTTCTGGTTGTGGCGGCGCCGGGAGTGGCAAAACGAAGTCTGAAAGACCACAGGTGGTCGTTGTGGCTGCCTGTTTACTCAATAAGTGTAAGGAGAAGACCATGAAGCGTGCAATGAAGCCTCTGATGCTGGTAATCATGGCCGGTGTGTTGTCGTTTGTCGCGGGCCCTGTGGCTGCCCATGGGTGCCATGAGGAGCACCATGGGCATGACGAAAAAAGTGCGTTGGAAGTCCATAGTGGCAAGGGCGAATTGCGGGATATTCAGGCAGAGAACCAGCGGGTCACACTCTGGCATGAACCCATGGTTTCCCTCGGTTGGCCGGAAATGACCATGGAGTTTGAACTGGCGTCTCCTGAACTGACAGATGGCTTCGAGGCGGGGCAGAAAGTGCTTTTCAAGATGACCTCCGAAGACGGCAGGCACACCATTATCCACTTGGAAAAACCCTGAGGCAGTGATGATTGAGATCATACCGAACTGGCACCCGGTCTGGGTGCATTTTCCCATCGCCCTGCTGGTCATTGCAGGGGTGATGTTCTGGCTGGCCAGCAGCCTGCGTGGCCGGCTCGGCCATGATCTGACTCTGGTGGCGAGATGGAATCTCGGGTTGGGTGTGCTCTTTCTGGCGCCGACCCTGCTGACCGGGTATCTGGCCTACCAGACGGTACCCCATGACAGTGCCGGCCATGAGGCCATGCATCGTCACCTGATTGCCGCCTGGATAGCCACGGGCTTGTTTGTCGTGTCCGCCTGGCTGGCCTGGCGAGAACGGGAGGCTTACCGGGGCGCTAGCTGGCCCCTGCGCATGTTGCTGCTGGCGGGTGTGGTAGCCATCAGTGTGACCGGCTATCTTGGGGCAGAGAACGTTTACCGCCATGGCATTGGTGTGGAGCGTCTGCCTGAAACCGGCGACCATGGTCACGGCGAGGTTGGAGGAGAAACCGGGCATCATGACCATCATCACTAGCCCCCAGGACAAAGACAGCAGGAGCACGAAATGACGGATGAAAAAAGTAGATCACGGCAGGTGGAGCTGGTGGTGCCGGGTATGGGCAGTAACCACTGTGCCGGTATTGTCGGTTCCACACTGGAGAAGCTGGCGGATGTGGAATCCGTCAGCACCAATGTGGGCAACCACCGGGTCACCGTGCTGCTGAAATCCGGGGCTGGCACGGATGCCGACGGGCTGCAAAAGGCCGTGGAGGGGGCCGGCTACGATGTGACTGATGCCCGTTATGCCGGGGAACAGGGGCGGGATGACGCCGCCCTGGAGCAGGCGTATTTGCAGAGCGCAAAAAAACGCCTGTGGATTGCCGCCATTCCCACCACTCTGATCATGCTGCTGATGATCCCCCACATGCTTTGGCAGCCGATCCCCGGCTACCTGCTGATTATCGCCGTGCTGGCCTTTCCGGTGGTCTTTCTGTTCGGCGGGGCGGCCACCCACAGCGCCTCCTGGCGGGCCATCAAAAACCGCCAGGCCAACATGGATGTGCTGATCTCCATGGGCAGCCTGCCGCCGTACTTTATCGGGCTGATCGGGTTTGTCTACCCGATGACCTCCTTTATCGAAATGGCCGCCACCATCATGACCTTTCATCTGGTGGGTCGTTATCTGGAGGCCCGGGCCAAAGGCCGGGCTTCAGAGGCCATTCAAAAGCTGATTTCCATGGGCGCCAAAACCGCCCGGGTGGAGCGCAACGGCCAGGAAGAGGAAGTGGCCATCCAGGATCTGCAGCGGGGCGACATCATGGTGGTGCGCCCAGGCGAGAAAATCCCCACTGACGGGGAGGTGGTGGACGGTGAGAGCCATGTGGATGAGTCCATTGCCACGGGGGAATCCGTGCCAGTGTATAAAACCGTGGGCGACACCCTGATTGGTGCCACTATTAACAAGGAAGGTCGGCTGCGGGTCAAAGCCAATCGTCTGGGGGATGAAACCTTTCTGGCCCAGGTGGTGCGGATGGTGGAGGAGGCCCAGGGCTCCACCGTGCCTATTCAGGAGTTTGCTGATCGCATGACCGGGCGTTTTGTGCCGGTGGTTTTCCTGATCGCCCTGGCCAGTTTCGCGGTCTGGTTCCTGATGCCGGAAACCCTGCGCCCGATCCTGGACTGGGGCAGTGGGTTTCTGCCCTGGGTGGACCCGGAGGCCTCGGGCATTATCCTGGCCTTGCTGGCGGCCATTGCCGTCCTGGTTATCGCCTGCCCCTGCGCCCTGGGGCTGGCAACACCCACGGCATTGATGGTGGGCGCGGGCATGGGGGCGGAACGGGGCATACTGATCCGCTCCGGGGAAGCGATTCAGGCGATCAAGGACCTGAAAGTGGTGGTGCTGGACAAGACCGGCACCATCACCCGTGGCCAGCCGGTGCTCACCGACGTGGTGGCCGCTCCGGACGCGGATGAAGAGACGGTGCTGCAACTGGCCCAGACCGTGGAGCATGCCTCGGAACACCCCATCGCCCAGGCCATTGTGACCGGCGCCCGGAACCGCGGCCTGTCGCCGGGAGAGGTGAAGCTGTTCAGCTCTGCCGGTGCCCGGGGGGTGACCGGGGAGGTGGATGGTAAGGCGGTGCTGATTGGTAACCGGTTGTTGCTGGAAGACCAGGGTGTCTCCGGGTTAGGCGCGCTGGATGAGGACCTGGCCCGGCTGGAATCCGATGGCCGCACAGTGGTGATCGTGGCCACGGGAGGCCGGGCGATTGGCCTGGTGGCCGTGGCGGATGAGATCAAACCGGAATCGGCGGAAGCCATCCGGGGTATGCACCGCATGGGGCTGCATGTGGTCATGATTACCGGTGACAATGAGCGTGCCGCCAGGGCCGTGGCCCGGGAAGTGGGTATCGACGAAGTGCGTGCGGGGGTGCTGCCGGAGGGTAAAACCGAGGCCATTCGTGCCTTCCAGCAACAATACGGCCCCCACGTGGCCATGGTAGGGGACGGGATCAACGATGCTCCTGCCCTGACCCAGGCGGATGTGGGTATTGCCATCGGAGCTGGTGCCGATGTGGCCATTGAAGCGGCGGATATTACCCTGGTGCGGGGACAACTCACCGGGGTGGTGGAGGCCATGGAATTGTCCCGGGCCACCTTCCGCAAGATTGTGCAGAATCTGGTCTGGGCCAGCGGCTATAACGTGGCGGCCATTCCCATAGCGGCGGCCGGTCTACTCCACCCCATGATTGGTGTGGTGGCGATGACGGCCAGCTCCCTGTCTGTGATTGGGAATTCAATTTTGTTACGCCGACATAAGTTCACCGGGACTGAGGCGGACCGTTGAGTGGGTATCGTTGGAGCTCAGAGTAACCATGGCTGCTGACAAGAACCTTACTACCCCAACCGGGCAACCTCCGGGGGGGGCGAAACCTGCTGGCATGCAGTGGTTCAGGCGCCATCGGCTGCTGTTCACCTTCCTGGCATTGGCCCACACGATCGGTCTGGTTTCCTCCCTGGATGCCTTGATGAGTGCCCGTACCGCCCCGGGTGCCGTGGCCTGGATTGTTTCCCTCAATACCATGCCTTATGTGGCTGTGCCGGCGTACTGGGTATTCGGGCGTACCAAGTTTCAGGGCTATGTCATCGCCCGGCGCGACCTGGATAGCCAGTTGGCCGTGCAGCTGGCCGACCATATCAACAGACTTCGGACGCATCGCCTGGAGACCCCCTATCAATCCAAGGATCTTCGAGCGGTCGAGGCTCTGGCCAAGGTCCCCTTTGTCACGGGCAATAGTCTCGAACTGCTGATTGACGGCGAGGCAGCCTTCGAAAGCATCCTGTCCGGAATGGCTGATGCCCGTGATTACATTCTGGTCCAGTTCTACATCATCAAGGATGATGAGTTGGGGCGTAAGTTCAAGCAGGTGCTCATTGATCAGGCCCGCAAGGGTGTGGCGGTGCACCTGCTCTACGACGAGATCGGCAGCCATCAGCTGCCCAACAGCTACATCCAGGCGCTGACCGAAGCCGGCGTGAACGTCCACAGGTTTCATTCCACCCGGGGTCGGGGAAACCGATTGCAGCTGAATTTTCGCAATCACCGCAAGGTGGTGGTGGTTGACGGGCAGCAGGGCTGGCTCGGCGGCCTGAACGTGGGGGATGAGTATCTGGGGCGTCATGAGCAGATCGGTCCGTGGCGGGACACGCACTTGCGGATTGAAGGCCCGGCAGTGCAGAAAATGCAGCTGTCCTTCGTGGAAGACTGGCACTGGGCCACTGAATCCATTCTGGCGCTGCCCTGGGAGCCACGCCCATCAGACACAGGCAATATTCCAACCCTGATCCTGGCTTCAGGACCCGCGGATCGTTTCGATACCGCGAGCCTGATGATCCAGCAAGCCATCCACGCAGCCCAGGAGCGCTTCTGGATATCGAGCCCCTACTTCGTTCCGGACGAAGGGGTGCAGGGAATGCTGAAGCTGGCCGCCCTCGGCGGCGTTGATGTGCGGATACTTATTCCGGAGCAATCCGACTTCCGGCTGGTGGATCAAGCGGCCCACGCCTTCATTGAACCGTTGCTGCAGGCGGGAGTGCGGATCTATCGCTATCAGGACGGGTTCCTGCACGGTAAGGCCTTTCTGGTGGACACCCAGGGGGCGGCAGTGGGAACCGTGAATCTGGACAACCGCTCCTTCCGGCTGAATTTCGAGATCACCGCCATTGCCATCGATGAGGATTTTGCCGCTGATGTGGAGGGCATGTTTCTGGAAGACTTCGCCCGCTCCCGACCGATGCAGGTTGCGGACAGGGAAGAACGAACGTTCTGGTCCCGCCTGCTCTCACGGGCGGCCTATTTGTTCGCGCCGGTCCTTTAGCGGATATCGCGGCGGTCTCAAGGAAGGATTGCAGCTTGTGGGAGTGACCAAAACGATCACCAGGGGCAGGCAATGAATGTTATTCACACTGTGAACCGGCGGCAGCACTGCTAGTATCTACGGCAGTCTTTTCATGGGGTGGTCAAACACCCCCGCACCCGTTTCTGCAAGGTTATTGCTATGGCCACCTCCAAAAGCCCCTCAGTCCCCACCGTCAAACTGCTCATCGACGGTCAGTTTATTGAATCCACCAGCGGCGACTGGCAGGACGTGATCAACCCCGCCACCCAGGAGGTGCTGGCCCGGGTGCCCATGGCCACCCCCGCAGAGCTGGATGCGGCCGTGGCCAGCGCCAAGGCGGCGTTCCAGAGCTGGCGCCATACCGCCATCGGTACCCGTACGCGGATCTTTCTCAAGTACCAGCAACTGATTCGGGAGAACATGGATGAGTTGGCCGCCATACTCACCGCCGAGCAGGGCAAGACCCTGGCGGATGCCCAGGGGGATGTGTTCCGGGGGCTTGAGGTAGTGGAGCATGCCTCTGCCACCGGTAACCTGCAAATGGGTGAGATGGCCAATAATGTGGCGGCGGGGGTGGACACCTATACCCTGCTGCAACCCCTGGGGGTCTGCGCCGGCATTACCCCGTTCAATTTCCCAGCCATGATTCCCCTGTGGATGTTCCCCATGGCCATCGCCACCGGCAACACCTTTGTGCTCAAGCCTTCCGAGCAGGACCCCATGGTGACCATGCGCCTGGTGGAGCTGGCCATGGAAGCGGGTGTGCCCCCCGGGGTGCTGAACGTGGTCCATGGTGGCAGGGACGTGGTGAACGGTATCTGTGACCATGAGGACATCAAGGCGGTATCCTTTGTGGGCTCCACCGCCGTGGGCACCCATGTGTATCAACGGGCCACCCAGGCGGGCAAGCGGGCCCAGTGCATGATGGGGGCCAAAAATCACTCGGTGGTGCTGCCGGATGCCCACCGGGAGCAGACCCTGAACGCCCTGGCCGGCTCCGCCTTCGGTGCGGCCGGCCAGCGCTGTATGGCACTGCCGGTGGTGGTGCTGGTGGGGGAGGCTGACCAATGGCTTGATGACCTGGTGGCGAAGGCGAAAACCCTCACCGTCAACGCCGGCCATGAGCCGGACACCGACGTGGGCCCGCTGATTTCCCGGGCCGCCCTGAACCGGGTGACCGGGTTGATTGAGACCGGGGTGCAGGAAGGCGCAAGGCTTTTGCTTGACGGCCGCAACCCGTCAGTACCGGGCTATCCTGAGGGCAACTTTATTGGCCCCACCATTTTCTCCCAGGTCACCCCGGAGATGAGCGTTTACCGGGAAGAACTGTTCGGGCCGGTGCTCTGTGTGCTCAGGGTGGACACCCTGGAAGAGGCCATTGCCCTGGTCAACCGCAACCCCAACGGTAACGGCACGGCGATCTTTACCCGTTCAGGGGCGGCAGCACGGCATTTCCAGGAACACATCGATGTGGGCCAGGTGGGTATCAATGTGCCCATTCCGGTGCCGGTGCCGCTGTTTTCCTTTACCGGTTCCCGGGGCTCCAAGCTGGGGGATCTGGGGCCTTTCGGCAAACAGGTCATCACCTTCTACACCCAGACCAAGACAGTGACAGCCCGCTGGTTTGACGAAGACCCGGCGGCGGGTGCGGTCAACACCACCATCACCCTGAAATAATCCGCCGCCACTGGCGAGCAGATAAACCGCACAATAATAACGGGAGCATTCCATGCAGATTGGCTTTATCGGACTTGGCAATATGGGTGGGCCCATGGCCCACAACATGATTCAGGCGGGTCACGACCTGTTGGTGTTTGACCTCTCCAGTGATGCCGTCAAGGTAGCTACCGATGCCGGGGCCACGGCTGCAGGCTCGGTGGCTGAAGTGGCCGGCTCCGCCGTTGAGATCATAATTACCATGCTGCCGGCGGCCATGCATGTGAAGCAGGTCTACCAGGGGGAGAACGGCATTCTGGCCGGAGTGGCGCCCCAGGTGCTGCTGATTGATGCCTCCACCATTGATCCCCTGAGTGCCCGTGAAGTGGCGGCAGCAGCCCAGGAGCAGGGCAATGCCATGCTGGATGCGCCGGTTTCCGGCGGCACCGGTGGCGCCGCAGCTGGCACCCTGACCTTTATGGTGGGGGGGGAAGCCGCGGATCTGGAGCGGGCCCGGGGGGTATTGGATGTCATGGGCAAACAGGCGATCCATTGTGGCCCCTCCGGTAACGGCCAGGTGGCCAAGGTGGCTAATAACCTGCTGCTGGGCATCACGATGATCGGTGTGTCAGAGGCCATGTCCCTGGGCGTGACCCTGGGCA
This sequence comes from Halomonadaceae bacterium, assembly GCA_007692645.1. Lineage (GTDB taxonomy): Bacteria > Pseudomonadota > Gammaproteobacteria > Pseudomonadales > Oleiphilaceae > REBR01. The sequence goes on along the minus strand of REBR01000137.1, from coordinate 11,060 downwards.
TGGACCCCAAAGTACTGGCGGAGGTGATCAATACCTCTTCAGGCCGCTGCTGGAGTTCGGATACCTATAATCCGTTCCCGGGGGTCATGGACAATGCACCGGCTGCCCGTGGCTATAGCGGTGGTTTTGGTACGGATCTGATGATCAAGGATCTGGGGCTGGCTACGGAGGCGGCCAAACAGGTGGGGCAACCCTTGTTGCTGGGGGCACTGTCTCAGCAGATTTACCAGGGGTTCAGTGCTAAGGGGCAGGGTCAGCTGGATTTCTCGGCGATCATCAAAAACTATCGCCAGGAGGAGTAATATAGGTAGGGTACAGGCAGGACCCCGCAGGGCCCTGAGGGCAAACCGGGGTCAGACTCAGTCGTCGTCTTCAACCAGGTTGTAAGCGCCGTCTTCGTCGTGGGTTTCACGGCCGGTCACTGGCGGGTTAAAGGCACATACTAAGCGCATGTCCTCAGTGCCGCCCCGCAGGGTGTGGCGGTCGTGGTTGTTCAGGGCGTAAATCACGCCATCTTCAATCTGGTGCACTTCTCCGGTGGCCAGATCTTCAATGGTGCCGTTACCCGCCACGCAATACACCGCTTCCAGGTGGTTCTTGTACCACAGGTTCAGGGTGGCGCCGGCGGGGATAATGGTTTCGTGGAATGAGAAACCCATCCCGTCTTTTTTCAGCAGCAGGCGGCGGCTTTTCCAGCCCGGGCCTTCTACGTCACGGTCAGTGCCAACAATGTCTTTCAGGCTGCGTACGATCATAGGTAATGCTCCATTACTGTGGCGATAAAACGGATATTTGCAGAGGCCCTAGTGTAGCCCTGTGATTGCTGGCAGCAATCACTTTATCCATTTATCCGCCACGGCTGGCCCGAATATATTGCTTTGCTAACCTGCAGGCTCCACTTTCGCCTGGTCTCTCGCCAGCTCCTCAAGGCGGGTCCAGCGCCGGTAATACAGAGTGGCAACCGTAGAGGTCATTACGATAAACAGGGAATACAGCACCGGCATCACCAGCACTTCCTGTTGGGTGCTGCCGGAGAACACCATGATGACAATCAGCGCTCCCAGGGGGCCGTTCTGAATGCCGGTTTCCAGAGAAACGGTGCGGGCCTTGCGGGGGTCCAGGCGCAGTAACCGGGCAAAGCCATAGCCGAAGGCAAAGCCGATCAGCCCCAGCAGTATCACCGAGGCGAAGACGCCGGGGGCGGTATCCAGCAGTAACTGGTAGTTACGGGGTATCCAGGTCACCACCAGAAAGATGATGACCACCACTCCCACAAGGCTGCCGGTGAGCTCGCTAAGGGCTCCCTTGTTGGGGTTGCGTTTGCGTAACCACATGCCGAAAAACGTGGGTATCAGCAGTACAAACAGCAGGCCGATGATTTCAGCGGGGGGGATGCGCAGGTGGCCTTCAACACCGGCGGTGTACACCTCCATCAGTATCGGCACCAGAAACACCGCCCCAATGGTGGAGCAGACCGTCATCATGATGCTCAGGCTGAGCAGGCTTTTGGAAAAATAGGCAAAAATATTGGAGGTGGTGCCCCCTGGCATGCAGCCCATCAGGACCAGGCCAATGGTTTGCGGGCCGGTCAGGTTAAAGGCCAGAGCCAGACTGAAGGCGATCAACGGCATAAACAGATACTGGGAAGCAAAGCCCACCAGAACCGCCTGGGGGTGGCGCAGGGCGATGCGGAAATCCTTGAAGGTCAGGGACGAGCCCATCCCCAGCATAATGACGACCATCATGATCGCCAGCAGCGCCTCCTCGATTGGCGTTAGCATGGTGTTGTTCTCCTGTTGTTGGGGCGTGCTTGCTGTGAGCTGGCAACAGTGCAGGGGTTAGCCAGAGGCCGTTTCAGGCCACTTTTTCCTTGTTGTCTTTATTTGCCCGGTCTTTGTTGCTCCCTGGGGACATGGCCACAGGCTTTTCTTGTGTCAGTTGGGCGCGTAACTCCTTGCGCAGCACTTTCCCAACGGGGGTCTTGGGCAGATCCGGACGAAATTCCACGCTTTGGGGCACTTTATAGGCGGCCAGGTAACGCTTGCAGTGCTGGCGAATATCCATTCCGCTGAGCCCTTCTTCCCGCAGCACCACGTAAGCCCGCACCGCCTCACCGGTTTTATCATCCGGCACGCCAATGACCGCAGACTCCTGCACCTGGTCCAGCAGGGCAATGCAGTCTTCCACCTCATTGGGGTAAACATTGAAGCCACTTACCAGCACCATGTCTTTTTTGCGGTCGACAATATGGAAGTAGCCTTCCGGGTCCATATAAGCCACATCTCCGGTATAGAACCAGCCCTCTTTCAGGGACTTGGCGGTTTCTTCCGGACGCTGCCAGTAGCCCGCCATCACCTGGGGCCCCCGGGCAATGATTTCCCCCCGCTCACCGGGGGCGACACAGTCTCCCTGCTCATCCACGATGCGGATCTGGGTGCCTGGCACGGGAATGCCGATACTGTCAGGGCGGGCGTTGTCCAGGGGGTTGAAACACAGGGTGGGGGAGGTTTCTGTCAGGCCATAACCTTCGGCAATGGGGCAGCCGGCGGTTTGCTGCCAGCGTTTGGCCACGGCCCGGTGCAGTGCGGTGCCTCCGGCTAAAGCAGCTTTCAGGGTGCCGGGGGGGTAGAGGTTGAACCACTCTTCGTTGAGCAGGGCGTTATACAGGGTATTGACCCCTGAAATCCAGCTGATGGGAAAGTTCTCAATCGCCCGCTGGCAGTTCTGGATCGGCCGGGGGCTTGGCACCATGACGTTATGGGCGCCGTGCTGGTAAAAGGCCAGCAGGTTCACGGTAAAAGCAAAAATATGATACAGGGGCAGGGCAGTGAGTACGCATTCCTGGCCGTCAGCCATATGGGCGCCGGCCATGGTGTCAATCTGCTGGATATTCGCCAGCAGGTTGCCATGGGTCAGGGCTGCACCCTTGCTGACCCCGGTGGTGCCCCCGGTATATTGCAGCAGGGCAATGGTATCCCGGGTCAGTGGCTCCCAGTAGTCCCGCACCCGGATACCCCGGTTATCCCTGAGCCGGCGGCCAGTTTCCAGCGCCTGATCCATGGGGGTGCAGGAAACGTGGTGAACGGGAATGGCTTTGTTCCAGTACTTCAGTACCAGGTTCAGCACCCGGCGCACCACCGGGGGGAACCACTGGGAAACACTGGTCATGACCACGTGCTTTATGGGGGTTCTGTCCATGATGGCATCGAGCTTATCCGCAAACATGTCCATGATGACCAGCACTTCAGCGCCGCTGTCATTGAACTGGTGTTCCATTTCCGCAGGGGTATACAGAGGGTTGACGTTCACCAGAATACAGCCCGCCTTGAGGACAGCGAAAGCCGCCACCGGATAACTCAGGCAGTTGGGCATTTGCACCGCTACCCGGGTACCGGGCTTTACTGACAGGGATTCCCGCAGATAGACAGCGAATGCATTGGACATGTCCTCTGTCTGAGCAAAACTCAGGGAGCCGTACATACCGTTGGGCATACAGGTGGTAAACGCCGTCTGGTGCCGGTATTGGCTGGCAGCCTCGGTCAGCATGCCGGCTACAGAGGCGTGGTTCAGGGCAGGCAGCCCGGCGGCCATGGTTGCGGTATAATGCCGTGCCCATGGGGCAGTATCATAGCTGGCAGTTTTGCTCATGGGTGATCTCCCTGTGCTGGCGGTTTATTGTCACGGTGGTGGCTGCATGATGGCAGCGGTCATCCCCCCCAGGGCACTGCCTGATGACTGATGCCTGTTGCTGATAAATACTGACAGGCATTGGGGCATCGCATTGCGACCACGTTAACACTTTGTTACTTAAAGGCACTTTGGCATGCGACTGGATTACTTTCTGGCTCACACCACGGCCATGAGCCGTAAAGAAGCCCGCCAGGCAGTGGCCCGGGGTCAGGTCAGGGTGACCGGCATGGACCGGGTAAAAGCGGCCACGGCTGTGTCCAGTGAGGACCAGGTGTGGCTGGGGCCGACCCGGTTGCAGTGGGTCAGCAACGAGCGTTACCTGATGCTGAATAAGCCCCTGGGGGTAATCTGCGCCACCCAGGATGCTCACCAAAGCACCGTGCTGGATTGTCTGCCGGAGACACTGCGCCAGGGGCTGCACCCGGTGGGCAGGCTGGATAAAGACAGCAGTGGTCTGTTGCTGTTGACGAATGATGGACAGTGGTCACACCGGGTGAGTTCCCCGGCAAAACACCAGGGCAAGGTTTACCGGGCCACTCTGGCCAGCGGGCTAACCGATGCCATGGCCAGGCAACTGGGTGAGGGACTGATGCTTAAAGGGGAAAGCCGGATTACCCGGCCAGCGGTGGTTGAGGTGTTGGCGGATAATCAATGCCGGATCACCCTGAGTGAGGGGCGTTACCACCAGGTACGGCGAATGCTGGCAGCCGTGGGCAACCATGTGCAGGCACTGCACCGGGAGGCTATTGGCGGCTTGTCCCTGGACCCGGCTCTGGCTCCTGGGGAGTGGCGGGAACTCACTGCAGCAGAGGTGGCTGCTGCTGAAGGTGGACCCCGGGCGTAAGGTGACCGTTTAAAGCCTGCCTGGGTTTTAGCGGGGTTTGTCCCGGCGCTCCTGGGCAACCACATCTCCCCCCCGGATAGTGACCAGGCGGCGGAACTGCTGGCCGCCGAAGTCGTACAGCCACTCCTGCACCGGTACCGCCTGGCGGGGGCTGCCGGGGAATTTGCCAGGGGGACCAAACTGCCATTCACGGCGTTCATCCAATGGCGGTCCACAGCGTTGGTACAATTCGTATTCGCTCATGCCCCGCTCAATGGCCCGTGGGGTACAGCCCCCGCTCTGATTATCCACAAAGCCCCGCCCCAGTGTCTCCAAATGGCGCAGACGGCCGTTGCGGAACGTCAGGCGGCGAATAAACCGTTGCGGCCCTTCATTGTAATACCAGTGCTCAGTGGCCTGAACAGGACCCAGACCCGGTAAGACCACCGCATCGAACTCACTGCGATAGTCCGGGCTGCCGCACTTGTCTTTGACCTCCACGGTTAAATCCCCGGTACCCACCAGGCTTCTGTTGCAGCGAAAAGCCTCCGCCGGAGCGGCCGTTATGGCCAGCAGCACACTCAGTGACAGTGCTGGCAGTAGCTTGGGTAATAACAGGGATCGCAGCATCAAGTGGCTACTCCGGACTTAGGGGGTAACGCCTGGTCCAAGAATCATCTTAGGTTCCAGTATCACACTGGTTTGTGGGTCCCCCAACATGATTTGCCCTTCCTGAATATTGCATTGTAAATGCATGGAACGACTGGCCAGTTCCGCCAGTGCCTGGGTTTGCGGGTAGGGCAGTACAATCACCTGGAGATTGTCGAAGCGGCGTAATTTGCCAACCACCTTGCCCCACCAGGGCTGAACGGCGCGGTCATCCCCATAGACGTACAGTATCACCTGTTCCGCCCTGGCGCAGGCTTTGCGCAGCCGGTCGTCATCTGGCAGTCCCAGTTCGATCCATAGGCGTATGTTGCCGGTGAGACCGCAATCCCACAGTTCAGGTTCATTGTCACCGGACAGGCCCTGGGTAAACTGCAGGTTGTCACTGGCGTGGCAGGCAAACGCCAGTAACCGTACCATCATACGTTCGTCAGTTTCTGACGGATGCTTGGCCAGGGTCAGTGACAGGTCCTGGTAATGATGGCGGTCCATATCCGCCAGTTGTATCTGCGCTCTGCAGACGGTGGCTTTCAGCGCCATGGGAGTCTCATCAATGGTTTCATGGGAGGGTTAATGTACTCTCAGTTGAATGTTCCAGAAAGGTCTGTGGTCTGGGGCCCGATATAAATGTCAGGGCTGGAAGTGAATAATCCCTTATAGGAGAGCCCAATGGGTTGGTCTGCACTGATCGACATTGTTCTGGTGTTGCTGTTAACTCTGGCGGCTGGCTTACTCGCTTTGCTGGTAGGGCTGAGCGCCGGTGGCGACGCCCCGGATATGCTGCTGGTGGTGGCGGTGCAGGGCCTGGTGGTTTTGCTGGGCGTGGCTTTGCTGGTGCATTTGCGAAAGCTCTCCTGGCGGGGGTTGCGCATGGTGGCGCCACAGCCCGTGGATCTGCTCCGGGGCGCTGGCGCACTGTTGCTTTTTTTTGCCGTTAACCTGCTGTTCGCGGCAGTTATTTCATGGCTGCGACCGGGGCTGCTGGAGCAGCACCATGAACAGCTGGCAGGTGTAGGTGGCGCGCTTATCGGTGATCTGCCGGTGATCAGTGTGCTGTTACTCATGGTGTTTGTGGCATTTTATGAAGAGCTGGTGGCCAGAGGAGCCTTGCTGGCACGCAGTCAGGCCCTGCTGGGTGGGATCTGGGGGCCGGTGCTGCTGTCATCATTGCTGTTCGGTCTGGGGCATGCCTATCAGGGCTGGATGGGGGTGTTCCAAACCATGCTGGCTGGGGTGGTGCTGGCGCGGCTGACGCTGCATTGGGGAACCTTGTGGCCAGCCATTTTTGCCCATGGGGCATTAAATACTTTTTCCCTGTTGGCCCTCAGGCAGGGATGGAGTTGACTGCCGGGGCTTCGTCTGCCGCCAGCACGACTCTGTTGCGACCCTGCTCCTTGGCGGCGTACAAGGCATGGTCAGCCCGCCCCAGCCAGCTCTCCCAGCTTTCTTCCGGGCGCAGCAGTGCCGCACCAATGGATGTGGTCACCGGCCCGCTGGGGGTTTGCAGGTTCTCCCGCAGACATTGCAGCAGATGCTCGCTGGCCCGGGTCATGCCCTGCAGGTCACTGCCGGGCATCAACAGCACAAATTCCTCGCCACCAAAGCGGAACAGCCGGTCTTCAGTGCGGGTGTTAGCCAGTACCAGTTCGGTAAACTGTTTCAGTATACGGTCACCGGTGGCGTGTCCGTGACTGTCATTGACCCCCTTGAAATGGTCCAGGTCGAGCATCAGTAAGCCATGGTTTTTACCACGGCGCTTATGGGCGGCCAGGGCAATGTTCAGTTCGCTCTCAAGGGCCAGCCGGTTGCCGGCACCGGTCAGGGGGTCGAGGGTGGCCAATTGTTCCAACTGCATCCGCTGGATATCTGCCCGGTGGGCAAATATATAGGCGAACAGGCTGGTGATGGCTGCAGTAATAACGAAAGAGGCTTGTTCAGGCAGACCCTCCAAACCGGTGCCAAGCAGGACTACAGCAACCAGGGCTATCACCGTCATGGTCACTGCAATTTCAACACGTACCAGGAAGAAATTACCCAGTAACACCACGTAGAGCCAGAACAGCCCGAAAATGCCAATCAGGTGGGTGACAATAATCGCAATCGAGGTATTGAATAATGCCAGAAAGATACCCGTCCGGCGGGTGTCATCGCTGATCCAGACATAGATCATCGCCCCAAGGATACCCAGAATCAGCACCCCGTCTAAAATGGCCATTACCATGTCGCCGATGATCAGGCGGTAAATGGCAAAGGGGCCTAATCCGAGAATGCCGCAGACCCCGAGCAGGAGTATCAGGGACAGTCGAAAATCCTTGCGAAGCCGGTGTAGCATCAAATGTGCCTTGTTCTCGGTCATGCTGGGTTCTTGTTTTTATACTTTTTTGATTTGGCGCCGAAATGAATCCAGGTCCATTATGGCAGAGTTGGATAGTACGGTTCGCAGTGGAGTTCTGATACAAAGATCACTGTAAGAACTGTTATTTGTCGTCAAATGCAGGGAAGTGCCAGCACCCCATGATTTTTTTCAATCGTCAGTGGCTAGGGTTATCGTTCTGTCTGTTAGGGCTCTTGGGGCTACTGACGGCCTGCGGCAACCGGGTGGTTTTACCCGATGTACCCAAAGACCCGGTGACCGTTCATCTGATTGACCATGGCAGACACCCCAGCCTGATTGTGCCTGCCGAGAACGGCGGCTGGGTGCGCTACGCCCACGGCGAGTGGCGCTGGTATGCCAAGATGGAGCAGGGGTTTTTGCGGGGCTTACAGTCCCTGTTCTGGCCCACCCGGGCTGCCCTGGGGCGGCAATACTTGGCTGCAGTGCCAGAGCAGCCGGGACGTTCAGTAGCGATTCCTGAGGGGTATCAGGTGCGCTTGAGTTTTAAGGTGGAAAAAGCCCGGGTTACAGCACTGCGTGAACAACTGGATGGGCACTTTGATGCTCCGGAAGAATCGGTATTTCAGCCGGTCTTTAATCTGGAATTTGTTCCTCTTCCCCACTTTTACTGGTTTGGCAATAACTCCAACCGTACCATGGTGACCTGGTTACGGGCGCTGGATGTCAGTGTCACCGGCCCTGGGCTGTTTTCCCAATGGCATCTGGGCTTTCAAGAGGAAACCGATTTTGATCAATACGGAACGGGGCGCACTGATATTGTCTGCCTCCATGGCCGGGATTATGGGGGTGGTGGGGATCAGCTTTGCGCTGCTGAGTAATTCCCAGGCCATTCTGCTGGACGGGCTGTTTAATCTGATTTACGTGATTATTGCCGTTATCACGGTGCGGGTTTCCCGCCTGGTCACTCTGCCAGACAGCGATAAATACCCCTACGGTTATGCCTACTTTGAATCCCTGGTGAATGCTGGCCGCGGGCTGGTGATTCTGGGGGTGTCGTTGCTGGCGCTGGGGGATTCCCTGCTGTCGCTGTTTTCCGGTGGCCGGGAGGTGAGCGCGGGTATGGCTATCGGTTATTCGGTGTTTGCCACGGTGACATGCACCGGAACGGTGTTGCTGCTGCGCCGGGCCCATCGCCGGGTGCCCGGGCCATTACTGGCGGCGGATGTGGAGAACTGGCTGATCAATGCCCTGATTTCCACCACCGTACTGCTGGCATTCTGCACGGTGCCGGTACTGCATTATCTGGAGTGGCACACGGCGGCACGCTATGTAGACCCGGTACTGGTGACCCTGGTGGTGTTGTTCTGCCTGGGTGTACCGGTGCGCATGGCTTCGGTTTCCATCAAGGAACTGCTTAACCGGGCACCGCCACGGCAGGTGAGAGAGCCGGTGCAGCAGGTGGTGTCAGCGCTCCTGGCAGAGCATGCGGTGGTGGGTCATCGTCTGCGCATGGTTCGCCCGGGACGAACCCTGTATATCGTGCTGTATCTGGAACTGCCACAGCAGGGTGTGCTTGAGGGGCTGGCAGAGCAGGACCGGTTCCGGCAAACCCTGCACCAGCGGCTGCAGCCGCTGGTGCGGCATCTGGTGCTGGATGTGGTGTTTACCGGGGAGCAGCGCTGGCTTAGCCAGGGTAATGGCACTCAGCACCCGGTTAATTCCAGTTCCTGAAACACCGGTGAGCAAACGGCAGTGGTGGTCTGGCAGGGGAGCTTAGGCGTAGGCTTGTTAATGTAAGACAACGATTCACCCATAGGAAGGAGCTCGAGTCATGTCACATTCCTATCGACAATGTTCAGGGGTAATGTTTGCCAGCCTGCTGCTGTTTTCAGGTGCACTTCAGGCCTCCGGTTCTGGCCAGGAGGTTAATACCGAATATGAAGACACGACCCTGGTAGAAATCACTGGCGGACTGGAGCACCCCTGGGGCCTGGCTATTCTCCCGGATGGCCGCTATCTGGTGACGGAGCGCAAGGGGCGTCTGCTGCTGGTGGATGGCGGTGATACCACCACCATCAGCGGAACCCCCGAGGTCAAGGCGGTTAACCAGGGGGGGCTGCTGGATGTGGTGCTGCACCCGGAGTATGAGGACAATGGCTGGATCTATCTGACCTATTCAAAGCCTGAAAATGCTGATGATACCCGCCTGGCCATGGGCCGCGCCCGCCTGGACGGTGACCGCCTGAGTGAGTGGGAAGTGCTGTTCGAACAGGACCGGGCTTCTTCGGCGGGTCGTCATTACGGGGCCCGCATGGCCTGGATGAACGACGGTACCCTGTTGCTGACAGTTGGTGACCGGGGGGAAGATGAAAAGAACCGTCCCCAGCACCTGGATGATCATGCGGGCAGTGTCCTGCGGCTGACAGCAACTGGTGCAGCGGCAGAGGGCAACCCCTTTGCCGGCCAGGAAGGGGCGCTGCCTGAAATCTACAGCTACGGTCACCGCAATATCCAGGGCATTATCGTGCACCCCGACACCGGTGAAATCTGGGTGACTGAACACGGACCCCGGGGGGGAGATGAACTGAACCTGATTGAAGCCGGCAATAACTATGGCTGGCCAGAAGTCAGTCTGGGGCGTGACTACCGTAGTGAAGAGCAGTTCGGCGAACGCAGTAACGGGGATATGACTGGGCCGGTGTATGAGTTTCTGCCAACCCTGGCCCCCTCCGGCCTGGCTCTGGTCAGTGGGGACACCTATCCCGCCTGGCAGGGTAATCTCCTGGCCGGTGGTTTGCGGGCTGAGCGGGTGCTGCGGGTCGTGCTGGAGGAACAGGAGGTAGTGCACCTGGAAGAGTTACTGCTGAAGACAGTTGGCCGGATACGGGATGTGCGTGAAGGGCCCGATGGTCATATTTATGTGCTGAACGATGAAGAAGATGCCGGGCTGTTCCGTCTGGAGCCCCGCTAAGGCTCTGTTGACCATTAGAACTCCCCTGTTTGGGGAGCTCTGATGGTTATCATCAGAAGCCCTCTCAGAAGGTATAGCGATACCCCACCTTGAAGCTATTGGCATCACTGTATGCCTGCCCCCCAAGCACGATACTGTGCCCCGTATGCCGTGAATGCAGCCCCAGTTCTATTAACCGGCCTGAACGTTGTACCGGGTTCCCCCTGGGGTCATCACGGTCATATTCCTGTTCAGTCCAGCTGATGCGGATACCCCCCGCCGGGTTCAGGGCGATCCAGGCGCCAATGCCGTAGCTGTAGCCATTACTGTTGATGTCCTGGCAGTCGCTGTCGATGCAGCGTTCAGATTCATTGCGCAGCAGTGAACCCTCCAGGAAAAGATCCAGTGGCCGGGCCACTGGAAAAGCAAAGCCGGCGCCCAGGCGGGCTTCCTGTATGTCCAGGGAGTTGGTGCTGCCGGCATCCCGGAACAGGCGGTAATCAGCAAACACATAGGTATGGCGCAGGACTTCATAGGAACCGGCCAGGGCCACACCATTGGCCTGGCGGCTGCTGCCATCCGGCTGAGTGACCCCC
>REBR01000150.1 GCA_007692645.1 Halomonadaceae bacterium | reverse complement strand
CCATTGCCACCATCAATGATATAACTGAGGCAGACCGGGAACTGGTAGGCCACCTGTACCTGACGGCAGCCTACCTGGCCAACAAACTGGGTTTCGCCCAGGAGGGCTTCCGTACCGTCATGAACTGCAACGAACATGGGGGTCAAACGGTTTACCACATTCATCTGCATGTGTTGGGGGGCAAGCCACTGGGGTGGCCCCCTTACCCCCACTGAAACGAGCCGTGCCACCAGGCCCTACTCATTGATAGGAAAAATCCCCCTGGTCAATCCACTGCTTAAGGGGTGGTAACCGGGCCATTCCACGCAAAATCTCAGTCACAAGGCTGCAAAGGGTCTATACTGGTCAACGTCTTAAAGCTGTAACCAGGAAGTGGGCGTTATGAAAAGACCCGGTACTAAGCCTCAGCCAAGGGGGGAGCTGACACTACAGCTGATTCCGTTGAGCAGCGATACCAATGCCAACGGCGATGTCTATGCCGGCTGGCTGGTCCAGCATATGGACCTGGCTGCAGCCTCCGCTGCTGGCCGTCTGGCTCAGGGGCGCACGGCCACCGTAGCCCTGGACCGTATGGAGTTTCTGTCCCCGGTGCGGGTGGGTAGTGAAGTGAGCTTTCATACCGCCCTGGAAGATGTGGGCAGCAGTTCCATGAAGATCCATGTGGAAGTCTGGACCCGGGACCCCACCGCCCAAAGCCCCCGTAAAGTCACTGAGGCCCTGTTCGTGTTTGTGGCCATTGATGATAAAGGCCGCATACGCCAGGTACCTGAGACTGCTGGCCCCCTTAGCCGGTAAGAGCTATGCCTTCATCAGCAATTCTGGCCAGCGACTGGTAAAGCGCGCCGGCCACGACAGCACTTCGACAAAACCATCACCTAGCTGCAAAAGCGGGTACCTTCTTTTAGCTGCAGATAATCCACCGCATTACCCTGACGCTGATTTCTGAGCCAGGCGTCAACGGCTTCACATACTGGTGCTATGTGGTCGATGATCTCCTGCAGGCTCCAGGACTGCCAGTCGAGGGTAGTACCAATGCGGGTCTCCCCCAGGTATTTATCGAACAGATAACCATGCCCATCCACATAATCGTGCAGCGCGCTGAAGCAGTTTACCCCGGGGGGGAGAATGCCCCGGCCAATGTCCTCCTCGATCCAGCGTTGCGCCACCCAGGCCCTTCTGCATTGCGCGGAATAACCTCTGTCACCCTGATTGCGGTTCATGACTCCTCCTTGAGATCACGTTGTGTGTTTAACACCCTCACACTAATACACATTTCGTCGTTAGGCAAGCGCTGTCCAAGGGTGATAGAACACGGCTGCGATAGAGGAGAAAAAAACCATCCATGGACACCATCGGTAGCCGGATTCGGTACGCAAGACAGCAGGCGGGCCTGACCCAGCCTGAACTTGCCGGGCGTTGTGGCTGGTCGGGTCAGAGCAGGGTCTCAAATTACGAACGGGAAATTCGTGAACCACGTTCCTCTGACGTGAAACACCTGGCCAATGCCCTGGGTGTCTCAGAAGCCTGGTTATGGACCGGTGAAGACGTCAACTATGTCCAGCAACCCAAGCCCCCTGCGCCCTGGCAACTGCAGGAAGGCATTGCTGCCACCCCGGGGGAAGACAACGATATCTTCCTGCCTTGCCTGGACCCCTTAAGCCCCCACATTACCCTGCGCTTTAGCCAGCACCTGCTGCGCCGGGCCAATGTGCAGGCCGCCAATGCCTCATTTACCACCCTTTCTGACCAGCAGATGCACCCGGTGCTGCCCCAGGGAGCGGTGGTGGCCTTTGATCGCAGTGTCACCGAAATCACCGATGGGGACATTTTCGTGGTCGATCACGGGGGCCTGCTCAAAGTGTGCTACCTGTTTCAGCAACAGGAAGACACCCTGATACTGGGCTATGCCAACCCACAGTTCCCCCAGGAGCATCAGCCCCGGGAACTGCGCATCATCGGTCGCGTTTTCTGGTGGTCAGTACTTTGCTGACACCAGCCTTGCCGGAAGTTCCCTAAAGATTTAACGTCTTTTAAACAGCAATCCCAGGAGTCCCCCCATGAGCGAACAACCACAAGCAGGCCTGTCATTCCGCCAGAGCGTCGATCACATGGTGGACCAGGCCATCGGCCTGATGCAGCTTGAAGACGGCCTGGGAGAGACTCTTAAGGCCTGTAATTCAGTGCTGCAGGTGTCGTTCCCGGTGGAAATAGACGGTAAACCACAGATCTTTACCGGCTGGCGCGCAGTACACAGTGACCATCGCCTGCCCACCAAGGGGGGAATCCGCTATGCCCTGCAAGTGGACCAGAACGAGGTGGAAGCACTGGCGGCATTGATGACTTACAAGTGCGCCATCGTTGACGTGCCCTTTGGCGGCTCCAAGGGTGGCCTGGTTATTGATCCCCGTAAATACACCTCGAAACAGCTGGAAGCGATCACCCGGCGCTTTGCCCGGGAACTGATCAGCAAAGGCTACCTGAGCCCGGCAAAAAATGTCCCCGCCCCGGACATGGGCACCGGCCCCCGGGAAATGGGCTGGATGGTGGACACCTACCGCCAGCTGTTTCCCGATGACATCAACTACATGGGCGCCATAACCGGCAAACCCGTAGAGCATGGGGGTGTGCGGGGGCGCAACGAAGCCACCGGCCGGGGGGTGCAGTTTGCGTTACGGGAGTTTTTCCGCCACCCGGAGGAAGTGGCCCGGGCAGGTCTGGAAGGAACACTGAAAGGCAAGCGCATCACCATCCAGGGGCTTGGGAATGTAGGCTTTCACGCTGCCCATTTCCTGCAAACCGAGGATCAGTCGCTGATTACCTGCATCATTGAACGGGATGGCGCCATCACCAATCCCGAAGGCCTGGATGTGGAAGCGGTCAGAAGGCACCTGGAGCTGCAGGGAGGCGTCAAAGGCTTCCATGGCGGGCAATACCATGGTGACGGTGACGCCATGCTGGAGCAGGACTGCGACATTCTGATTCCCGCGGCGCTGGAAGCCGTTATTCACCAGGGCAACGCCCGGCGCATCAGCACCCGCCTGATTGCAGAAGCGGCCAACGGCCCAGTGACCTTTGAAGCGGATGCCATACTGCAGGAACGTGGCGTAGAGATCATCCCGGATGCCTACTGCAATGCCGGAGGGGTGATCGTCTCGTACTTCGAATGGGTCCGTAACCTGGCCCATGTGCGCTTTGGGCGCATGGAGAAGCGTTTCCACGAAGCCCGTGGCCAGCGCATCATTGAAGCCATAGAAGAGGCCACGGGAAAACCCGTTTCAGAGGGTATGCAGAAGGATCTGGCACGGGGTGCCGATGAGTTTGATCTGGTGCGCTCAGGCCTGGACGACAGCATGCGCCAGGCCCTGCAGGCGATCATTGCCAAGCGCAAAGAAATGCCGGATATCCGCAATTACCGCATGGCGGCTTTCGTGATTGCCATTGAGAAGATCGCCCGCTCGTACCGGGATATCGGCTACTGAATACCAGGCCGGTGCCGGTTAAAGCTGTGCCATTACCGCATCGGCCGCGCTTTTCTCGATACCCTTCTCGTCCACACCCACATAGGTAACCACACCGTTGTCAGCAATCAGTGCAAAGCGCTGGCAACGGTTACCCAGACCAAACCCGCTACCGTCCATTTCCAGCCCCAGTGCCCGGGTCAGCTCCCCATTGCCGTCTGCCAGCATGGTAATGTTTTCCGCGTTCTGGCTTTTCTGCCAGGCGCCCAGCACAAAGGCATCGTTCACCGCCATACAGGCAATGGCGTCAATGCCCTTTTCCCCGAGCTTATCGGCACTCACCACAAAACCGGGCATATGGGCGTTGGAACAACCGGGAGTAAAGGCACCCGGTACACCGAACAGCACCACCTTGCGGCCCTTGAAAAAATCACTGGTCTGGATCGGCTCAGGACCTTTTTCGCCGTTGGTGAACAGGCTAACGGAAGGTAAGGTATCGCCAATTGAAATAGGCATCAGGGTCAAACTCCATTGATTAAAAAAGTGACGTCCGCGTAGCATCCGGACAGACCCGCAACAGAATACGTCACCAGCCAGTGGGGTGCGAGAAAAATGAAACCCGTTCGAAAGACTGAATAGCGATAGGGAAAACCCGCTGCCGGCATCAATGTTATTTTTTGTAACATGAAAGGTACTGCCTGATTATGACTTTGCCCGTATCTCCTGGCGAAAACCTGCCATATGGTGCCGCCAGAAAAAGTCAGTAATCACTACTGCCCCTAAAGACGCTTGTAAGACTGTTCTACAGCCAATAGACTTTGCGAACTGAATCACACAAATTAACCGGTCTTAACAAATACCAACAATAAGAGACCGGTTTATGAAAAATCCTGCCCGCCATCTATTGTTCACCGGCTTGCTCGCTTTATCCCTTGCCGCCTGTGACAGCAGTTCCAGCTCCAGTCGTGATGCCGCCGACAACAGCCCCCCCGACGTCAACACCAGCAGTGATGAAGCGACCTCCCTGGTGCAGACACGCAATGAATTTACCGACACCTTTTGCCCTGTGGCTGCCTCCGGTGCTGATGACGGCATGGATGCCATGGCCTGTGAAAGTGAAGGCGCTCAGAACATAGGCCCGGCAACCGCCGGTGAACTGGCCAGCTTCTGCCCTGAAACTGCCGACAGCGGCACCCCCGCGACGGATTTCCCGTTAAGCTGTCTGTCTGAAGCCGACGCCCTGTTCAGTACCCTGGCCCCGATTATGGGCGGCTTATCCCCCCTGGCGGAACAACTCTGCCCGGTCTCCAATGGCGCCGGCAACAGTAACCCCCTGGACTGCTTCTCTGAAGCCATCGCCAACGCCAGCGGTCAGTTCCCCGGCAGCAGCACGGCGGATTTTGGCGATCTGCCTGAGTTTGACGGCCTGCCCGAAGGGAATGGCATTCCCGGCGCTGATGCCTTTGCACAGCAGATTTGCCCCCGCACTGCCGCGACCGAAGAGTTTGGTCGCAGCACCCCGTTTGAGTGCCTGACAGAAGCCGGCCGCAACCTGCAGATGGCCTCAGAATTACTGTTTCAGTCCAACCCCCTGACTGAACTGGCCTGCCCCCGCAATTCAATCGCCAACCCGGTGGATCCCGCTGCCTGCTTTATTGAAGCCGCAGGGACCTTTGTGCCCAGCGAGATTGCTCAGTTCAACCAGATTCCCGGACTGGCCGGCTTTGACGGCATTCCCGGTCTTGACCGACTGACGGCACTGCCTGATCAATTCGGCGGCGATACCGATGACCTGCCGGGTCTGGATGGCCTGACTGAACTGGCGGATCTGCTCAACGGCGGTGATGACAGTGGTCTGCCGCTCCTGGGAGGCCTGCCGATTCTCGGGGATCTGCTGGGTAGTGGTGCCGGCGACGACCTGCCCGGTCTGGATAGTCTGACCCAGCTCACGGATCTGCTGGGCGGTGGCGCCGACGGCCTCCCCGGCCTGGACAGCCTCACCGGGCTGGCCGACCTGTTGTCCGGCGGCGGTGACTTTGATTTCCCCGGTGGCGACACCCCTGACATCGGTCTTGACGGCCTCGCCCAACTGGCAGAGCTGCTGAGCGCCGAAAACGCTGACCTGCCCGGCCTGGACAGCCTCACCGCACTGGTTGCCATGCTCAGTGGCGGCGATGATGCAGGCCTGCCCGGCACCAACTCATTGCCGGGCATTGACCAGTTCTGTGGCCCGGACAGCGACCCATTCAGTTGTCTGCTGGCCGCAGGTGATAACTTCGGCGCCATTCAGGAGCTGCTGTCTGACGACATGCTTGCCGGCAGCGTCTGCCCCATGGCCGGTGCCACCGACCCCGCTGCCTGCTTCACCGAGCTGCTGGGCTCCCTGAGCAACCTGCCTGAGGGCGACCTGCCACTGATCGGCGACCTGCTCGGCACCCTGACGTCTGTGCAACCCTGATTTATCCGCCGGCAGTACTTCTAAAGGCACCCATAGAGGTGCCTTTTTTGATGCTTTACACTTTACCGGGAACCTGGACTCACCACAGCATCTTCACAACTCACTATTGTTATGTTATAACATTCCTTAAATCCTCTTCTTTGTCATTACTACAGGTTGCCCCATGAAGACCCTTCCCGTTACCGTCCTGTCCGGCTTTCTTGGCGCCGGCAAAACCACCTTGTTAAACCGCATTCTGCACAACCGCGAACAGCTGAAAGTGGCCGTGATTGTTAACGACATGAGCGAAATCAACATTGATGCCAGCGAAGTCCATCAGCAGGGTGCCCTGAACCGCTCCCAGGAAAAGCTGGTTGAAATGAGCAATGGCTGCATCTGCTGCACCCTGCGGGAAGACCTGTTGGAGGAAGTCAGCCGGCTGTCCCGGGAAGAGCGTTTTGATTATCTGGTGATTGAGTCCACCGGCATCTCCGAGCCGTTACCGGTGGCAGAGACCTTTACCTTCCGGGACGAAAATGGCGAGAGTCTGTCTGACATTGCCCGCCTGGACACCATGGTCACCGTGGTGGATGCCGCCAACTTTCCCCAGGATTACCAGGAAGCCAAAGCCCTGCAGGACACCGGGCAAAGCCTGGGTGAAGAGGATGAGCGCAGTGTGGCGGAGCTGCTGGTGGAGCAGGTGGAATTCTGTGATGTGCTGGTGGTGAGTAAAGCCGATCTGGTCACCCCGGAGCAACTGGGGGAGGTCACCGCTCTGCTACGCAGTCTCAACCCGGAGGCGGAAATCATTCCCGCCATTAATGGCGATGTGCCCTTAAGCAAACTACTGAACACTGGCCGTTTTGATTTTGAAAAAGCCGCCCAGGCCCCGGGCTGGCTCCAGGAAATGCGCGGTGAGCATATTCCCGAGACCGAAGAGTACGGCATCTCAAGCTTTACCTACCAGGCCCGGCGCCCTTTCCATCCCGCCCGTTTTTATGACTTTCTCAGCCAGGTAGGGGGGTTTGGTAAACTGCTGCGCTCCAAGGGCTATTTCTGGCTGGCCACCCGCAACGATTTTGCCGGCAGCTGGTCCCAGGCCGGTGGCATCATGCGCCACGGCATGGCGGGCCTGTTCTGGGCCGCCATGGGGGATGAACATTGGCCGCAAGACCCGGAGTACCGGGAGATTATTCTGCAGAAGTGGCAGTCACCTTACGGCGACCGGCGCCAGGAACTGGTTTTTATCGGTCAGAATCTGGATCAGCCGGCAATGCGGGGGGCCATGGACCAGTGCCTGTTAACGGATGAGGAGATGGCTGGGGGTATCACCACCTGGGCGAACCTCCATGACCCCTTCCCCGCCTGGGAAGCTACTGAGCCCGCCTGAGGGATTATTCCACCAGCCAGTTAGATAGGTAGCTCACGGCTGCCATGCTGGCTTGCTCAGCCATGGCGTCAGTGACCTGCTCGTGGGTAAACCAGGAGTGGCGCATACAGGCAAAGGCAATTTCCACAGCGATGGTGATGACATCCGGGCTATCCGGTAACGGCCGTGCCGGCAGCAGGTTCAAGAACACCGGCCTTACCCGCTGGCCGATGTCCTGAATGGTGACTTCCTGGGAAAGGTAACCGGTGCGGCTCATGGGCCCCCCCAGAATCAACAGACCCGCCACCGGGTGGCTGTTGTAATAATTCGCCACCACCGACACAACGCCCCTCACCAGCTCCTGCCAGTGGGTTGCGTCCAGCCCGGTGCTCGACTGCTCAATCAGTTGTGCCACCTGCTTCAGGTGATAGTCGCCAATGGCCAGAAACAACGCGTATTTATTGGGGAAAAACGGATAAATCGAAGCCCTGGGAACCCCCGCCCGGGCAGCCACCTCAGGGATTGAGGTATCTTCCGGCCCGCGCTCCAGCAGCAACGCCTCTGCTGCGGCAACAACCTTCTCTACCCGCTCCCTGCTGCGCCCCTGTACCGGCTTGCGCAAGGGTGTGCCGCTGACTGAATCTGACATGCTTACCTCGCTATGTAATCTGTTGACAACTTTACCCTAGCAGGAGTAGATTTAAAACATGACAAATGTCATATTTATCGCAATTCTGTAGACTGCCTCACACTTCTTGGTATTGCCGCCGACTTTCAGGCGCTCTGCAGTCACAACAACAACATTCATCACCCACCAGTGGAGTGGCACCATGAGTAAGTCAGCACACGTCTGTGTTATCGGCGCAGGCCCCAGCGGCCTGACCGCGGCGAAAAATTGCCTGGAAGCGGGTCTGCAAGTAACCCTGTTTGAGAAAAACGATCAGGTGGGGGGTAACTGGGTTTTCAATTCCAGCACCGGGCACTCCAGCGTCTACAACAACACCCATATCATCAGTTCCCGCAGCTGGTCCGAGTATGAAGACTTCCCGATGCCGGACCACTACCCTGATTACCCCAATCACCGCCAGCTGCAAGCCTATTTTGACAGCTATTCCCGGCATTTTGGGGTGCATGAGCATATCCGCTTCGAAACCAACGTGGACCAGGTGGTGCGGGATGCCGAGGGTAACTGGCAGATTAACTACACCGATAAAAACGGCCAGAGCCACAGCCAGACCTTTACCCAACTGATGGTGGCCAACGGGCACCACTGGAACCCCAAGTACCCGCAATACCCTGGAACCTTCAACGGCACCTTTACCCACTCCCACGATTTCAAAGGCGTAGATGACAGCTGGCGTAACAAGCGGGTATTGGTGATTGGCGCTGGTAACTCCGCCTGTGATGTGGCGGTTGAATCCGCCCGCCTGGCAGAACATGTAGGCCTGAGCATGCGCAGCCCCCAGTGGTTTCTGCCCAAGTTCATGTTTGGACTGCCTTCAGATGTGCTCGGGGTCAAAAGCTCCTGGATGCCCAGCAAATTGCGGCAGATGATTTTTACCTTACTGCTGAAAGTGCTGCAGGGTAACTACCAGCGCAAGTACGGCCTGCCCATGCCCAAAGAACCGGTGTTAAGCCATCACCCCTCAGTGAATTCCGATCTGCTGGACTTTATCCGCCATGGCCGGGTAAAACCGCGCCCTGCCATTGAGTCTCTGGACGGTGATGGGGTGGTTTTCAGTGATGGTCGCCGGGAAGAGTACGACACCATTATTGCCTGTACCGGCTTCTGGATCAGCTTTCCGTTCTTTGACAGCAAACTGGTGGATTTCGAAAACGCCAGCCGGGTGCCCCTGTACCGCAAGATGCTCCACGAGCAGTACGACAATCTGTACTTTATCGGCCTGTTCCAGCCCCTGGGCTGCATCTGGCCCCTGGCGGATTACCAGGCCAAGATCGCCTGCCAGGAAATCCTCGGCAACTACCAGCG
Source organism: Halomonadaceae bacterium (assembly GCA_007692645.1). Lineage (GTDB taxonomy): Bacteria > Pseudomonadota > Gammaproteobacteria > Pseudomonadales > Oleiphilaceae > REBR01. Next base: position 6,409 of record REBR01000150.1, on the reverse strand, counting down.
CCCGAAAGACATGGCAGCAGCCATCAAGCATGAGATGGACCATCCCCACATGAACTTTCAGGCCGGGGGCCGCCATTCCACCCAGGTGGATTACCATATCTTCCGTAAGGAACTGAAAGGTGAGCTGGCCAAAGCCGGGATTGATATCGGCAAGGCGCCACAGGGTGAACCGGGACGCTATAAACAGTTCATGCCGTCACCCCAGGGAAATAAGACGGCCGGCGCACACTGAGTCTGTCCGCAAACAGTTGACCCGTACCTGTAATAGCGGGCACTGAGCATAAAAAAGGCCGGCAAATGCCGGCCTTTTTTATGCTGCTTTTGTGCTACAAGGGTGCTTTCAGCTCTCCCAGAGAACCTTTTTCTTCTCGCCGTACCAGCTGTTCAGCATCTCTTCATACTTGGCTTCAATAACATTGCGTTTGATCTTCATGGTGGGCGTTAACATGCCGTTTTCCATGGTCCAGGGTTCCTTGACCACCACCACAAATGCCAGCTTTTCATGGCCTTCGGTATCAGCGTTCACCTTTGCCAGCTCTTCAGTGAGCTCTGCTTCCAGGGCCTTGCGGTCACCGCCCTTCCCCAGCTCTTCACGGGCTTCATCAGACAGCAGTGCCAGCAGGCAGGGCTGGGGCTGATTGGCGCCGGCCACACAGACCACTTCCACTTTCGGGTGGTTGAAGCGCCCCTCGATGGGAACCGGTACCACGTACTTGCCTTTGGAGGTCTTGAACAGGTCTTTTACCCGGCCGGTAATGCGCAGGTAGCCGTCGGCGTCGATCTCACCCATATCGCCGGTCTTGAGGAAGCCGTCTTCCGTAAGATCTTCTTTGGTTTTCTCTTCATTCTTGTAGTAACCCAGCATCTGCGCCGGGCTCTTCACCTGCACCTCATCGCCCTCTGCAATACGGTGCTCAACCCCTGGGTTGGCAACACCCACGGTGCCAATCTTGGCCTGCCCCGGGCGGTTGGCGTGGGAATAACCGAAGTTCTCCGACATGCCATAGACTTCCAGCAGTTCAAGCCCCAGCCCCCGGTACCAGGTAATAATTTCCGCCGACAGGGGTGCCGCACCGGTGAGAGCTGCCCGGCAGTGTTGCAGGCCCAGTTGCGTGAGTACCTTCTTCTTCACCAGCTTGTTCAGCAGGGGGATATTGAACAGAATCTTCTGCTTCTTGGGTGGCAGCTTCTCGTTAATGCCCAGGTAAAACTTCATCCACAGGCGCGGTACAGAGAAGAACAGGGTCGGCTCGGCCCGCTGCAGATCCTGCTGAAAGGTATCCAGTGAGGTGGCAAAGAACAGATGGAAACCAAAAAACAGCGAAGAAGTTTGCACCGCTGCCCGCTCAGCCACGTGGGCCAGGGGAAGATAGGACAGCATACGGTCTTCCGGTCCTACCGGGAAAATCTCCCGCAGCCCGTTGGCAGCGGCAATCATGGTGCGGAAACTGTGCATCACCCCTTTAGGGCGCCCGGTACTGCCGGAGGTGTAGACCAGGGTGGCCAGATCATCCGGGTCAGGCATGCGGGGGGTTTGGGTCGGTTCGGTTCTGGCGACAATTTCAGTCCACTTTTCCGTATCGTCCCGGGGTGACAGGGGCAGGGAGATAATCGGCAGTTCCGGAGGAATGCTCCCCTTTATGTCATTCCAACCGTCGGCTGTGCCGTCCATTTTACCCAGGAACATCAGCTTCGCTTCACTGTGCTCCAGCACATAGGACGCAGTTTCACCGTTCAGGGTCGGGTATAAGGGGACAGACACGTGGCCCGCAGCCCAGATGGCCAGGTCTGCCAGAATCCAGTGAGCACTGTTTTTACCCAGAATGGCCAGGCAGCTGTTCGCAGGAATATTCAGGGACTGCAGATGGGCAGCCATGCGCAATACCTGATCTGCTGCTTCTTTCCAGGTGATGTCTTCAGTACGTCCATCTGCAAAGGGTTGGGTCAGATAGACATTATTCGGGGTCTCTTTGGCCCAATGGAACAAACAGTGTAGTGAAGTGGCTTTTGCATCCGCAGTTGCCATAAATTGGCTCCTTTGTCTTTGTTTTAACAGGCAGTGAAAATTGCCATACTCAGTTCGGTCTCTATATTTAACGTTTCTGAGCTTTTTGTGCCAGCCCCCCGTTCTATACAGGACCAAATAATCCCTTTTCAGGGGTGAAAAGCCGGATTTTATAGCAAAAGTGACCATACCCTAACAGTTCACCACCCGGCGAGACTCTGAACGTCCTGTAATCTGATGACAGCGGAACAGCAGGCAACATTGTGTGCCCCCTCACAACAACCAAAAATACTGCTCACCTTTTAACCAAAAAGCCCCTGTATTGTAAGTTTCAAGCTTACTATCAACTTAACTATGTATTCTTGGGGACTCAGATAATGGGGTTACTAAAGGTAGTGCTGTTTTTTCTCTTCGCTGGGCTGCTGACCGGGTGTTTCAGTTCCAGCAGTTGCTCCTCCTGTAAAGAGCCCCCTGCCAGCCCACCCTTTGATGCAACGGCACCCGCCTTCCCGTTAGCCCCAGAACAGCTGATACTCTCCAGCTTCCTTGACCCGTTAGTGCTGGCAGATAACCAGATCAGCCAGCTCACCGCCACCGGTATTGATGAGCTGGGACAGGAACAGCCTCTGAATGACACCGTGACCTGGTCCAGCAGTGCCCCAGAGAGCCTGAGTGTTAGCAGTGACGGCCAGATTCGGGGCCTGAGCCCTGGGGAGGACATTGTAGTCACTGCCACCCTCACTACCCCAGAGGGGACCCTGTCTGACAGCCTGACCTTTGCTGTCACCGCAGCCACCCTGACGTCACTGCAACTGGAAGACGCTCAGGGACAGCCTGTCAGTGCTGATCAGCATGTGAGCCTCAACCAGGGAGATAGCCTGAGTTTCAGGGCGATTGCCACCTTTTCCGATGGCACCCGGGAGGTTACCCGGGACACCCAGTGGCAAAGCAGTGATGATGACCAGGTGCTGGTGGGCAACGGTAACGCCATGGCAGGGCACGCCTTTGCCATTGGCCCCGGGGAGCAGGTCACGGTGTCCGGCAACTTTGGTGGCCACACCGTCAACAGCTTGATCGACGTCTTACCGGACCCCACAAAAACCGCCTTTATTGAATTGCGCATGGTGCCAGACGTTATTCTGAGCGATGGCACAGACAGCGCCACTCTTACCGCCAGACCAGTGCCTTTTGGCCCAGAGGCAGACCTGCCTGCCGGCACCGGCTTCAGCTTTACACGGCTCTCCGGTGAAGCCTTGCTCAGTACTGTCCAGGAGGACACCACCAGCATCAACGGCACCGTCCAGACCTCTATCAGCAGCCAGCAACAGGGTCTCAATAACATACAGGTAGATGCACTGAACAGTTTTGCCCGGGGCCGGCAAAATCTGCTGGTGGTAGACAGCTTCAGTCAGATCATTCGCACCTGGGTGGTAGCTGATGCCGCGAATGACAATTTCAGCTTTCTGCTTGGTCTGAATAACCCCAGCAACCGGGAGTTTCTGGTTACCCGGTTTCAGTTATTCGACCAGCAAAGCCAGCAACCTTTGCAAAATGTGACTTTCGGCCAGGGCCAACCCCTTAAGGGTGATTCGAATATTCTCTTCCCCATTACTCTGAACGGCCCGCTGCCTGCCCAGGGACTGCTTAACCGGGTCAGTCTGCGTGAGCCAAACACCGGCGCAGAATTTACACTTGAACGGGTAATCACCCACTAACGTTTCACTTTACAAACCCCTGATCAGGGACCACCCTTAATGCATGAGCAATAAGGTCGTTTAGCGACGATTAACGGGAAGATAAGTGACTTTTTGCATTACGCACTTGGATCGGTGGTGCCCATGGACCCTGCCAATGGCCCTGGTACTGCTGTTACTACATGGGCATGCCTTAGCTGCCCCCTCCGAGACAGAGCAAACACGGACCCTGTCCATTGCTTACGTGGAGTTTGCCCCCTTTATTTATACCGACAACAAGGGTAATGCCGCCGGTACTTCCAGGGCCCTGAGTGAACAGATTGCCACCCGGGCCGGTTTTCAGCTGGAATGGGTGTCACTGCCCATTAACCGGGTGGTGCAGTATCTGGCCCGGGGCCATGTGGATCTCTGGCTGGGGATTGCGGGCCAGCCTCACCTGCAGGACATTGTTATAGAGACGGAAGCGGAACTGGCCACGGTTAACCTGTCCGCCTATCACAAGCGTAGCCAACCCCCGGTTACCTCCCTGGCAGAACTGGAGTGTAAACACCTGATTCTGATCAGCGGTTATGCCTACCAGGGAAGGTTGAATGAGTTTCTTGCCAACCCCCACAGCCAGCACTCCCGGGCCCCCAGCCATGAGGCTGGCCTGAGGATGCTGGTGATGGGCCGGGGGGATTACCTGCTGAATTACGACGAGCCCCTGTCACAGGTGCTGGAGCGACTGCCGGTGAGAGCCATTGAACGTAGCCATCTGAGCCGTAAACAGGGCACTTTTCTGGTGTCACGTCGTGCTCCTGGAGCACAGGCTATTGCTCAGCGCCTGGACCAGGCATTTGCTGCTATACAGGCAGAAGAAGCGCCGTAAAATTAACTCTCTGGCCCGGCAAGTAACCCCATCGCTTCCTCGTAATTCAGCGCCGCAATCCCTGATAACTCCATGGAGGTGCGCAATGAGTGCGCCAGACCAAAGGCAAACATACGCTGATTAAAGGGCATGGCGTCCTGGTAACCCGGTAGCGCCTGGGCCAGGGTTGGTGCCTGTTGCAGCTGCTTCGCAAACACCCGGCGACGCTCTTCAATCAGCGCCATCAGTGGCTGATCCTGTGCGGCCTCTGGGCACAGTTCCAGGGTCCAGGTCAGATCCTGCTGCAATTCACAGTGACCCACATAGCGCCCGTAAACCCGGGGGTCCCACTCATGGGGCCCAATGGGAGACAGACGGAAGCGACCCTGTTTGCGGTATAGCCAATAGCCATTACCGGGCACAGGACGAAAACGGAAGTCACTTTCCAGCACAAACAAGGAAGTGAACAACTCCACGGATATTTCACGAAGGGTCTTGGGGGCAGCGAGCTGTGAGGCACCGCGGGACTCGTCCAGCATGGCCATCAAGGGCGCCAACCCTTTACCCTGGGGGTTCGGATTTTTTGGCATGGCGGATAATACGCTGACAAATCCTTAACGGGCCACGCAAACCCGCCTCAAAAGTGATTCAGGTATGCCCTGGCCCGGGGGGCACCTTTTACCGCTGCCATGGCCACCAGCCCCACTGCCACCGCCAGACACCCCGCTTTGAGGGCCCGGGAGCGCTGGTGATGGGTATATAAACTGTAATGACGCACATAGCTATTCTGATCCCCCAGTACTTCTCCCTCTCCGCCGGCGCTATAGAGGGCTGACTTGCCTCCCCGTGGAGGCTCATTGGCAAGGGCGGCCTTGTAATACATGGCGGCAAACAACCTGTCTGCCAATGAAGGCAGCAACCGTGTCAGCCAGATCATGAGGCCCCCGGCACCACCCACTGTTATATCCCGCACCGGGTGGGTTGCCGCATGGAGCACCGCCTCTGCTACCAGGTCTGGGTGGTAGACCGGAGGCGGAACCCGTGAGGCCTTGTTCATGTAATTACGGGCATGCTGACCAAAAGGGGTATGAATGCCACTGGGGTTGATGAGTGTCACCGACACCGGTGCCCGGTCATGGATCATTTCCAGGCGCAGGGAGTTGGTAAAGCCTTTGACCGCGTGTTTAGTGGCGGTATAGGCACTGAGAATCGGTGCCGGTACCTCACCGGAAATGGAACCGATATTGATCAGCGCCCCACCCCGCTGGCGCAAATGCTTAAGGGCTTCTGTAGCGCCGTACACCACCCCCCAGTAATTGGTCTGAAACAACCGGGCATGGTCCTCGTCACTGAGTTCATCGAGGCGGGCGTATACCCCGACACCCGCGTCATTGACCCAGGTATCAAAGCCACCATGACGGGAAACCACCGTCTCCACCACATGGCGTACCTGTTCCCGTTCCCCCACATCCGCCACCACATAGTCAGAACGGCCATCGTGGCGGATGGCAATATCATGGCAAATGGACTTCAGCGTATCCTCATCCCTGGCCACCAACACCACCTGGGCACCGGCCCGGGCCGCATGGCGGGCGATGGCCAGGCCAATACCGGAGCTGCCACCGGTAATCACCAGGGTCTGTTCAGACAACGGTTTCAGCGAAATTCTGTGCATACCAAATCCTCCGTGCTTGGCACTGTGACGGTTACCCCGGCTGAGCGGGGTTACTCCACGTAGAGGTCATTGTTATGGCATTTTCAACAGCTTCGGTCTGTGCCCTAACAGACGCGGCTTTCAGGGCTGGTAATCTTCCAGCAGCCGCCGGTAGCGTTCCAGGTCCTGCTGGCTGAACAACACAAAAC
>REBR01000251.1 GCA_007692645.1 Halomonadaceae bacterium | reverse complement strand
CAGGTACAAACCACCGAGGCCATGGGCCGGCTGGTGGTGGACCTGGAACGGGTGCTGGACGGCACCCTGCCGGGGCTGGAAGTGATGGACGGCGACCGCCTGCGAATACCCCGCCGGTCCCAGTCTGTGAGTGTTTTCGGGGAAGTGCAGTTTGCCAGCTCCCACCTGTATGAGCCGGCCCTGGCCGTTACCGATTACCTGGACCGCAGCGGCGGCTTTACCGCCCAGGCGGACGAACGCCGGGTCTATGTGATCCGGGCCAACGGCTCCGTGTGGCGACCAGATGATTCCCGCTGGTTCAGGGGCGGCGGCGAACAGCTGCGCCCCGGGGATACCATCGTCTCCCCCATCAAGCTCGACCGGGTCAATCAATTGCAACTGGCCAGCAACATCAGCCAGATCTTCTCCAACCTGGCAATCAGTGCGGCGGCATTGAACAGCTTCTAACAGTTTTCGCAAGGAGGCAGGCATGACCGACACACCCCAGCCAGAGCACAGCCAGCCCCCCAGCCGGGCCAGCGACGACGAGATCGACCTGATCGAACTGTTCCGCGCCCTCTGGGCCGGTAAATGGTGGATCAGCGGCGTCACCCTGGTGGCCGCCGTGGCCGGCATCTTCTACGCCCTGGCCCAGCCCGATGAGTACACCGCCAGCACCCTGCTGGCCCCGGTCTCCGACGGGGGCAGCGGCGGCATGGCCGCCATGGCTTCCCAGTACGGTGGCCTGGCCTCCCTGGCCGGGGTCAACCTGGGGGGCGGGGAAGCCGGCAAGCGCCAGATCACCATGGCCACCCTCAAGTCCCGGCGCTTTCTCACGGAATTCATTCAGCGCCACGACCTGAAAGTGCCCTTATTGGCCAGCAAAGGCTGGGACATGGCCAACCAACAATGGCTCATAGACCCGGAGCGCTATGACCGGGAGAACAACACCTGGCTGGCCCAGGATGGCGCCAACGGCGACCCTGAACCCAGCGACTGGCAGGCCCTGAAAGCCTTCCAGGGCATGTTCAGTGTCGCTGAAGACCGGGACAGCGGCATGGTCACCCTGACCCTCCAGTCCCGCTCCCCCGAAGCCGCCCAGCAATGGCTGACCTGGCTGGTACAGGACATCAACAACACCCTGAAAGCCCAGCAAATGGCGGAAACCCGCCGCAACGTGGCGTACCTGGAACAGCAACTGGAGAGCACCAGCGTCTCTGGCATGCGCCAGGTGTTTTTCAGCCTGATTGAAGAACAGAGCAAAACCCTGATGCTGGCAGAGCTGGATGCGGAGTTCGCCTTCAAAGTTATCGACCCCCCCGTGGTCCCGGAAGAGCGCTCTGCCCCCAACCGGGCCCTGATCGTGATTCTGGCGGTTATGCTCGGTGGCATGCTCAGCACCTTTGCGGTGCTGGTGGCCTACGCCCTGAGGCAACGCCCATGATCAGCCGCTTCCTGGCCCTTTCACGGATGAAAAAACGCCTGGTGGCCGTCGCCTCAGACTCCCTGCTGCTGGGCCTCGCCCTGTGGGGTGCCTTTGCCCTGCGCATGGAAGGCCCCTTCCATGGCCTGGGCACGGATTACCTGCTGCTCTACGCCCTCACCGTGGCCACCACCATCGGCTGCTTTATTCGCCTGGGCCTGTACCGGGCCATCGTGCGTTACCTGGGGGACCAGGCGTTACTGGCCATCAGTGGCGGGGTACTGGCCTCTGCCGTCAGCCTGATTCTGTTCGGTTACCTGCTGGAGGTGCCGATACCCCGCTCCGTGCCCGTGATTTACATGGCCCTGGCGTTTCTGGTGGTGGGGGGCACCCGCATGGGGGTGCGGGCCCTGGTGCAGATGCCCCGCAACAAAGACAAAGAAGCCATCATTATTTACGGCACCGGCGACCGGGCCCTGCAACTGGCCATGGCCCTGCGCCAGGGGGAGCTCTACCGCCCGGTGGCCTTTGTCACCTCCGGCGAGCACGAACCCGGCACCCTGCTCCAGGGCCTGCCCGTGGTGCAGGAAACCAAACTGCCCGCGCTAACCCGACGCCATAACGCCAAACGCCTGCTACTGGCCCTGGAAACCGAACACAACGACCGGGTCGCCGCCATTCTGGAGCGGGTCAAAGACCAGCCCCTGCTGGTACAGACCATTCCCGCCGTGAACGAACTGATTACCGGCGAAGCCAGCATCAACGAGCTGCGGGACCTGTCGGTTGAAGACCTGCTCGGGCGCGACGCCGTTCACCCAGACCCGGCCCTGATGGGCGCCTGCATCCAGGGCCGCTCGGTGATGGTCACCGGCGCCGGGGGCTCCATCGGCAGCGAACTGTGCCGCCAGATCCTGCACCTGAAACCCAGCCGCCTGGTGCTGTTTGAGCGCAGCGAGTTCTCCCTCTATGCCATCGAGCAGGAAATGAACGCCCGCTGCCTGGCCCAGGGCCTGAACACCGAGATTCATGCCGTGCTCGGCAGCGTGGTGCACCAGCGCCGGGTAAAAGCCGTGCTACAGGCCTTCAGCGTCAACACCATTTACCACACCGCCGCCTACAAACACGTCCCGTTAGTGGAAGAGAACGTCATCGAAGGCCTGCGCAACAACGTCTTCGGCACCTGGCACACCGCAGAGGCCGCCATTGCTGCCGGTGTCAGTGACTTCGTGCTCATCTCCACCGACAAAGCCGTGCGCCCCACCAACGTCATGGGCGCCACCAAACGCATGGCCGAGCTGGTACTGCAAGGCCTGGCCCAGCGCCAGAGCAACACCCGGGTCTCCATGGTGCGCTTTGGCAACGTGCTGGACTCTTCAGGCTCTGTGGTGCCCCTGTTTCGCCGCCAGATCAACGCCGGCGGCCCGGTCACCGTCACCCACCCGGACATTACCCGCTACTTCATGACCATCCCGGAGGCCAGCCAACTGGTACTGCAGGCCAGCAGCATGGGCGGCCAGGGGGAAGTGTTCGTGCTGGACATGGGTAAGGCCGTCAAAATCGACCAGCTGGCCCGGAAAATGATCCGCCTGATGGGCAAGCGGGTGTGCACTGACGAGGCCGACGACGGCGACATCCAGATCATCTACAGCGGCCTGCGCCCCGGGGAAAAACTCTACGAAGAACTGCTGATCGGCGACAACCCCCTGCCCACCAGCCATTCGCGCATCCTCAAAGCCCGGGAACGCCACCTGCCCTGGCCGCAAGTCGCCCAACTACTGGAACGCTTCGACGCCGCCTGCCGCGACTTCGACTGCCAGACCGTGCTGGACTTGCTGGTGGAAGCCCCCACCGCCTTTACCCCCAGCAACGAACTGGGGGATCTGATCTGGCGCCAGGGGCAGCAGCAGGTGCAGCGCCAGGCGGAAAATTTCATCCGCCTGGGGAAGGGGCATTAAATCCTGTGAAACAGCCCCTCAAGAGTTGTTCACGCCTTGAAATCGGGTA
>REBR01000028.1 GCA_007692645.1 Halomonadaceae bacterium | reverse complement strand
AGCAGGCGGCCCATGAGGGGTCGGTTTTCGCAGGTTTGCAGGTCGAAGGTCTTACTCTGCTCCAGGTCCTGTGTGTATTGTGTTGTGAGGGTGGCGGCCTGGTCATGGTTCATGATGATGACATTGGTTTCGTCATTCAGCCGGAAGGAGCGGTTGTCCAGGTTGGAAGACCCTATGGATACCCAGTACTCATCCACAATATAGAGCTTGGCGTGGTACTTGGCCGGCTGATATTCATGGATCTGTACACCCGCCTCCAGCAGCTTGCCCCAGCGGTTCATGGAGGCTTCCCTGACAGCCATGCTGTAGTGACCCTCCGCCGGCAACATAAGGTCGACACTGACCCCACGTTCCCGGGCATTCAGTAAAGCCGCCATGATCATGTCATCAGGATAGAAATACGGTGAAGCCAGGCGCAGGCTGTCCCTGGAGCCGGCGATAGCCAGGAGCATCATCAGGCGTGTCCGGTGAGTTCCCTCCTGTGGTGAACTGTTTACCACTTTGGCAGCAAATTCACCCTGTTCCTGCAGCAGGGGAAAGTAGGCCTCTGAGTGCAGCAGCTGGCCTTTGGCGATGAGCCAGTTCTGCATAAAGGCATTCTGCAACTGGGCCACCACCGGACCTTCAAAACGGTAGTGATTTTCCCGGTAACCCCCATTGTCAGGGTGGCCCTGCCAGGGGTCGGCGGTGTTGGCACCCCCGGTGAATCCGATCTTGCCGTCTACAATCAGCAGTTTGCGGTGGGTGCGGTTATTGAACCGTGACAACTGATACCAGGAAGGCTCTCGCCAGCGCACCACGTCTACGCCGGCCTTTTGCATCTTTTTGAATTTTTCACCACTGGCCATCACCGAGCCCAGGTAATCAAAGGTCCCATGCACGGCAACCCCCCGTTCCGCGGCATCCGCAAGGGCATCGGCAAAGGCACCGCCGATGTCCTCGCCCCAGAATTCAAAGGTTTCAAAAGTGATGCTTCGCCTGGCCTGATTAATGGCTTTAAGCTTGGCCGCAAAGATTTCCTCACCGTTTTCCAGGAGCTCGATGCGATTTCCCGATGTGGCCGTGCTGCTGAGAAGTACCGACTGCAAGTGACGGAATTCCTCGGTTTCTACTCCCGGCACGTCAGTCAATGTTTCAGAAACCCGCATGGGTGCGGGTACCGCATTGGAGAGGACAACAAATAACACCGCAGACATCAGCACAGCCACTGCGATCAACCAGATCTTGGATTTAGACATCATGGATTACACTCGCAGGGCCGAATCGAGGTATCAATTTTTGTGGGCAAGTCTACAATAAAGCCTTATTTACGGTACTGACGAATACTGCTGGCGTCCAGGCTAATTACTTCCATGAATCCAAATCCCTACTTACCTGACGAGAAGTTGCTGGATATGCTGCTGGACGTTGTCTGCGTAGTGGACAAAGACGGCCGTTTTTTATTCGTCAGCGCAGCCAGTGAGCGGGTTTTTGGCTACCGGCCGGAAGAAATGATCGGCCGCAAGACCTTTGACATGATGCACCCGGAGGATCGCGCCCCTATCCAGACACTGGTTGAACGCATTAATGCAGGCCACCCCGCACCGGATCACGAAAACCGCTACTTCCATAAAGACGGTCATATTGTGCATATCATGTGGGCTACCCAGTGGATTGAGTCAGAGCAGGTCAGGGTGGGTGTGGCCCGGGACATTACCGAGCGCAAGCGTGCGGAGGCCATGCAAACCGCCCTATACACCATCTCTGAAGCGGCACATATGGCAGGGGATCTGCCAGCCCTTTATCTGCGGGTCCATGAAGTGATCAGTGAGCTGTTGCCGGCTGAGAACTTTTTTGTGGCGCTGTACGACGCTGACAGCAATCAACTCAGCTTCCCGTACTACGTGGACCATTATGACCCGTCACCATCACCCAGGCCGCTGGAGTCCGGCACCCTGACAGAAACGGTCATTCGCTCTGGTGAAGCTCTGCTGTTAACCCCCGATACCCCAGGGCAGCTAGTCACAGAGAGTGGCGAAGCAAAAGGCAAGCTCGCCCTGGATTGGCTGGGTGTACCGCTGATATCGGATACGGAAACCGTCGGCGCCCTGGTGGTTCAGAGCTATTCCGGGGAGGTGCGCTACACAGAAAGGGATAAAGAGCTGCTGCAGTTTGTATCGGGCCAGATAGCAGCGGCTATTGAGCGCAAAAACACCCACACTCGCCTGGAATATCTGGCACAACACGACCTGCTCACTGAACTGCCGAACCGGGCGCTGTTCCTGGACCGCTTACAAAGTGCTCTGAAAAGGGCACAGCGGGATTCCCTGCAACTGGCGGTGGTGTATCTCGATCTGGACAGGTTCAAACAGATTAACGATACCCATGGTCATAGCACCGGCGACAATTTGTTGTGGGAAGTGGCGCAACGTCTCAGGCAATGTGTGCGGCAATCCGATACCATCGGCCGTATTGGTGGTGACGAATTCGCCATTCTGCTGGATGGTATCAGTAAACAGGAAGACGCCACGGTGGTGGCAGAGAAAATTCTTGTCACCCTGAGTGAACCCTACTATCTGGCAGGGGTCACCGTGACAACAACGTCTAGCCTGGGGATTGCGGTATACCCCGAGCACGGCCTGGATGATGGGCAACTGGTGCGGCACGCGGACGAAGCCATGTACGCGGCTAAACGCAGCGGGGGCAATCACTATATCCTGGTTTCTGAGCTTGCCAACAAGGTTGGCACCCAACAACGTTAGGGTTTCAACGCCTGCTCGCCCCAGGGCTTTATCTGCATCACAACCCAATCCGGATCATCCTGTGGCAGAGCATGGCCCGCAGTATGGTGTTCATGGAGTGAGCATTGCCAGCGCTGGGCCAGGGTCCGGGAGCATTGGCTGTTGACCAGCCTGTCAGCACGGCCTGGTGCAGCAGTTGCCGGTGCATTAACCACCGTGTCCTGATACACCGGCCAGGTTAGCGCCCATGCGCAGATAGGCCTTGAGCAGTGGCGGCATGCTGGAGGAATGATGGCAGGGACGTTAAAGCTGGATGCTGATGTGACAGCAAGGGGGTTAAAGAACCTGGTTCCCAGTTAACTGGAAGAAATCAGCGCTTTTTCCACCCACATGGCCGTAAAAAGGCCCTGAGGTAGTTCCGGAACCGGGGGTGTCCAGGTAGGCTGCAGCACCGCGCATCAGTTGCAGGGTGTTGATGGAGGGCTGATTGCCGGTGGCCTTGAATACAGCTGCCGAGCAGCATGGGCTTCCAGTTCAGTGTGGCCTGGTGGCGTTCATCCAGTGCCGGCAGTTGGGTCCAGGCCAGGTAGCTGGCGGGGCTGCCAATATCGAAGTACACATCGATGGTGGGGGGCATGGGTTTGACCTTGTTAGAGGGGTTCGCCGGAACTTAAAGAGAACCCGTTGCTATGGCAAGGGG
>REBR01000110.1 GCA_007692645.1 Halomonadaceae bacterium | reverse complement strand
AGCCTGGGGCGGTGAAGAATTTCGACCTGGCTACCCAGGACCGGATTGTCCGTGGCCGCATGCCTACCCTGGAAATGATCAACGAACGGTTTGCCCGCTACACCCGCATCAGCCTGTTTAACCTGATGCGCCGCAACGCCGATGTGGCCGCCGGTGGGGTGCAGATCATGAAGTTCGGGGAGTACATTCATACCCTGTATGTGCCCACCAGTCTGAATCTGGTGAAAATGCGTCCGTTACGGGGCACCTGCCTGTTTATCATGGATGCCAAGCTGGTGTTCAAGCTGGTGGATAACTTCTTTGGGGGCGATGGTCGCCACGCCAAGATCGAGGGGCGGGAATTCACCCCCACCGAGACACGTATTGTGCAGATGGTGTTGGATCAGGTGTTCAAGGATATGAAAGAAGCCTGGTCGGCGGTGTTCAAGGTGCAGTTTGAATACCTGTCTTCTGAGGTTAATCCCTCCATGGCCAACATCGTCAGTCCCAGTGAAGTGGTAGCCGTCAGCACTTTCCACATTGAACTGGACGGTGGCGGTGGTGAGCTCAATATTGCCATTCCCTATTCCATGATCGAGCCGATCCGGGAAATTCTTGACGCCGGCGTTCAGAGCGACGTGGATGAAGTGGACGAACGCTGGGTCAATGCCCTGCGGGAAGACGTCAAAGACGTGCGGGTACCGGTGAATGCCACTGTTGTGCAGCGGCAGATTTCCCTGCGGGATGTGGCCCGCTTCAGCGTGGGTGATGTGATTCCGGTGGATATGCCGGAGCACGTGACCGTAACCGCCAACGAAGTCCCTATTTACAAGGCCAGTCTCGGCACCCGGGACGGCAACCTGGCCCTGCGCATCGCACACCGCATTAAGCGCGAAAGCCGCTCAAAAACACTGAAGGTTGAACACAATGGCTGATGATCCCAAGGATAAAAAAGACGGCGAAATGAGTGAAGACGAAAAACTGGCGGCAGAGTGGGAATCCGCCATGTCTGAGTCCGGCGATACCGAAGCCGGTGGTGACACCCCCGGCAGCCAGGCAGACTCAGTGGGTGAGGATGACTGGGATGCCGCCATGGCTGAGGCGGGCAACGGCAAGGATAAAGACAGCAAGGGCAACCCGGTAAAACCGGCGCCGATGCAGGAGTTTAACGAGAACCCTGACAATAAAAGCAATCTGCACCCGGATCTGGATGTCATTCTGGATATTCCGGTGACCATCTCCATGGAGGTGGGGAACACCAGTATTCCCATACGCAACCTGCTGCAACTGAACCAGGGTTCCGTCATTGAGCTGGACCGCCTGGCGGGTGAGCCACTGGATGTGCTGGTGAACGGCATGCTCATTGCCCACGGTGAAGTGGTCATGGTGAACGAAAAATTTGGTATCCGCCTCACTGATGTTATCAGCCCCAGCGAACGCATCCGCAAGCTGGCCAAGTAATTTTCTGCCAGGGGGCCTGTGCTGCCTCCTGACTGTACCCGAGGGGTTCTCCACGTGAAATGCTGCCATTGGTTACCGGCTATGCTGTTAGTGCTTCCTTCTTTGTCAGCGGCGGAGGAGGCATCCCGCAATGGTCCGGACACCCTGGGCACACTGCTTTCCTTAGGGTTGGGGTTGCTGGTGGTACTGGCGGCCATTTTTTTGTGTGCCTGGCTGGCCCGGCGGGTGCAGGGGCTGCAAGGTGGCAATAACCAGGCCATGAAGGTGGTTGCGGTGCTGTCTGTGGGTCAGCGGGAGCGGGTGGTCCTGGTGGATGTGGCAGGGCAGCAATTGCTGCTGGGGGTTACCCCGCAATCTGTTCGCACCCTGCAGGTTTTTGAACAGCCGGTAATTACCCCCCAGGGCAGTGGCAACGATTTCGCTAGCAAACTGCAGGCCATGCTTTCCCGGAATAATTCCCCCGGACTCGCCGACCCTGGTCCTGGGCCGGATCAGCGTCACCAGTCCCCGGGAGAGCGATAATATGCCTTCGTGTAAACCGCTGTTAGTGACCCTGGGTGCCCTGTTGTTGTGGTTGTTGCCAATGGCCGCCGTGGCCGCCCCTGAGGGGCTGCCGGCCTTTACCGTGACCACCGGAGAAGACGGCGAGCAGCAATACACCGTTACCCTGCAGATCCTGGCGCTGATGACGGCGCTTACTTTCTTGCCAGCATTTTTAATGATGATGACGTCTTTTACCCGCATCATCGTGACTTTTGCCATTCTGCGCCAGGCCATTGGTCTGCAGCAAACCCCCTCCAACCAGATCCTGATCGGGCTGGCCCTGTTTCTGACCATTTTTATTATGTCCCCGGTGCTGGAGCAGGCTCATGAAGAGGCCCTGGTACCTTACATGAACGAGGAAATCAGTCCTTTGGAGGCGGTTAAGGCCGCCAGTGACCCATTCCGGGAATTTATGCTCGGCCAGACCCGGGAGGCGGATCTGCATATGTTTGTGCGCATTTCCGGTCACCAGTATGACTCCGTGGAGGATGTCTCTTTCTGGGTGCTGATGCCCGCTTTCGTTACCAGTGAGCTCAAGACCGCTTTTCAGATCGGGTTCATGTTGTTCATACCCTTTCTGATTATCGACATGGTGGTGGCCAGCGTGTTGATGGCCATGGGTATGATGATGTTGTCACCCATCATTATCTCGCTGCCCTTCAAGATCATGCTGTTCGTGCTGGTGGATGGCTGGGCCCTGATCATGGGCACCCTGGCAGCGAGTTACGGTATATGACCGGGAGGAGGGCACCATGACGCCGGAAATGGCCATTGACCTGATTCGGGAAGCACTGTGGCTGATCGTCACCCTGGCCCTGGCCATTATTGGCCCCGGCCTGATTGTAGGTCTGATCGTCAGTACCTTCCAGGCCGCTACCCAGATCAACGAGCAGACACTGAGCTTTCTGCCAAGGCTGATTGTCACCCTGATGGTAATTATCATTGCCGGCCCCTGGATTCTGGGCAAGCTGCTGGACCATGCCCAGAATATTATCGTCAATATCCCCATGATGATCGGGTAAGCCGGTGCTGAGGCTGGCACTGTGATGGTTGAGGTGAGTGCAGAAGTGATCGGCCAGTGGCTGGGCTCCTACCTGTGGCCGCTGTTTCGTATTGCCAGTTTTTTCATGGTGATTCCGGTGATCAGCACCCAGTTGATTCCCATGCGTGTGCGCCTGGGCCTGGCCATACTGATGACTATTCTGATCGCGCCCCTGCTGGATGATGTGCCACAGGTCGATGCTCTGTCGCCGGCCGCCATTGTGATTACTCTGCAACAGATCCTGATCGGTGCCGCCATGGGCTTTGCCGCATTTATGCTGTTCCAGATTTTTGTGGTGGCAGGCCAGATGATCGCCATGCAGATGGGTTTGGGTTTTGCGTCCATGGTTGACCCCAGCAACGGCGTTAACGTGCCGATTCTGTCCCAGTTTTACCTGGCGGCAGTGACCCTGATGTACCTTGCCATGAACGGCCACCTGGTGTTGTTCGAAGTCTTTATTGAGAGTTTCAACACCATTCCCATTGCCACCGATGGCCTGGCCATAAGCACCCTGTGGGAGTTGGTTAACCGTATCTCCTGGCTGTTTGCCTCCGCCATGCTGCTGGCGTTACCGGCTATGGCGGCGGTGCTGATCATCTATATTTCCTTCGGTGTCATGACCCGGGCGGCGCCACAGATGAATATCTTCGCCATCGGCTTTCCCATTTCCCTGTTGTTTGGGCTGTTTGCCAACTGGGTACTGTTCCGGGATCTGTTCCCCCACTTCCAGCGCCTCAGTGAAGAGACCTTTCTCTTCCTGCGGGCCATGCAGGGAGCCTAAGGGACATGAGGAGGGGGCATGTCTGAAGACAGCGACAGCAGTCAGGAAAAATCCGAAGAGGCAACCCCCAAACGGATGCAGAAGGCCCGTGACGACGGCCAGGTAGCCCGCTCCAAGGAATTGGCCACCATGATGGTGCTGATTTTTGGTGCTGCGGGATTGCTGATTTTTGGCGGCATGATCGGCAGCTCCATGCTGGCCATTATGCGCAACAGTTTCGGGCTGCACCGGGATGAAGTCTTCGATACCAGTTACATGCTGGACAACCTGGGTACAGCAGCAGTGGACATTGCCCTTGCCCTGACGCCACTGCTGACCATACTGGCAATAGCTGCGGTAGCAGGTCCCCTGATGGTGGGCGGCTGGCTGCTCAGCGGCAAAGCCATCACCCCCCAGGCCAGTCGTATGAGCCTGCCCAAGGGCCTCAAGCGCATGTTCTCCACCCGCTCCCTGGTAGAGCTGGTGAAAAGCGTTGCTAAAGTGCTGCTGGTGCTGATCATTGCCCTGGCCATACTCAATGCCCGAACTGAAAACCTGCTGTCTATTGCCGCCTCCAGCCCCCCCAATGCCATGGAGCATGTGCTGTGGACTCTGGCCTGGAGTTTTTTCTTCCTGGCCTGTGCCACCATTGTGATTGCTGTAATCGATGTGCCGTTCCAGATTTATGATCACAAGAAAAAAATGCGCATGACCAAGCAGGAGGTCAAGGACGAGTTCAAGGACACCGAAGGCAAGCCGGAAGTGAAAGGCAAGATCCGTCAGCTGCAGCGGGAAATGGCCAACCGACGCATGATGGAGAAGGTTCCCAGTGCGGATGTGGTGATTACCAACCCGGATCACTACGCAGTGGCTCTGCGCTATGACGGTGACACCATGGCAGCCCCCATCGTGGTGGCCAAGGGTAATGACGAGACGGCCTTTCGCATCATGGCCGTGGCTCGGGAGCACAAGGTGGAAGTGTTGCGCACCCCGCCGCTCACCCGGGCCATCTATTTCAGCACCGAGCTGGACCAACCGATTCCCCATGGCCTGTATATGGCTGTGGCCCAGGTGCTGGCTTACCTGTTCCAGTTGCGCCAGTTCCGCCGCCAGGGAGGGGACAAACCCCGCATGCCACACCTGCCCATTCCCTCTGACCTGCGCCGGGATCCGGACTGACGTTTTTGTCCGGAAGGTGTCCCCAGACTTGATTTTTGCCGGACCTGCCACCTAAGCAGACAAGTTGGTACGCATATTGCGATACCCCCTGTAGACCGTGTTTACGGCGCCAACATTCTGACGCCGTGCCCACCACTTACACAGGGTTTCTAGCCAATCATGGATCGCGCTACTGCACTGACCACCTTCAAGGGCATGGCCCACGGCAATATTGCCATCCCCATTATGCTGATGGTGTTGCTGGGCATGATGACCATGCCAGTGCCGGTATTCATGCTGGATGTGCTGTTTACCTTCAATATTGCCCTGTCTGTGGTGGTGATTCTGGTGGCGGTGTATGCCATGCGCCCCATGGACTTTGCCGCCTTTCCCACGGTACTGCTGGTTGCCACCCTGTTGCGTCTGTCACTGAACGTGGCCTCTACCCGTATCGTGTTGCTTAACGGCCACGAAGGGGGTGCTTCGGCAGGCAAGGTGATCGAGTCCTTCGGTGAAGTGCTCATTGGCGGTAACTACGCTGTGGGTCTGGTGGTGTTCGGTATCCTGATGATCATCATCTTTGTGGTGGTGACCAAGGGCGCCGGCAGGGTGTCAGAGGTCAGTGCCCGTTTCACCCTGGATGCCATGCCGGGTAAGCAGATGGCCATTGATGCGGACCTGAATGCGGGCCTTATCAATCAGGATGAAGCCCGTGAGCGCCGGGCAGAAGTGGCGGGGGAAGCGGATTTTTACGGTTCCATGGACGGTGCCAGCAAGTTCGTCCGGGGTGACGCCATTGCCGGCCTGCTGATTCTGTTTATCAATCTGGTGGGGGGTATTGCCATCGGCATGGTGCAGCACGGCCTCGACTTCGCCGGTGCCACCCAGAATTACGCCCTGCTGACTATCGGTGACGGTCTGGTGGCGCAGATTCCTTCGCTGCTGTTGTCCACCGCCGCTGCCATCATTGTTACCCGGGTGGGTAAATCCCAGGAAATGTCCTCCCAGGTCATGGAACAGATGTTTTCCTCCCCCCGGGCACTGGGTGTGGCCGCTGGTATTTTGATCCTCATGGGTCTGATTCCCGGCATGCCACACCTGGCGTTCCTGGGTCTTGGTGGCATCAGTGCCGGTCTGGCTTACCTGATTTGGGTGCGCCAGCGACAGGTTGAGGAAGCCGGTGACAGTTATGTGCCCCGGGCTGCCAAGGGCATGTCTGGGGGTAGCGGTGCCAGGGAGGCCAGTGCACAGCCCCAGCGACCGGCCAGCAGCAATGACTCCCGGGCGCTGCCCGGCCCGGAAGAGGTTAAAGAACTGGGTTGGGAAGATGTGGTGGCGGTGGACATTATCGGTCTGGAAGTGGGTTACCGGCTGATCCCCCTGGTGGATAAGAACCAGGGCGGGCAGTTATTGGCGCGTATTAAAGGGGTTCGTAAAAAGCTGTCACAGGATCTGGGCTTTCTGATGCCATCGGTACACATCCGGGACAACCTGGATCTGATGCCTACCACTTATCGCATTACCCTGATGGGGGTCACCCTGGCGGAAGCAGAAATTCACCCGGACCGGGAGCTGGCCATCGACCCGGGTCAGGTATTTGGCAAGGTAGAAGGCATTGCTGGCAAAGACCCGGCTTTTGGCCTGGATGCCACCTGGATTGAAGTGTCCCAGCGGGACCAGGCCCAGACCCTGGGTTATACCGTGGTGGATGCCAGCACCGTGGTGGCCACCCACCTGAATCAGGTACTGCAGCAGCATGCCCATGAACTGCTCGGCCATGAAGAAGTGCAGAAGTGGCTGGATCAGCTGGAGAAGGCCTCGCCGAAACTGGCGGAAGAGCTGGTGCCAGGCACCGTTTCCATCAGCCTGCTGCTGAAAGTACTGCAGAATCTGCTGCTGGAAGAAGTGCCCATTCGCGATATGCGCAGCATCGCCGAAGCCATGGTCAATGTGCAGCCCCGCAGCCAGGACCCGGGGATGCTTACCAGTGCTGCCCGTCAGGCATTACGGCGCATGATCATTCAAACCCTCTGCGGTAACAGTAAAGATATCCCGGTGATCACCCTGGATCCACAGTTGGAACAGATGTTGCTTAAGTCATTGCAACAGGGACAACAAACTGGCGCGGGGGACGATATCGGTATGGTACTGGAACCCAGTCTGGTGGAAAAACTCCAGCGTTCACTGGCAGATGCAGCACAAAAGCAGGAAGCCGTGGGTAAACCCGCCATTCTGCTGGTATCGGCCCCCCTTAGGCCGGTGCTGGCAAAGTTTGTCCGCTACGGTATTGAACGGCTGCACGTCCTTTCCTACCAGGAAGTGCCTGATAACAAGCAAGTGACCATTGTCTCATCCATTGGTCAATAATCTGACGACCCCTCGGAGGTCCGGATCATGAAAGTAAAACGGTTTTGTGCACCCACTATGCATCAGGCATTGCGCATGGTCCGGGAAGAGATGGGGGCGGACGCCGTGATCCTCTCAAACCGGCGCGTTGATGGTGGCGTCGAAATAGTGACGGCACTGGATTATGACGAAGGGGCAGTGCGCAGCCAACTGGGTGTGGCTGATGCTGAGCTGACGAACGCTTCCCGCCTGGCACAGATGCAGGCTGACAAGCACTGCCGTCTGGAGCAGGCTTTGACCCGCTCCCGCTCACACATTCAGGACGTGCGCAGGCAGTCTGCCGCCCGCCAGGAACCGGTGAGAGCTGCGACCCTGGGGCCGGCACCGGTGGCCAGTGAGCACGCCAATGGCAGTGACGGTGCCTGGTCAGAAATGCGGGCAGAAATTCATTCCCTGCGGGAAATGCTGCAACAGCAGATTGCCGGGCAGGGGGCTAATGGGGCTTCAGCAGCTGTACTGCCAATGAATGGCAGCGGTGCGCCGGTGAAGCAGCTGGTAATGCAGCGTCTGGCAGAACGCCTGAGAGATCTGGGACTGGAGCGCTCCCTGGCGGATGAGCTGGCTCAGGAGCATGGCACCGGTCGTCTCGACCTGGGCTGGAAGAGCGCACTGAAGGCCCTGGCCGCCAGGCTGCAGACCGAGTCTACGGATTTGCTGGAGCGGGGGGGCATTTGCGCCTTGGTAGGACCTACTGGCTCCGGTAAAACAACCACCATCGGCAAGATGGCAGCCCGCTTCGTACTTCGGCATGGCGCTGAAAAACTGGCACTGGTCACCACAGACCGTTACCGGGTTGCCGCCCATGAACAGCTGTTTGTGTTTGGCCGCATACTTAACGTGCCGGTGCGGGTAGTGGATGACTCCCATAGCCTGGACCAGATTCTTGATGAGCTGTCGGACCGTCAGTTGGTGTTGATTGACAGTGCCGGCCTCACCGCTTCAGACCGTGGCTGGCAGGAGCAGGTGGATGAACTGCTGCATAGCCGCCATGCCATTTCTCCCTATCTGGTGATCTCCGCCACCAGCCAGCCCCGCATCATGCAGTCCACCTGGCATTGCTATAACAGCCTGCCATTAACCGGCTGCATCATGACCAAACTGGATGAAGCACTGACCCTGGGAGAGGTAATTGGTTTCGCCGTACAGAGCAGTTTGCCTGTGGCCTACTACACTAATGGACAGAAGATCCCCCAGGACATGCATCGGGCGGGTCCCGCCAGCCTGGTAAAACAGGCGGTGCGCCGGTTGCAGGCATTGAGCCAGGCGCCCCAGGCTATGATCCAGGGTGCATAAAAGCGCCCCGGTGGCCTATACTGACTCGCCTGAGTGCTGGCTGAGTAATTAAACACCGTGTCAGGCGGTTAACGGATTCATGCTGAGGGACAATTTCTGAATGGGCAATCCGGTACAGGTAATCGCCGTTACGGGTGGTAAAGGTGGCGTCGGCAAGAGCAATGTCTCCGTGAATTTGGGAATGGCGCTGTCTGCCATGGGGCGCCGGGTCGTGCTGCTGGATGCGGACCTGGGTCTGGCCAACATTGATGTGTTGTTGGGCATCAGCTCCCGCCAGAACGTGGCGGATGTGCTCGCCGGACGCTGTGATCTGAAGGATGTCCTGGTGGATGGCCCCGGGGGCATTCGCATCGTGCCCGCCTCATCCGGCACCCAGTACATGACCAACCTGAGCAATATGGAACATTCCGGCCTGATCGCTGCATTCAGCGAGCTGGCAGATGATATGGATGTGCTGATCGTGGATACCGCCGCCGGCATTTCCGAATCCGTGGTGAGTTTTCTCCGTGCCTCCCAGGAATTGCTGTTGGTGGTGTGCGATGAACCCACCTCCATTACTGACGCTTACGCCCTCATCAAACTGATGAACCGGGACCATGACACCCACCGGTTCCGGGTGGTGGCCAATATGGTCAAAAACGAGCAGGAGGGTCGGCAAGTGTATGAAAAACTTAACCGGGTCACCGACCGTTTTCTGGATGTGGCATTACAGTACACCGGTTTTATTCCCTTTGATGAGCTGGTGAAGAAATCCGTTCAGCGCCAGAAAGCGGTGCTGGAAGCTTACCCCCAGTCCAAGGCAGCCCAGGCGTTCCGGGAACTGGCGAAAAAGGTGGATGCCTGGCCGCTGCCTTCCAGCCCCAGGGGCCATCTGGAGTTTTTTGTCGAACAGCTGGTGCGGGCCTAATGCCCCAGTGTCTGTCCGGCTGGGGCCTGTCTGCAGGGTCTCCATCCAACAGTAGTGGTATCTGTGGATTATGACGCGACCAAAACCGCTAGCCATGTACACCCAGACAGAGCGGGGTGATATTGAAGCCCTGGTACGGGTGCATGCCCCTCTGGTGAAGAAAATCGCCCTGCATTTACTGGCCCGGTTACCGGATTCAGTGCAACTCGACGACCTGATTCAGGCGGGCATGATTGGTCTGCTGGAAGCGGCTGGCAAGTTTGAAAACTCTCACGGTGCCTCCTTTGAAACCTATGCCGGCATTAGAATTCGTGGCGCCATCGTGGATGAAATCCGCAAGGGCGACTGGGTGCCCCGCTCAGTGCACCGCAACAGCCGCCGTGTGGCAGCAGCTATTCGCAACGTCGAGGCCCGGGAAGGTCGCGATGCCAGGGATGCAGAGGTGGCTGAAGAAATGGAGTTGTCCCTGGAGGAGTTCCACCAGTGTGTCAGCGACAGCAACAAGGGCCGCCTGTTCAGTCTGGATGAGTTGACGGAAAATGGCGAAGGTCCGGGTGTGGACAGTCAGACACTGCCCCCGGAGCGGGCCCTGCAAGACAGTCATTTTAAACAGCAACTGGCAGAGTGCATCGGCAACCTGCCAGAGCGAGAGCGCCTGGTGCTGGCGCTGTACTACCAGGAAGACATGAATCTCAGGGAAATTGGTGCGGTACTCAATGTCAGCGAGTCCCGTGTCAGCCAGATACATGGTCAGGCCGCCGCCCGCTTACGGGCCCGGCTGTCGGACTGGCAATAAACCCATTCACTGGCTAGCCGGGTATTACCGGCTAGACTGGTTTACAACGCCTGATTGGCGAAAGCTTCAACTGGAGGTGGCATTGGACAAGAACATGAAGATCCTCATTGTGGACGATTTTTCCACCATGCGTCGGATCATCAGAAACCTGTTGCGGGATCTGGGCTTTAGCAATACCGATGAAGCTGATGACGGCAATACCGCGCTGCCCATGTTGAAAACCGGCAAGTACGACTTTCTGGTAACGGACTGGAACATGCCCGGTATGACCGGCATGGAGCTGCTTAAAACGGTACGTGCTGATGACAACCTCAAGTCATTACCAATACTGATGGTGACAGCGGAAGCCAAGCGGGAGCAGATTGTTGCCGCCGCCCAGGCTGGCGTTAACGGCTATGTGGTCAAGCCTTTTACCGCTGCGGTGCTTAAAGACAAGATCGAGAAGATTTTTGAACGACTTCAGTAAGGCGGTTTTCCCGGCATGAATGAAGCAGACAACCAGGCACCCGGCATGGAATACGAGAAAGAGCTGCTTGAGCAGGTGGGTCAGCTTAAAGACGAAGTGGAGGCAGGGGACATGGCTGCAGCCATGCGTCGCATTGCCGATATGGGGGAAGAGCGTGATCAGACCCTTTACCTTGAGGTAGGGCGTCTGACCCGGAGTCTGCATGAGGCTTTGCGTAATTTTCATATCCAGGCGGGTAATGAACATCAGCGACAGGCTCTGTCCCGTATGGGGGATGCCTCAGACCGCCTGGGCTATGTGGTGGAACTCACCAGTAAATCCGCTAACCGCACCATGGACCTGGTGGAAGCCAGCATGCCCCTGGCCAGCCAAATACAGCAAGAAGGCGCTGCCATTCGCAGCGAATGGCAGCGTCTCGGGCAGCGAGACATGAAAGCTGCGGAATTTCGCCAGCTGTATAGCCGGATTCAGCGGTATCTGGATGTGACCTGTGAAGATTCCAGCCAGATGTACGAAAACCTGTCTGAAATTCTGCTGGCTCAGGATTACCAGGACCTGACTGGGCAGGTGATCCAGCGGGTAACCGATCTGGTGCGGGATGTGGAAGACAATCTTGTGAAATTGATGGTCATGGCCAGTGATGTGGATCGCATTACCGGCACCGTCCATGAGACAGCCGAATCCAGCGAGGAGAAGGATAAAGAGCAGAATTCTCGGGGTGAGGGACCACAGATGAATGCTGATAAACGCGATGACGTGGTTTCCGGTCAGGATGACGTCGACGATCTTCTTTCCAGTCTTGGCTTTTAGGGAGCGCCTCAATGGCTTTGGATGCAGACGAAGAAATTCTGCAGGACTTTCTGGTAGAAGCCGGCGAGATTCTTGATCAATTATCGGAACAGCTGGTAGAGCTGGAAAATAATCCGGATGACCATGACCTGCTGAATGCTATTTTCCGGGGTTTTCATACCATCAAAGGGGGTGCTGGTTTTTTGCAGCTGGACGCCCTGGTTGACTGCTGCCATGTGGCGGAAAACGTCTTTGATATTTTGCGCAATGGCCAGCGGGTGGTTACCAGTACCCTGATGGATACGGTGTTGCTGACCCTGGACCGGGTCAACACCATGTTTGAAGAAGTGCGTAATCGCGAGGAGCTGACCCCGGCGGACCCGGAGCTGCTGGCGGCCCTGGCGGAGCTGGCGCAGCCACAATCTGACACACCGGCCCCTGCTGAAACAGCCCCTGTAGCCCATGGCGCAAGCGCTGATAGCGAGCCGGGGGATATTACCGATGATGAGTTTGAAGCACTGCTGGATGCCCTTGACGGGGAAAAAGCCGCGAAGGCTCCCGCACCAGTCAGCGCCGAGGCCAGTGCGGGTGCTGGCAACGGCGACATCAGCGATGATGAGTTTGAAAACCTGTTGGACCAGCTTCACGGTAAAGGCAAACACCAGGGGGCTTTGCCAGTCACCCCGGGGAATTCCAGCCAGGAGCCCGAGGTAAATCCTGCGTCGCCCCAGAACCAGGACAGCAGTGAACATATAACCGACGACGAGTTTGAATCCCTGCTGGACGAATTGCATGGTCGGGGAAAATTCCAGGCAGCGCCGGCTCCCGGGGCGGCTGTTAGTGTTACCCCGAAAGCGTCCCCAGCTTCAGCAAAAGCCCCAGCCCCGGAGGCTGAAAAATCAGCACCGGTAAAGGGCGGCAAAGAACAGGCTGCAGTGGCTACAGACACTACCGTGCGAGTCGATACCAAGCGCCTTGATGACATCATGAACATGGTGGGTGAGTTGGTACTTATCCGTAACCGGCTTAAGAAACTCAGCGATGAGGTGGATGAGGAGCGGATTCAGAAAACCGTTGCCAGCCTGGATGTGGTCACCGGTGACCTGCAGTCGTCAGTGATGCAGACCCGGATGCAGCCGATCAAGAAAGTCTTTGGCCGCTTTCCCCGGGTGGTGCGGGATCTGGCCCGGAGCCTGAATAAAGATATCAGTCTGTCCATGAGCGGGGAAGAGACCGATCTGGATAAAAATCTGGTGGAAGCCCTGTCTGACCCCCTGGTACACCTGGTGCGCAACGCCGTGGATCATGGCATTGAATCCCCGGAGGTACGGGAAGCTGCTGGCAAACCCCGTACTGGTAAGGTACTGCTTTCTGCGGAACAGGAAGGGGACCATATTCTGCTGGTGATCGAGGATGATGGTGCTGGCATGGACCCGGGTGTTCTGCGCCGTAAAGCGGTGGAGAAGGGACTGTTTGACCAGGAGGTGGCAGACCGCCTGAATGATAATGAATGTTTTAACCTGATATTCGCTCCGGGTTTTTCCACCAAAGAGTTGATTTCCGACGTCTCAGGCCGTGGCGTGGGCATGGACGTGGTGAAAACCAAGATCAATCAGCTTAATGGCACCATCAGTATTGATTCCGAACTGGGCCGGGGGTCGCGCATTGTGATCAAGGTACCCCTGACCCTGGCCATCATGCCCACCCTGATGGTGAAACTGGAAGACCAGTCCTTCGCCTTGCCCCTGGTGAATGTGGTGGAAATCTTCCACCTGGACCTGAGCAAAAAGAACGTGGTGGACGGGCGGGAATGTATCGTTGTGCGGGATCGGGTTTATCCCCTGTTTCACATTAAAAAGTGGCTGATACAAGGGGCTTATGGTGCACCGGAGTCGGTCAATGCCCATGTGGTGATCATTGCGGTGGGCACCAAGCGGGTCGGCTTTGTGGTGGACCAGCTGGTGGGACAGGAAGAGGTGGTGATTAAACCCCTGGGGCAGATGCTGCAGGGGACACCGGGAATGGCGGGCGCTACCATTACCGGGGATGGCCGCATCGCGTTGATCATTGATGTACCCAGCCTGTTGCAGCATTACGCCTGAATCAGGCCTTACCCGGGGCCGCTCTGTGCCCTGTGTTGTTGAATTACCAAGGACTCCTGGCACGCCTGGAGCCCCGGAGAATATGCATGGCGGTGTCGGTTCTGGTGGTGGATGATTCCGGTTTTTTTCGCAAACGCCTCAGTGAAATACTGGGCGGCGGCGAGGGAATCAACGTGGTGGGTATGGCCAGTAACGGCCTTGAAGCCATTGAAATGGTTGAACGCCTGCGCCCGGATGTCATCACCATGGATTATGAAATGCCGGTGATGGATGGCATTACGGCGGTACGGGAAATCATGCGCCGCCGGCCAACCCCGGTGTTAATGTTTTCTTCTCTGACCTACGACGGCGCCCGGGTAACCCTGGATGCCCTGGAAGCCGGGGCAGTGGATTTTCTGCCGAAGAATTTTGAGGACATTGCCCGGGATAAAAGTCAGCTACAGCAGCTGTTACGCCAGCGCATTATGGATGTTGCCGGTAGCCGGGTGAAATCTGCCGGCAGGGGAGTCGCTGCCAGAGCGTCGGCGCCAGCCGCGACTTCAGGGGGGGCAACCCCGTCTGCAGTTTCCCGTAACCCGGATCCAGCTGTGGTTAAACCCTCAACACCACCGGCAACGGCTGCTGCCAGACCGGTTCCAAGGGCCGGCACCAGCCCCCGCCAGTCCCCGGTAGCCCGGGTAAAACAGACCGAAGAGTCAGGCACATCGTCACCTCAGGCACAGAGGGGGAAAACGCCCTCCCGGCATTATGATGTGGTGGCTATCGGCACCTCCACCGGTGGTCCCATTGCCTTGCAAAAAGTACTCATAGGCCTGCCTGCCAGCTTTCCGGCACCACTGGTGCTGATTCAGCATATGCCTGCCAGTTTTACCCCGGCCTTTGCCGATCGTCTCAACCGCCTTTGCCAGATTACCGTGCGCCAGGCAGAGGATGGTGATGTGCTGCAAGCTGGCACTGCCCTGCTGGCTCCCGGTGGCATGCAGATGATGATAGAGAAGCGCGGCTCAGTGGCCCGGGTGCGTATTCTGCCGGATGACGGCAGGTTAAATTACCGCCCCTGTGTGGATGTCACTTTTGGCTCCCTGGCAAAGCATTTTCCCGGCACCACCCTGGGAGTGATACTCACCGGAATGGGGGCCGATGGCTGTAATGGTGCCCGGCTGATGAAACAGACCGGTTCCATTATCTGGTCCCAGGATGAGCAAAGTTCGGTGATTTACGGCATGCCCATGGCAGTTGCAAAAGCCGGGCTGAGTGATGAGGTGCTGCCACTGGGGGACTTCACCTCTCGCCTGATTGGCGGGGTGCGCTGATGGACTTGCTGAGCCTGCTCGGGATTATTCTGGCGTTTATCGCCATACTCGGTGGCAATATGTTGGAGGGTGGCACCCTGCAGTCCCTGTTAAATCTGCCCGCCGCGGTGATTGTACTGGGTGGGACCCTGGCTGCTATTATCCTGCAAACGCCTCGGGATACCTTACGCCGGGCCATGACCATGCTTGGCTGGGTGTTTGCTCCCCCTGCCCAGTCGCTGCAGGACGGCATGGACAAAGTGGTTGGCTGGAGCCTGAAATCCCGCCAGCAAGGCATCCTGGGCCTGGAGCCCATGGCCAGTTCTGAAAGCGAACCCTTTGCCCGTAAAGGCCTGCAGCTTCTGGTGGATGGGGTTGAACCGGCGCTGATTCGCTCCATGCTGGAAATCGATCTGGAAACCCGGGAGCACCGTGATGTTGACAGTGCCCGGGTCTACGAAGCCATGGGGGGGTATTCCCCCACCATTGGCATTATTGGTGCGGTCATGGGCCTGATCCAGGTGATGGCCAACCTGGAAGACCCCAGCGCCCTGGGGGCCGGGATTGCCGTCGCCTTTGTTGCTACCATCTACGGCATTGCCCTGGCTAACCTGTTGTTTTTCCCCGTAGCCAACAAACTGCGCAGCCTGATCCGCCAGCGGGTGCGCTATGAAGAGATGATGATCGAAGGCCTGCTAGCGGTGCTTGAAGGGGAGAACCCCCGTACCATCCAGCTGCGCATGCGCGGCTTTATGCACT
>REBR01000214.1 GCA_007692645.1 Halomonadaceae bacterium | reverse complement strand
GGACAGACCAGGTTTTATTGAAGTCGATAAAACGTGGTCTGTCCCCATTTAAGCCCATTACAACGGCTCTATTCCCATTCATTCAATAACGTTCAGGCAAAACCCATGAGTCTCCAACACCCGAAATGGCCAACCGTTATCCTGCTGGATCTGGACGGAACACTGGTGGACAGTGTCCCGGATCTGGCCACGGCAGTGGATACCATGCTCAGCTCCCTGGAACGCCCTCCCGCCGGACTGGCTCAGGTTCGCCGCTGGGTCGGTGACGGTGCCACCCGGCTGATCGAGCGGGCCCTTGCGGATCAGGACGAGCCCACCACTGCGCCGGACGCTGAGCTGTTTAACCGGGCAAAAACCGCTTTCTACTCTGCCTACCACCAATGCAACGGCCAGCAAAGCCAATTGTATCCAGGGGTACTGCCCTTTCTGCGGGGAGCCAGAGAACAGGGCTGCGCACTGGCAGTTGTCACCAACAAACCGGAAACCTTCACCCTGCCCCTGCTCAGGCAACTGGACCTTGCCCACTTTTTTGCCGCGGTGATCAGTGGCGACAGCCTCACCAGGGCGGATGGCAGCCCTTTGCGCAAACCCGACCCTGAACCCCTGCAAGCCGCCATGGAAAAATTACATGGCGATCGGGACAACAGCATTATGATTGGTGACTCAAGGGCAGACATTGCGGCTGCCCGGGGAGTGGGCATCCCGGTTATTGCCGTGAGCTATGGGTATAACCACGGTGAGCCCATTGCAAAGTATCAACCAGACCGGGTGGTAGACTCCCTGGAGTCGCTGCTGGCAGAGGAAACCTGGCACTCATAAATGGGGTCTGTCCCGAATAGCACTTACTTAAGCCATACCTGTGGGAGCGGCTATAGCCGCGATGCCTTTCGAGGTCATTCCAAAACCCCTGCCAGAGCGCCTGTAGCGGAGTGACTTCATCGCGGCCATGGCCGCTCCCACAGGTAAAACCCGCTGTGCAGTAAGCCATGGCAGAACCCAGGTATTCAAAAGAGGCTTAAGTAAGTGCCATTCGGGTCTGTCCCAATTTATTCCATTTCCACAAAGTGCTCCCGCAGACGGGATAGCGACTCCTCATCCCAGCCCTGGGGTTCTGTCAGGGCTACCCAGGCATCGAAGTAATGTTCTGCGGCATACACATGGCCGTAGCCCGGGGGCGCCGAGCCGGCGGCCATATCGGCGGCCAGCTGCAACATGGTGATAATAGGAAACCAGCTCAGGTCCGGAGAGACATCCGGGCCCCGGGGGTCACGCATCCAGGTCGGCTCCTGATAGAAAGAATCCGGTGAAAAGAAGGTGATGGGGTCACTGGCGTACTGCAGAAACGCAATACGGAAATCACCCCAGGGGGCCTCACCCTCCTCGAGACCACCAGACTGATTGGCAAAGCGGATAACCGAGTCGTCCCGGAAACGGGGCAGCCACTCCGGGGTATCCGGGCGCCTGCGCTGGGTTACATCGCGCCAGGTGTCCATGCGGAAAGGTGGACCCACCCAGAGCGCCCCATTAAACGGCTCATGGATGATATCGAAGAAATCAAACGACCGGTCCAGGTTCAGGGCCCCCAGGCTCATACCGAACAGATACAGTGCCGGCCTCTGGTTTTCCGGTAATGACTGCCAGTGACCGTAAACCGCCTGAAACAGGGCCCGGGTGGTTTCCACCCCATAGTTACCATCTGCCAGCACCGACAGTGGGCTGGGCAGGTAGCTGTACTGGGCGGCAACGCTGGCGATATCACCCCGATGCAGGTGCTCAAGGGTATTGACCCCTGCCGGGTCTACCCAGCCGGTGCCTGTGGGGGCAATCAGCACCAGGGTAGAGCGTTCAAATCCGCCCACCCGCTGCAGCTCTGCCAGGGCCAGGGCAGCTCGCTCTTCTGGTGTCTCAGCAGCGTTCAGGCCTACATAGACCCGCAGGGGGTCTTTGGTCTGCGCTGTTGTAAACTCAGCGATGCTCTGTGCCGTTGGCCCACCAGCGAGGTAACGCCGCCCCTGGCGACCCATGGACTTCCATGGAATCAGTGAATCCGGACTGCCGGCCCGCAGAGGGTCCTGGGGCTGCTCCCGCTCCGGTTCAATCAGGGCATCCACCTGTTGATGGGAGCGGTCCACGCTTTCCAGCAGGGTCGAGAACAGCACCCCGTCTACCACTGACCAGAACAGATAGAACGACAACAGCAAACCGATCACCACAGAGACCCGGTGGGGCACCACTCGACGCAGGTGACGGGAGAGAAAATTCCACAGGGCAGTAAACAGCTTACCCACCACCAGCGTCACCAAAAACACCAGCACCGCCACCAGCCCCACCCAGAGCGCCCGAACCCCCGGAACCTCTTCCATTCCCATGAGGTCATGGAGGGCATTCTGCCACTGGCTTGCCTGAAGCAAAAAACTGACCGCCAACAAACCGCACAAAACCGCCACCACACTCTGAATAATGCGCTGCCAGCGGTCTGATGGTGAGGGCAGCTCGAAATAGCGCCACAGAATCCAACCCAGCACCCCCACCCCATAGCCTGCTGCCATAGAAGCACCGGAAATAATGCCCTGCATGGTGTCCCCACGGGGTACCAGACTAGGTGTCAGTGAAAGGGCAAAAAAGAAGGTGCCCAGAATCAGACCAATGGTGGAAAAGTGCTGTCCAATACGGGTCATGGGTTGGTCCTGGTGACGAATGTTGGCAACTGAAAGAGGCGTATAGTCTATAAGAGACTGGGCTCATTCGGGACATTCTCCAGTAAACCCGGCACCATAAGCAAAAAGGAGAGGTAATGGGAGCTGATGATATGGCAGGCATTCCCCTTTGGCTGAAGCTGCTGTTCAGTCTGTGGGTACTGATCTGGGCCCCCCTGTACTTATGGCAGTTGGGCCCGCAGAACTATTTCTGGCTGTGCAACCTGGCCAACTTTCTTATCCTGGCAGGACTCTGGCGGGAAAGCCCTTTGTTGCTTTCCACTCAGCTATTGGCGGTACTGTTAGTCGGCAGCGTCTGGACACTGGATGTGGGCATAGCCTTTATCACCGGCAATCCGCCCGTTACCGGCACTGATTACATGTTTGATAGTGACCTGCCCCTTTGGCTGCGCCTGCTCTCCCTCTACCACGTGTTCTTACCACCGGTCTGTGTCTATGGGGTATACCGCCTCGGCTACGCCCCCCGGGCACTGCCCCTGCAAACCGCCATTACCGTATTGTTGATCCTTGCCAGCTACCTGTTCACTGATCCAGAGCGCCACATCAACTGGGCCCACCCGCCTTTCGAGGCACTGCAGGGCTTGCCGGCTCAGGTGTACCTGCCATTGCTGATAATTCTGCTGCCGGCGTTGGTCTACCTGCCGGTGCATGGCACCATACTGCTATGGCGCAGGAGGTTTCAGGGTTAAATGTTATTGCACCTGGGTTACGGCACCAAAATCACCGGGCACTTTGCCTTATGTATCACCCGCTGACTGACACTGCCCATAATCAGCTCCGTCAGGCCGGACTGGCCACGGCGCCCCATCACAATGGCTGCGCCTGGCGTGTCACTGGCGTGCTTCAGCAATTGATCCGCAGGGGTACCCGACAGCACGGTTTCCTCAATCACAACCTCTCTATCCCCTACGGATTCTCTGGCCACCTGGAAAACATGTTTTGTCGCCTCTTCCCGCAG
This sequence comes from Halomonadaceae bacterium, assembly GCA_007692645.1. Classification (GTDB taxonomy): domain Bacteria; phylum Pseudomonadota; class Gammaproteobacteria; order Pseudomonadales; family Oleiphilaceae; genus REBR01. The sequence continues at coordinate 42,606 of REBR01000214.1, read as the reverse complement.
TTTTTCAATGGCGCCGGGAATAAAATACTGGCGATCGGCACGGCCAATACCCCCTCCGGGCAAACCCACCAGTAAGTCGCTGCCGGCCTGGAACACAAATACCAGTTCCACAGGAATACCCAGACCAGAGGCCATGGCGCAGGCAAGGGAAACAGAGCCGCTGGACCCACCTGAGCCGTCCACAGCAACCAGCAACTTTTCGGGGATGTCATACATCATGTCCACTCTCCTTGGTGACACTAAAGGGACCTGTTGAATGCCACCAGTGGTGATGCAATAACAGCAGGGCCTGAATAGCCAATGTATATCAAAGGCTGGATAAGGCGGTTGACCTGTATCAACCAACCTTCATAGAACCGGGAGGGGAGGGGAATGCACCTGAAGGCCGTCAGTCCACAATCATGATACAGATCAATGCAAGGAGCACAGCAACATATAGCATGTTAAATACAACTACCCGTTTTCAAGTGGCCCTTTATTGCCTTACCGTTATCGAGGATGTGCGTTATGTACAGTAAAATTCTGGTACCAGTAGACCTGTCACATACAGACAAGATGGCTAAAGCATTAAACACCGCCATCGATATGGCCAAACACTACAACGCCACACTTTGTTATGCGACTGTTACCAATACGGCACCCTCGGCTGCAGCCCATAACCCAAAAGAATTAACCCAAAAACTGGCGCTATTTGCTCAGGAACAGGGACAGGCCCATGGGATTGATACCCAAAGTCGGGTGATAGAAAGTCCTGACACGGCAGTGGAACTGGACGAAAAGTTACTCAAAGTGATTGAGGAAACCGGCACGGACCTGGTCGTTATGGCATCTCATGCACCGGGTATCGGCGACAGGTTGCATATTGTGCACTCCAATGGCGCAACCATTGTTAAGCGCAGCAAGGTATCGGTTTTCATTGTCCGTTGACCGGGTAAAATTTGAGAACCACTTCAAGTTAATGCCCATGAATCATTACTAGTTATACAGGTTTTATTTTAAACTTTTCGAGGAGTTCATTTCATCAACTGCAGCGAAGCACACGGTGGTAGTCAGCCCTGCCTGACAGCGATTGCAGCCAGTTATGGGGCAATCCGCTGACGTCCATGGCCTGGCAGTGCAATGGCTAACAAAGGATGTTCAGACCATGAAAACCTCCACCCGCTCCCTGGCAATATTAATTGTCCTGCTTTTCCTGCTCACTGCCTGCAGTGGTAACAATGGGCCGGATGTCAGCAAAGCCTTCACCCAGTATCTTCAAGAAAACCTGCCCCCCTGGGAAGCCCGCCAGTTCAAGGTGATTGCCAGGGAAAATGTCGGCACTGAGGCACAACCGGTCTATCAGGTCCGTTACGAGGCCACCATTTACCCCGCCGAGCACCTGTATCAGCAACGTGCCAGTCTTCTCAGCAGCCCGGTACTGGAGCAGGTGCAGAAAAAAAACCAGCGATTCAATGTGCACGGTATTGGTGAGCTGGTCCTCTATGGCGGCGACTGGCATTCGGACTTCTACATGGAGAGCGGCTACCCGGATGACGGCGGCCGTCCCGCCTCCGCCTTCCAGGGGAACCATGTGGTCATGGGAACCTCCGCCTACCGTAACCTGATCAAACGCGCCAAGGACAACGGTGAGTCACTCAGTCAGGAGATCAGCCAGCAACAGCAAGCCGTCCGCGAGGCACAGGCAGCCCTGGAACAGCTGCGGAAAGACCATACCAGGGCGCTCAGTGAATCCTCGGCGACACTGGCCAGCATCCAGCAGGCCAACCGGGAACAGCGTCAACAGCTGAACGCGCAACACCGGCAGGGACTGCAGAAAAGCAACGTGGAACTTCGGGCTGAACGCTCCCAACAGGAAGCGGCATTAAGGGAAACCCATCAGCAACGGATCGGGGAGATCGAAGCCGCCTACAGTGACCAGGTTGAAGCCAATCGCAAAGAACGGGCATCGGCTCAGCAACAACGGTCACAGCGTCTTAATCAGGCCCGGGACCAGCACCAGGCAGATATCAGAGACGCCCGAAGCCGTTTGGAGCGCGACGCGTTCAGAGCCTTCAATAGCGAAGCCCAAACCCGACTGCAGAACCAGCGGCAAACCATCGAAACCCACTACCGCGACCAACTTGCGCCCATTAGTGAAAAAGAAGCAGCCGCCAGGGAGCAGCGCAGAGAAGCCCTGCAGGTCGCCACACAACACTACCGTGAGCAGCTGGCTGCACTGAGTGAAGAAAGTACTCAGGCAAACCGTGCCACTCAGAAAGAGGCCCGTAACGTGTTCCAGGGCGCCCTGTCGGAAATCGATACAGAACTGCAAAACGCAGAGCAGACCCACAGGGCCCTGCAGGCGAAAGGCAATGAAAACATCACTCAGGCCCGCAATGACCTGCAACGCCTGCAACAGGCACTGAACAGCAAACAAAGCCAATTGCAGCGGATTGAGCAACAACTGGCGGAACTGGAGCGGTGACGTGGCAAGGCGTTGCATGGGTTTCAGTAAGGTGGGGCTTAAGTAAGGACGGTGTTGACCCAGATCAATTCGTTCGAGGCAGTAATTGGTAGTCTGTCAGGAGCAATAACAAACCGGGCATTCATAAGACATCTTTGGTTGCCGGAATCTTCAGCAAGGTTAGATTTTTGTCCAGGGAACATCGGGGATGATGCATGAGTGACAGGCCGGAACTGATGACCGCCGTTGACACCGCCTGGTGGCACATGGAGCGGGACGATAACCCCATGATGATCACCGGTGTTCTCGTGCTCGACAGACAGGTGAACCTGGAGCACTTCCGCAAGCTGCTGGAAGAACGGTTACTTTGCTACAACCGCTTCTCCCAGCGCGTCGTCGAACACGATGGCCGGGCCTTCTGGGAGGCGGATCCCCATTTCAGCCTGGAGAATCATCTGCATCACATCGCCCTGCCCGATCCCGGCGACCAGGAAGCCCTGGAGGAACTGGTTGCGGACCTCGCCAGCACCCCACTGGATGTCCGCCATCCACTCTGGCAATTCCATCTGGTGGATCATTATCGCGGCGGAGCGGCGCTGGTGGCCCGCCTGCATCATTGTATTGCAGACGGGCTTGCCCTGGTTCAGGTGCTGATGTCCCTCACCGATGAAGGCCAGGTTGCGCAACCCCAAAGCCATCCACACAAAGCAGAAAACCTGGTTCAGTCCCTGATCGGTTCTGTGGGGCAGCTCGCCCGGCAGGGAATGCATCTGGGGCACGAGCTGCTGGAGGAAGGCATGGCGGTGGCGCGCCATCCTGAGCACATAAAGCACTGGCTCAAGGAGGGCCAACACATCGCCGAGGAGCTCGGCCATCTCGGCATGATGCCCAGAGACCCGGACACCCGCCTGCATGCCAAGCTGTCAGGACGCAAGCGGATCGCCTGGGCCGAGCCCTTATCTCTTGCTGAGGTAAAAGAACTTGCCCATCAGCTGGAAGCTACCGTCAACGACGTGCTCGTGGCCAGTGTTGCCGGCGCCCTGAGGCGCTACCTTGGGGAGGTGGACCGCTACATCAAGGGCAACATCCACGTCACCATTCCCTTCAACCTGCGCCCCAAAGACGTGCCCATCAAATCACTGGGCAACCAGTTCGGTCTGGTTCTGGTGGAGCTGCCGCTGGATGAACCCGATCCAATCAAACGTTTCCACAAGGTCAAAAAAGCGCTGACGGACGTCAAAGGCTCCGCCCAGCCGAAGGTGACATTTGGCCTGCTGGAGCTCCTGGGCTTAGGCCCTGCGGCCCTTGAGAAGTTTGCCCTGGACCAGATCAGTGACAAATCCTCCCTGGTGATGACCAACCTGCCTGGGCCAACATCCCCGATGACCATCGCCGGGGCACGCATCCTGCAGCCGTTGGTCTGGGTACCGCAATCCGGACATCTGGGGGTCGGCCTGAGCATAATGAGTTATGCCGGAACTGTGCAGTTTGGACTCATAACGGATGCCAGCATGATCCATGAACCCCGTCGCGTGGTGGGCTACTTTCTCGACAGCTTTCGCGAGCTTCACGGTAAAGCATTCGGTGACCAGGGCAAGTAATGCCTGGTGTCCCGTTCGGGTCATGTATTGGCTTTCTCAATCTTCGCTATCGCCACTTGGGTGAGCCCGGTTACGGCCTTCGGATTTAGCGGTATAAAGACACTGGTCTGCACGACTGAGCAAATGCTCCGGGTTATCATCATTTCTCCTGAGTGTCGCTACACCGATGCTCACCGTAGCGGTGAAACCGTTATCGGCGCTGTTAAATGTATACGCGGCAACAGCCCGGCACAGTCGCTCAGCCAGCTGACGGGCCGAACTCAAACTGGTTTCCGGCAAAAGAATGACAAATTCTTCGCCACCCATGCGGGCAAAACAGTCACTGGTGCGAATTTCGGGCATCACAATCTGAACAAACTCCCTGAGTACGGCATCTCCGGTGCCGTGACCATGGCGGTCATTGATCTGCTTGAAATGGTCCAAATCAAGCATAAGCACGCTGAGGTGATGACCATGGCGCTGCGCCCTGCGGTATTCCTTCTCCAGCGCCTCGCTCAGCGTCCAGCGGTTAGGGATTCCTGTCAGCGGGTCTGTTTGCGACATGTGTTGGAGATGTTCTGTCATGCGCTGTAGATCGGTAACATCCCGATAGAACCAGATACGGCCCCAGTAGTCTCCCGCGGCTCCATGCAGGCCCTGGGAATTGCGCTCCAGTACCCGGCCATCCTTCATCTTGATGCAAACCCCTTGTTCGTCCTCTTTTAGCAAGGTGTAGAGTTTCCTGATGCGCTGCACAAACCTATCGGGGGCATGCACCTGCTTGAGAACGGCCTGCAGCGCCGCGTCGCCGTCGCCGGCCTGCATGATGTCCACAGGAATATTCCATATTTCCAGGAACCGGCGATTCCATGTTTTGATCTGGTTGTTGGCATCCACCACCAGGATGCCGTCCGTCGACTCATCCAGGTAGGCACTCATTACAGTGGATTGATAGCGTGTTTCCAGCTTTAAGCGCATCTGATCACTAATTTCAACGGCGGTACCCAATAGCCGAGTGACTTCACCAGATTCACCAAAAAAAGGCACCAGGGTCGTCTGCCAGTAAGTCTTGCCGATGGGAAGATCCAGGGTCTCCTGATAATCAGTGGCGGCCTTGCTTTCGACACAACGGCGGTACCGGATCTTGATCGCTGCAGCCATCTCTGGGGAAAGCAACTCATCGACACTGCGCCCGGCCACCTCGCTGTGCTTCATCCCGCTAAGCTGCTCATGGCGAGCATTGATTGCAGCCAGGCGAAACTCATCAGCCGACACCACATCAATCACGAAAGCAGCGACACCAAGATAATCCAAAATCTGACGCAATTCAGCGGGCTCACGATTAGTACTGATATCTTTCATTTCATCTCACCCTGAACGCCAAAAAACGCAGCATGGATAATCATATTCCATGCAACGCCTACGCACACCGGCAACAAGTAGTAGCAAGGACTGTTTTTACAGCCCCCACGAAAAACCATCCTTGAACCCTACTATTCCCTGAGCGGAATACCGGGGCATTGATGGTGGTCAAAGGAGAGCACACGGGTTACTGAAATAATGGGCTATTCATCCGTTTTCAACATCAGGGCCCTGCAAGCAGTACCTGTGAGCCCGGCTCAGGAGCAGACCATGAAAGTTGCCGTTTTTAGCACAAAAGAGTACGACCGGGAGTTTCTCAACACCGTCAACGCTCAATTCGGCCATGATATGTGCTTTTTTGAAGTTAAATTAATCCCGGATACCGCCTCTCTTGCAGATGGTTTTCCCGCTGTTTGTGCCTTTGTCAATGACGACCTGAGTGCCCCTGTCCTGCATGCGCTTCACCGCCAGGGCACAAGACTGATCGCACTGCGCTCGTCAGGGTTTAATCATGTGGATCTGCACTGTGCCGACAAACTCGGGATGACAATAGTCCGGGTGCCGGCCTATTCACCCCACGCAGTGGCAGAGCATGCGCTGGCTCTGATTCTGGGCCTGAACCGCAAAACCCATCGCGCTTTCAATCGGGTGCGGGAAGGAAACTTCTCCCTGGATGGGTTGCTGGGGTTTGATATCCGGGGAAAAACCGTGGGGGTTGTAGGCACCGGGGAAATTGGCCATGTTTTTGCCCGCATCATGCATTCCCTGGGATGCCGGATACTCGCCAGTGACCCTGATCCAGACCCAGAGGTCCGGCAGTTCGCCCATTACGTGGAGCTGGATCAGTTATTCCGGGAGTCGGACATTATCTCCCTGCATTGCCCGCTGATACCGCAAACCCGCCATCTGATTGATGACAACGCAGTCAGCCAAATGAAACAAGGGGTCATGCTGATCAATACCAGCAGGGGCAAAGTGGTGGATACACAGGCCATCATCACAGGCCTGAAGTCCCGGAAAATCGCCTACCTCGGGCTGGATGTTTACGAAGAAGAGAGTGACCTGTTTTTTTCCGACCTGTCCCAGGAAATTATTGATGACGACGTTTTTATGCGCCTGCTCACCTTCCCCAATGTGCTGATTACCGGCCACCAGGGGTTTTTTACCCAAGAAGCCCTTACCGCTATTGCCCAGGTCACATTGTCCAATATCGCTGCCTATGAAAACAGCAGTGGTGAAATGCACTGTGTAACCACAGAACATGTTTCCTGATGGAGCCCGAGATTCAGACTCTGCTGGCCGGCTTGCCGATACTGGTTATATTGGTGCTGATGCTGGGGTTCCGCTGGTCAGCGGCCAGTGCAGGCAGCGCTGGATTGTTGCTGACAGTCGTGCTGGCAACCCTGGCCTTTGGTTTCGGCACCCGGGTGTTACCAGAGCTGGGTATGACAGGAGCCCTGGCTGGCGCTCTGGCAGAAGCCGTATTCGGTGCCGCAACGATCCTCTGGATTATTTTCCCTGCCCTGTGCATTTATGAGCTGCAGCAGGCCAGCGGTGCGATAACCAGAATACAGAATGCCATCGGTAACCTTTCTGCAGACCCGCGCCTCACCGCCTTACTGATCGCCTGGTTTTTCGCCTTATTTATGGAAGGTGCAGCAGGCTTTGGCACCGCGGCTGCGCTGGCTGCACCTTTTCTGGTCAGCATGGGCTTTGGCAAAGTCGAGTCAGTGACCATTGTTCTTATCGGCCACGGTATTGGCGTGTCTTTCGGCGCTATTGGTACACCAATACTGCCCCTCGTTGCCGCGTCCCCATTCAGCGCCTTGGAGCTTTCCACTTCCATTGCAGCCTATCACGGCCTGCTTGGCCTTTTGATGGCGTTCTTTGTGATGCTTTTCATTAATCAGGCAGTCCCCCGGGAAGTCACGTTACATCGATCGGTGTGGTTCTGGACTTTCGCCGCCGCCGTTTTGTTTTTGTTGCCCTATTATCTGATTGCCCGATACGTGGGACCAGAGCTGCCCACCCTGGGAGGCGCTCTGGTGGGGGCTGGGATTTTTGTAGCTGGCTTATTGTTGTGGCGAAAACACCAAGGGACAGACCGGGCTAGGTACCAACAACCCCAGGGCATTGGTGAACTGGCGAGGGCCGGCGCCCCCTATCTGGTGCTAATAGGTCTGATTCTGCTGACGAGACTGATACCGCCCATTCAGGGGACTTTAAGCAGTATCGTCCTGCAATGGCAGTTTACTGTCTTTGAGGGTCGGGTCGCCTATCTCTATCACCCCGGCACGCTGCTTTTTATCAGCTTTATCGGTGGGGCCTGGTGGCAGCGCAAGTTGCTTGGCAGCAAAATGAAAGCCGAGTTGGCAGGTGCCATGTCCCGGGCCCTGCGCCGCCTGGTGCCGGTAGCACTGGCGTTGGCAGCCATGCTTGGCCTGTCCCGCATCATGGTGCATTCACAGATGATTGAAACACTGGCAATCAGTGCCGCCGCATCAGCGGGCAGCCTCTGGCCCCTGTTTGCGCCTTTTGTGGGGGTGCTCGGCACCTTCGTTACCGGTTCCGCAACCGCCTCCAACATTCTGTTTAGCGAATTCCAGCAGGCCAGCGCTGAGCGCTCCGGCCACTCAGCCCTGGCTTTGCAAGGTGCCCAGGGCTTTGGCGCAGCCATTGGCAACCTCATTGCCCCCCACAACATTATCGCCGCCAGTGCCGTGGTGGGGCTCTCCGGCAAAGAAGGGGAAGTGCTGCGTCGGACCCTGCATGTCACCCTTGTGTATACGCTACTGGGCGGGCTCCTTGCTCTGTTCGTATTCGCTTGAAGGAACCTGGGTAAGTTCTGCCTCTGCGATCTTCTGCTTCACGGCCAGGAAGCTGTCTGGGGTCACCGAAATCGAGTCGATGCCGTGGTCCACCAAAAAACGGGCAAATGCCGGGTAGTCGCTGGGGGCCTGGCCACAGAAGCCCACAGGGGTTGCGGAGCGTTTCGCCTTTTCCAGAAGATCAGCAATGGCCATCTTTACTGCCTCGTTCTGCTCGTCGAACAGGTTCTTCAGCCGGTCGCTGTCACGGTCGATACCGAGCACCAGTTGAGTCAGGTCGTTGGAGCCAATGGAAAAGCCGTCAAAGCGCTCAGCGAAGGCTTCCGCGAGAAACACATTGGACGGAAGTTCAGCCATGACATAAACCCCGAGGCCATGCTTGCCCCGCACAAGACCTTCTTCGGCCAGCACCGCCAGCACTTTATCCGCCTCGGCGGGGGAGCGGCAAAAGGGGATCATGATGACAATATTGTCCATGCCGATCTCTTCACGGGCCCGGCGCACCGCACGGCACTCCAGGGCAAAACCTTCACGGTAACCTTCATCGTAATAACGGGAGGCACCGCGCCATCCAAGCATCGGATTTTCCTCCTTCGGCTCAAATGCCGCACCACCGATAAGGCCGGCGTATTCGTTGGTTTTGAAATCGCTCATGCGCACAATCACCGGTTTCGGGTGGTACGCCGCTGCTATCCGGGCCATGCCCCGGGCCAGGGTGTCGACAAAATACTCGGATTTGTCCCTGTAACCCAAGGTCAACTGGTCAATTCGACGTCTGGTGGCCTTGTCTTTCAGGGTCTCGTAGCGCACCAGTGCCATGGGGTGGATCTTGATCATGTTGCCGATAATGAACTCCATCCGCGCCAGCCCCACACCATCAGCGGGCAGGCGCCACCAGCGGTAGGCGGAGGATGGGTTCGCCAGGTTGAGCATCACCTTGGTACGGGTTTCGGGAATGTCGCTAAGGTCGAGTGCCCGCTCCTCAAACTCCAACTCCCCCTCATAAACCACCCCCTCATCCCCCTCGGCACAGGACACCGTAACCATCTGCCCGCTCTTGAGTTTCTCCGTGGCATTACCGGCCCCCACCAGGGCCGTCAGCCCCAGTTCCCGGCTGACGATGGCCGCGTGGCTGGTGCGACCACCCCGATCGGTGACAATAGCAGAGGCGCGCTTCATGATGGGTACCCAGTCCGGGTCCGTCATGCCGGTAACCAGCACCGCCCCATCCTCGAAGCGGTCTATCTCATCGGGGCTTTCCAGGCGCAGGACCTTGCCCGCCGCGATGGAATCCCCAACGGCCAGACCAGTCACCAGACGCTTCCCTTCCTCCTTCATGTGATAGGACTTGAGCGTCGCCGCTTCTTTACGGGACTGAACGGTTTCGGGCCGGGCCTGCACGATATACAGGGCGTCTGTCTCGCCATCTTTCGCCCACTCCATATCCATGGGTTGGCCGTAGTGTTTCTCAATAGCACTGGACCAGCGGGCCAGCTGCAGGACTTCGTCGTCATCCAGCACAAAGGTGGCGCGCTCCTGCTTGCTGGTATCCAACAGCTTGGTGGGGGATTTACCTTTGCCATAGATCATTTTGCGGGCCTTCTGGCCCAGGGTTTTATCAACAATGGGACGCACACCGTCAATATCCAGTAATGGCTTGAAGACATGAAATTCATCCGGGTCAACCATGCCCTGGACCACCGTCTCCCCCAGCCCCCAGGCACCGGTTATCAGGGTGATATTGGGAAATCCGGTTTCCGTATCAATGGAGAACATCACCCCGGAGGAAGACAGGTCGGAGCGCACCATCTGCTGCACGCCCACGGACAGAGCCACCTCCATGTGATCAAAGCCATTGTTTTCCCGGTAGGCAATGGCCCGATTGGTGAACAGTGAGGCATAGCAACGTTGCACCGTGTTGAGCAGGTCCTGCTCGCCGCGAACATTCAGGAAAGACTCCAGTTGCCCGGCAAAACTCGCCTCCGGCAGATCCTCAGCGGTAGCCGAACTGCGCACGGCCACGTCAGGATCGTCCCGTTCCAGGCGCAGGGCAAGATCCCGATAAGACTGGCTTATGGCTTCCGCCAAAGGGCCGGGAAAAGTCCCCTTGAGGATCATTTTCCGCACAGCCCCCCCCACCTCGGCGAGGTTGCTGTAGTCTTTCTTCAGATTGGCCATTGCCTCAGTCAGTTTTTTACGCAGCCCATTGTGGTCGATGAAAAACCAATAGGCAGCTGCCGAGGTGGCAAAACCCGAGGGCACCTGCACTCCAGAGGCCTGCAGCTGACTGACCATTTCCCCCAGGGAGGCGTTCTTACCGCCCACCTTGTCACCATCGCTGCGACCGAGGTCTTCGAACCAAAAAATCAGGCTATGTTCATCTTTCATCACTTTAACTCCTTTATCGTGTGTTCAGCGTCCCGCTGTGATTATCGCGAGGGTCAAGTACCCGGGGGTTGATAAGCCGGAATTCATAGTGTGAGCCAGGATTGAGCGTATGAAACAGGCCCCGGTAGGCAATGGTGATCGGAGCTGCTATGAGTTGACGGCTGCTGACCCGCAGCAGGTCTTTCGTCACTTCGAGGTCCAGTCTCTGACGCTGGTACCACAGGCAGGTTTTCAGGCGATGAATCTGCTCCGGCAAGGTAGGGTTGAACACAAGCACAGTACCCTGAACTTCAAGGCCCAGATAACAGCGTTGAATCAGATCCACGGTGCCGGCCATTGCCCCCAGATGGATACCTTCCGCTGTCGTGCCCCCCTGAATGTCGCTGATGTCGCTGTCCAGGGCATTCTGAAACAATCTCCAGGAGTGCGGCCGATCGGTTCGCGCCAGCACCCACGAATGCACCACCCAGCTCAGGGTCGAACCATGGCAGGTTCTGGCCAGATAATAAGTCACATTTTTCGGTATGCTGTGTGGGTCAAACGGATAACCCAACTGTTCAAAAATGCGCTGCAGTTCTTCTGCCGTAAACAGATAGAACAGCATCAGAACATCCGCCTGTTTTGACGCCTTATAGTGATTCGTGTCATCCCCTTCGGCTTCGAGAATACGGTCAAGTCTGTGGATATCACCGTATTTTTCCCGGGCCCCTTTCCAGTCGTACTCTTTCAGGTCGTCGTAACCTTCAAACTGGCTGATGATTCCCTCTTCATTGAAAGCAACGAACAGCTTACGGCTGACATCATGCCACTGTTCGATTTCCTCACTGGTGATATGCAGTTCTTCACGAACCTGGCGGGCACGATCCGGCGGCAGGATGTCCAGTACCTGGCATGCGCGGGTGAGCACCCAGGCCGCCATCACATTGGTGTAAGCATTATTATCCAGCCCGCCCTCTGTGGACGGGTCGGCGCCGGGGTAAGCGGTGTGGTACTCATCCGGTCCCATCACGCCGCGGATGTCATAACGCCCACGCTTACCATTCCAGGAAGCAATACTGGCCCAGAAGCGGGCGATCTCGATCAGCATTTCGGCGCCCCATTCCTCCATAAACGCACCATCGCCGCTCATGGCATAGTAGTGCCAGAGGTTGTAGGCGATAGCGGAACTGACGTGACGCTGGCGGTTACTGTTGTCGGGAATCCAGCGACCCGATTTCGGGTTAAGGTGCAGCACCTGGCTTTCTTCCCGCCCATTGCTGCCGCTCTGCCAGGGGAACATGGCCCCACGGTATCCCGCCTCCCGGGCCAACTGTCGCGCAGCGGGTAATCGACGATAACGATACTGCAAAAGAGCCCGGCAACTGGCGGGGGAATGGGCAAGAAGAAGGGGGAATATAAACAATTCATCCCACATGATATGTGCGCGATAAGCCTCCCCGTTCCAGCCCCGGGGGGGCACACCCACATCCAGATCCCTGGTATGACGGGTGACGGTCTGCAACAGATGAAAAATGTGCAGTCGCAGTTTCGTGGAGAGTTCCACGCCGCCGTCACTGTCGATCTCCAGCTCAAACAGTTCCCACAGGTGCTTCCAGGCTTGTTCATGGCCGGCGAGGAGTGCACTGAAATCATCAGCCCCGCTGACTTCATCCTGTGCTGCAATGAGCGGCTCTGAGATCCCCCGGTCCCTGGAGGTGAAAATCGCAGCCATTTTCTCAACCCTGATAGTATCTCCCGCCGCTACATCAACGACGATTTCCTGGGCAACACGATCATGGCGTAGGTCTGTGGCACGATTCGGCTGCACAACGTTGCCGTTATGGAAAAGGCAGGTTCGTGCTGCCTGGGCGATCTCGACCCGGGATTGCACGGTTCGGCTTCTCAGCCAGATGGTGTCTTCCCCCAGCGCCCCCCCATCCAACGGTTCCAGATGCTGCCCATTCAGATTCCCATAACGTGCCACCCCTGCATTGGTGACCGTCCCGTCCAGGCCAGAGCGCAGGGTCAGGCAGCCTGACCAGTCTTCCGCTGTAATGGTCACTTCCAGGCCACCCAGATGCGGGTTCACCATGCTGACAAAACGCCGCTCCTCGACCCTTATGGTGCGCTCCTGGGAGTCGCGAAAACGGCGTATGCGGGTCAGCACACCCCGGCGAAGATCCAGCACCTGGCGATAATCCACAAAGGACACCTGGTCCGGCTGCAGCCAGGGGCCGTCATCGACCCGAATCATCAGAACAAGCCAGTTGGGGAGGTTCACCAGATCCTCGTTCTCGATCTCGCGACCTTCAATCTCAGTGGTCAGCCGGTTGTAGCCGCCAGCGAGATAGGTACCCGGATAATGAACCTTATCGGCTATAACATCGGGGGCCGCGCCCCGGGTGCAGAAATACCCATTGCCAAGGGCGCACAGCGTCTCCCGCAGCCCCTCATGCTCAGGCTCGTATCCCGCATACTCCAGCAGCCACCCCTTATCGCTCATCCCTTGGCTCCTGTGGCAGTGATCGCGACCAGCCACTGGAGAAAATCGGCCACCTCATCAGTGCCTTCCAGGGCGTAATGGGCCAGGGTTGGGCGCCCGCTGTCATCCCCCACGATAATACCTATGCCGTCACCACCGTTTCTTTCGGCCTGCCTCAGCACATGGAACGCATCTTCATCCGTGGTATCGTCGCCAATATAGATCGGCACCACATCGTCCCCTCCAAGGTCGCATCTCTCAAGCAACCACAGCAGCGCCTGCCCCTTGTTCCAGTGGCTGCGGGGCTTCACATCAAAGACCTTTTTACCGGAGGATTTGCGCAACCGGGGATGCTCAGACAGCACCCTGTCCACCGCCTCTTCCACTGACAGCACATCATCGCTTGCTACCTGCCGGTAGTGGACAGCGATGGAGAATTTTTTGCGCTCCACAGAGGCGCCGCCAATCTCCCGGAGTTTTTCCCTCAAACCGGCCTCAGCGGCATCCAGGTCAGGCAGAAACTCTTTTCCCTGCTGAAGTTCCACATGCCAGCCCTTGGGGCCGGCAATATCGAAACCATGACTGCCTGCGTAGAACACCTGATCAAGGCCCACCAGCTTGCGGACATCGTCCAGGTCCCGGCCACTGATAACAGCCACGGTGCAGCTGCGGGCAAGCTCGCTGATGGTGGCGCGCATTGTCGAACTCAATTGCGCCTTGCGATAGTCTTCCACGATCGGGGTCAGAGTACCGTCATAATCCAGAAACAGAGCGATATGTTTGTTACGCAAACGCGCCCTGACCGCGTTTCGGGCTTCCCGGAACAGCGCGATTTCTTCAACAGGCGCAGACAAGACACCGGGTTGCGGATCCTTCAGCAGTTCGGTCAGTGTGTTGGTAACCACATCCGCACCGTAGTGTCGCAGTGCCTCTGCGTGGCCCGATTCACCCCGGTTGACGCCAACCACCAGGGCAAAACCGCCCCGGGCTCCCGCTTTTACACCGGCGAGCGCATCTTCAACAACGACCGTCCGCTCAGGGCTCACACCAAGCCGCTGTGCGGCCTGCAGAAAGATGGCAGGATCAGGCTTGCCCGGCAGGCTCTGCTCAGCCATATCAACGCCGTCCACTTTCACCGCAAACAAATCCGTAATGCCCGCATTAGCAAGCACGGCTTCGCAGTTTTTGCTCGCTGAAATAATCGCTGTTCTGACACCGGCCCTGTAGAGCCTTTGCAAAACATCAAGGGCATCCGCAAAGGTGTCTACGGTATGGCTTTCAAGCCATTGGCTGAAGTAGTGGTTTTTGCGGTTGCCCAGACCGCAAACCGTTTCTTGCTCCGGGCTATCGGCGGGATCGCCCCAGGGTAGCTGGATGTGTCGGGAGGCCAAAAAATCACGCACCCCTTCATAGCGAGGCTTGCCGTCGAGATATTCCCTGTAATCCTCATGGCTGAATGACCCGCAGCCAGACTGATGTGCTTTTACATGTTCTTCCAGATATTCATCGAAAAGCTGTTTCCAGGCTGCTTCGTGGGCGCAGCGGGTGTCGGTAATCACGCCGTCGAGATCGAATATCACAGCATCGATTTCCACCGGTTCCAGAGGATACAGTGGGTGCTGATTGGGATTGACGGCGGGATCTTCTTTCATTGCCCTGTCACCTGCACCGGTTTGAAAAGCCAGTGATTTTGCTCCATTTCATCCCTGGCCCTGGAGCCCGCTTCGATCATCGGCTATTCCTCCCCCAAGTTATGGCAACAATGCGCTCCCCCCAGCCCGCAACAGCGGCAAGGTTTTTACCGCAATATTGAACAGACGGCTCCCTGAAAGAACAGTAAGTCATACTAAGCCGGGACAACCTGCACTAATTTGACCGTAGTCAAGCCAGGACCCATGAGTTTGTTCGATTATGGGAAAACGAACTCACAGCTCAATATCCATCCAACACCCAGCTCGCGGACTGAGCGCTCTGCTGTCACTTGGCCTCGACAGGTGAAGGGTTACCAGAACACAGGTATAACCACTGACAGCAACAAGGCTGTCATGGCAAAAGCCGGAGCCCCGACATGTCTGCCAGGATTGTCGCCACCTACCGCCTGCAGCTGCGCCCGGCATTTGGGCTTGAGCACGCAGCCCGAATCGTTCCCTACCTGGCCAGGCTGGGTATCAGCCACCTTTATCTCTCGCCATACCTCCAGTCAGCCAGGGGCAGCGAGCACGGCTATGACGTGGTTGATCCCACCCAGGTAGACGAGCAGTTGGGGGGGGAGACCGCTCGCCGGCACCTGTGTTCAGTGCTCGCAAAATGGCACATGAGCCAGGTACTGGACATCGTACCCGAGCATATGGCCATCGTCGGGGACCAGAACCCCTGGTGGTGGGATGTCCTCAAAAACGGTCCTTCCAGTCGCTATGCCCGATTCTTCGACGTGGACTGGATGGCGTCCGAGGAGCGCTGGCCCAACAAAGTCATGCTGCCGGTACTTGGCGATCACTACGGGCGAATTCTTGAAGACCGGCAATTACAGCTGAATCAGGATAATGGCGTTTTCACACTCCACTACCATAAGCATACTTTTCCTCTTGATTGCTCCAGCCTGGGTGCGCTGCTGGGGGGGGCCGCAAAGGAGGCCGGCTCGGAACTGCTGGAATTTATCGCCGAGTCATGCAACCGCCTTCCCCGTCCCGACATTTGCAATCCAACCCTGGCGGAGCGCCGTTACCGGGATGAAATGGTCATTCAGCAGCTGCTTACCCGCCTCTGTGGCGAAGACAAGTCAGTGGCCGCCGCCATGGATGCCGCGGTGGAGCGCTACAACACAGACCCCGACCGACTGGACCGGTTGATCGACCGACAGAATTACCGACTGGCCTTCTGGCGCACGGCCAGGCACGACCTGGGTTACCGGCGTTTCTTCGATATCAATGAACTCGCCGGTCTGCGCATGGAAGATGAAGACGTGTTCCAGGCGGTACACGCTCTGCCCCTGGCCTGGGTAAGCCAGGGGCAGGTGGAGGGCCTGCGTGTCGACCACCCCGACGGGCTGCGGGATCCCGGTCAGTATTTTCATCGCCTGGCACAGCGCTGCCCTGATACCTGGATCCTGGCAGAAAAGATTCTTGCACGGGGCGAAAGTCTGCCCGCCGATTGGCCGGTGGCCGGCACCACCGGGTATGATTTTCTCAATCTGGTGGGCGGTCTGTTTGTAGACCCACGGGGCGAAAAGCCCCTGACCCGGCTACTTGAAAAAATCACCGGCGAAACCACTGACTTCCCCACCCTGGTGCTCCACTGCAAAGAGCAGGTACTGCGGGAACTGCTGGCCAGCGAACTGAACCGGCTAACGTCCCTGTTCATCACTATCTGTGAGCGACACCGTCGCCACCGGGATTATACCCGGGATCAACTCTATCGGGCGCTGCTCACCGTCGCCACCTGCTTTCCTGTCTACCGCACCTATGTGAGAAGCGCAGATGAGGGTGTGTCGGAGACAGACCGGCGCTATATTCTGCAAGCCCTCGCCCGGGCCCGCAGCCGACAACCGGAGATGGACCCTGAGCTGCTTACCTTCCTGCAGGAGCTGCTGTTGCTGCAGCGCCCCGGCGATCAGGAAACCGAACTGGCTCTGCGCTTTCAGCAATTGACGGGGCCTGCCATGGCCAAGGGCATGGAAGACACCGCTTTTTACCGCTATACCCGCCTGCTGAGTCTCAACGAGGTGGGCGCTGACCCGGGCCATTTTGCCGTGACCCCGGCGGAGTTTCACCGGGCCTGCCGCCAGGCCCGGGCCAGCCGGCCCCACTCCATGTTGGCCACAGCCACCCACGACACCAAGCGTGGCGAAGATGTGCGGGCCCGTCTGATGGTGCTCTCAGAGATTCCTGAACAGTGGGGCGAGGTGGTGCTCCGCTGGATGGACCATAACCGGCGGTATCACCGCCAGGATGTCCCCGACCCGGCCACCGAATACCTGATCTACCAGACGCTGGCGGGCGCCTGGCCTATCGATAGCGCCCGCATGGGCCACTATATGGAGAAGGCCCTGCGCGAGGCCAAGCAGCATAGCTCCTGGACCCAGCCCCAGGGGGACTATGAAGCGGCGGTGCAGGATTTCGTGGCCGGGATACTCGCAGACGCGGCCTTTTGCGCTGACCTTGAGGAATTTCTGGCCCCGCTGGAAACTGCCGGGCAGAGCAATAGTCTGGCTCAGACCCTGCTCAAGTGCACCGCCCCCGGGGTGCCGGACATTTACCAGGGCAGCGAGTTGTGGGAACACAGCCTGGTGGACCCGGACAACCGCCGACCGGTGGATTTCGAGCTTCGCACCGCCCTGCTGGCGCAACTGCCAGAGCTGGATTGCGAACAGATCATCGCCCGCGCCCACCAGGGGCTGACCAAACTGTGGCTCATTCACCAGGCCCTGCATCTGCGACGTCGCTGTGCCCAGGCTTTCGGTGCCGGCGGCGACTACAGCCCCCTGGAGGCGGTGGGCAGCAAAGCCGATCATGTCATCGCCTTTTTACGGGGCAACCGCGTGCTGACACTGGTGCCCCGCCTGGTGATTAGCCTGGGGGGCGACTGGGGTGACACGCATATCCAGATACCCACCGGTCGCTGGCACAGCCCGCTGACCGGGGAAACCCTGGAAGGGGGATGTCTGCCCATTGCCAGGCTACTGTCCCGGTTTCCAGTGGCGCTGCTCGAACGTGAGGCAGCGCAGTCATGAACCTTCACCTATGGGCCCCCAATGCCCGTCAAGTCGAGGTTGAAATCGCCGGCAGCCGAAGGGCCATGCAGCCTTTAACCGGTGGCTGGTGGCAATTAACCGCCGTAACCCACGGCACAGACTATGGCTTTCTGCTGGACGGCGAGGGGCCCTTTCCGGACCCGCGCTCGCCCTGGCAGCCCGCGGGTGTGCATGGACCGTCCCGCTGCCTGGACCACCACCGCTTTGCCTGGGGCGATAGCGGCTGGCAAGCGCCACCGCTGGCTTGCGCCATTATTGAGGAAATCCACATTGGCACCTTCACACCAGAGGGAACCTTTGCGGGGGCCATCAAGCACCTGGACCACCTGGTGGATCTGGGTATTACCCATGTCGAGCTGATGCCGGTGGCGGAATTCCCCGGGGAGCGGGGCTGGGGCTATGATGGCGTCGACCTCTACGCTCCCCACCATGCCTACGGCGGCCCCGAGGGTCTCAAGGGGCTGGTGGACGCCTGCCACCGCAAGGGCCTGGCAGTGCTCCTGGATGTGGTCTACAACCACCTGGGCCCAGAGGGCAATTACCTGGCCCGCTTTGGCCCCTACTTCACCGACGCCTACAACACCCCCTGGGGGGATGCCGTCAACCTGGACCGGGCCGGTAGCGATCAGGTGAGGGATTTCTTCATCGACAATGCCCTCATGTGGCTGCGGGACTACCATATCGACGGCCTGCGCATCGACGCCGTGCATGCCATCATCGACACCTCTGCCCTGCCCTTTCTCGAGCAACTTCACCAGGCCGTGCAGGGGCTGGCAGCACAGCTGGGGCGACACCTGGTACTGATCGCCGAAAACGACCGCAACGATCCGCGCCTGATGGGCTCACCACAAGCCGGCGGTTACGGCCTGGATGCCATGTGGAACGAAGACTTCCACCACGCCCTGCACAGCGTTCTGACCGGCGAGAAGGGCGGCTACTACCAGGATTTCGGTCACCTGGCCGACCTGGCCAAGGCGCTCACCCAGGGCCTGGTCTACGATGGCCGCTATTCGCAATACCGTCAGCAGCGACACGGTCGTCCCCCCAGCGGACTGTCCGGGCGCCACTTTATCGGCTTTTTGCAAAACCATGACCAGACCGGCAACCGGCCCCACGGTGAGCGCAGCGCACAGCTTCTCTCTGAGGGTTTACTCCATATCGGTGCGGCGCTGTTAATGACGGCACCCTTTGTACCGCTATTGTTTCAGGGGGAGGAGTGGGCAGCCAGCACCCCTTTTCAGTACTTCACCGACCACCAGGATCCGGTGCTGGCACAAAAGGTGCGGGAGGGTCGGGGGAACGAGTTTGCCGCTACCGGCATCGACCCTGAGAGTCTTCCCGATCCCCAGGACCAGAACACCTTCGAGGCCTGCCGCCTGAACTGGCCGGAACGCAAGCTGCCCCCCCACACCCACATGCTTGCCTGGCACAAGGCACTGATTGGCTTGCGCCGAGCCACGCCGGCATTGACTGACGACTGCCTTGCCAGGAGTAACGTGCACTTTGATGAGGATGCCCGCTGGTTGCTGTTAGAACGCTCAACAATCCTCATTGCCTGCAATTTAGCCCAAGCCCGGCAGCGCATCCCTTACCCGCAGCGACAGCCGAAGCAATTATTGCTGGCCTCACGGACCGGGGCGGTGCTGGAGGACGAGGCGATATTTATGCCTGGAGAATCCGTGGCGATACTGGCAGTAGATCCATCATGACCAACACAGGGAGAGAACCATGGCCCATGCACCCACTGCCCCGTTGACGCCCTTTGCCATCAAGGACTGTGCCCTTATTGCCCTGGCCACGGGAGATAAGGTGCAAACGCTCAAGGAACTGCGGGACCACCTGAAAACGGTGCCCGGCAGCAGCCTCTATTACCATTTCTGGGGCGGCCTGCTGCACCCGGGATTTGAAGAGCGGGAATACGGCAACGACCTGGGGGAGTGGGCCAAACATGCCCTGCACGATGCCACCCTGGCAGAACGGCTTGCTGCCATCGACCCATCAGGCTTTGCAAACCCGGAAGACATGCGCCAGGCCCTGCTCGATGTGGTGGAGCAACGCCTGGAGGAAGACAGTGCGAACCCGTGGACGCCGGTGGACAGGCAGTTCCAGTTTATCCGCTCCCAGATCGTGGTGTTCGACACGGGTCGCACTGTTGAGCAACCGGAACAGCTCGCCGAGGTCATCGCCGGCCTGTCACCGGGCAGCGTGTTCTACCATTTTATTGATGCCCGCCAACGCCTGCCCCGGGGTGAAGACGACTTCCGTGCCTGGCTGTCGGCATGGGGGCAACGCTACACCGGATTAGCCCAGGGGCTGGCTGCCATCGACCCCTACTTCATTTCCCTGAGCGAACTGCGCGAGCAGCTTGCCGCCCTCTTCGCCAATTCCCACAGGAGCTCAACCCATGTCTAACCTGCTTGAATCCTATGCCGAAGTCGCTGGAACGGATATCGTTGACCAGCTCCGCCAGCTTGCCGCCCCTCTGCGGGGCATGAAAGTCGTCCATGTCAATTCCACCCGGGTCGGCGGTGGCGTGGCGGAAATTCTGCATAAGCTGGTGCCCCTGATGTGCGAGCTGGGTCTCAATACCCGCTGGGAAGTGATCACCGGGGAAAGGGATTTCTATCAATGCACCAAGGCCTTTCATAATGGCTTGCAGGGTCATCGCACAGTGATCCCCGAGCATCTGTTGCGGGCCTATCAAGAGACCAATGCCAGGACCGCCGAGCGCTTGCGCCCGGTGCTGGAAGAAGCCGACATGGTGTTTATTCACGATCCGCAACCAGCCCCTCTGCTGGGGCTGTGCCCGAACCGCAAAGGCACCTGGGTGTGGCGTTGCCATATCGACGCCAGCCACCCGGACCGCCATGTCTGGCGCTACCTGCGGCGCTTCCTTACCGACTATGACGCCAGCGTGTTTTCTCTGGCCTCCTTCGCCCAGGCTCTGCCCCACCCGGAGTACCTGATCCCCCCCAGTATCGACCCTCTTAGTGACAAGAACCTGGAACTGAGCCGGGAAGAAATAGCCGCGGTGCAGCAGCAATTTGGTCTCGACCCCCAGCGACCGATGATTCTGCAGGTATCACGCTTCGACCGCTTCAAGGATCCACTGGGGGTGATTGAAGCCTTCCGGCTGGCCAGAAAGTTCGTGCCCGGCCTGCAACTGGTGCTGGCCGGCGGCACTGCCAGCGACGACCCGGAAGGCGAAGCCGTGCACCTTGAGGCGCAAAACGCGGCCAACCACGACAGGGATATCCACCTGCTGTTACTGGCGCCGGATGCCCACCGCATCATTAATGCACTCCAGCGCTGTGCCGATGTGGTCTTGCAGAAATCCCTGCGGGAGGGCTTCGGCCTGACCGTCACTGAAGCCATGTGGAAAGGTAAACCCGTTATTGGTGGCGACACCGGAGGCATTCGCCTGCAGGTGATTAACTACCACACCGGTTTTCTGGTCAATACCCCCGAAGGGGCGGCGCTGCGCATTCGCTACCTGCTGCAACGGCCTGAGCGGGGGCAGGAGATGGGAGAAAAGGCACGCCAGTTTGTGCGGGAAAATTTCCTGCTGACCCGCCAGCTGCGGGAATACCTGACCATGCTGCTGGCCCTGCGCAGTGGCATTACGGATCGTATCGAGCTTTCATGAGCGTACCGGAAAAAGCGTCACCCAATTGATCCCGGGCTGATTAGGGTCAGATGCAGCTCAAGCCGGTGGATAGGTCAATCCTCTTCATCCAGATCTTCATAGCCGGTGATCATTGGTTTTATGAGACTCGTCAGTGTCGGCCCCATAGTGGCCATATAAACGTGGGCGATGATAAACACCAGCACCCCGAAAGCCGCGGCGGTGTGCACCATGGCCACGGTTTCCAGGGCCAGTGACTCAGCCAGGGTCACCGGCCAGTCCCGATAAAACAGATACAACAAACCACTGACCCAGATAACCGGCACAATGACCAGCTTGAAAGACAGGTAAGCCAGGCGCTGGAGTGGGTTGTGTTTCGCCCTGCTGGTTTTGCGATAAGGGTGCGCTGCGCCAGTAAAGGTTCCGATCAGGTAGTAATGGAGCACTGCAAACAGGCCTTTCCGGGTAGGCACATACTGTCGCCATTCTCCGGTGGTACACAGCCAGAACACCACGAACAGCCATAAGACCACCAACCCCCAGGCAGCCAGAGAGTGGAAACGGACCGCCTCTGCAAAACCGAGTACCGAATAGGTCCCATGGATCTCGAAGCCCGTGAACAACAGGGTAAAAATAAGCAACACCTGGCACCAGTGCCAGAAGCGTTCGAACCGCTTATAGATCATTACCCGCGTCATGGCCCACGCCTCGCTCTAAGCACTACACGGGCCAGCCCATGCAGCACAACAGCCACCAGGGTCAGCGTCACCAGCAGCCAGCCAACAAAATCCAACCAGTGGCTGCGGTGATAACCGGGCATATAGATACCGGGAACACCGGCCAACCGACTTTCACTACTATGGCAGGCCACACAGTTGAGCGCCTCAGAAGCCGGGGGCACCATATGGGTGACCAGCCAGTGCATCGTGGTTTCAATAAAATCGTAGTGCCCACTGAAAGGCCTGCCGGATAAATCACTGCCGGCCTGCAGCGCCTCCGTCCAGTTAAAGTTGCTCCACAGTGCCCGGTCTTTCTCGCCGAAAACGTGCGTAGCGAGCAGGGTTTCAAGCTCGGTGTCATAGGGCTGTTTACCGCGCATGATCTTGAAAGGCCAAATCCGGGAATTCCCATCCCCCGGGCGCCCCTCAGCCTGGTTGATCCTCACCGGGGGAGTTTCAACGTTCAGCCTTTCATCGGCCAGTGTGTACCTCATGACCCCATCAAACCAGGCATAATCTGGCACCAGGTTTTCCTCGCTGCGGAAGTGGCCTTTTTCACTCATGTAGCTGATATAGCCGTACTCATCGTACTCAACAAACGGCTCACCCGCCTCATCCAACTGCCCGGCAGTGGACCAGTCCCACCATGTCTTGGTGGGCACCCCGCCCCGGGCAAATTCCGGTATATGACAGCTCTGGCATGCGAGGGTGTCACCGTGATCATTCAGCTTTTTCTGCCGGTGGGGGGTCACGCCATGGCAGGATGCACAGCTGGCACGACCGGGGGCCGGGCGCAGTGGCACATCAATACCCGCTGTATCGCTGGCCGTAATGTGATAACGGCTGCCGGCAATGTTGTGCCCCCAGCTGGTGTGACAGTCGGCGCAGGTAAAATCCAGCCCACCTTTCGACATGTGAACGTCCAGAGTCCGTGGCGGGTCAATCAGTGAAGAATCCAGATCACCGTGCTTTACCCCATCACCACCGCCGCCATAGAAATGGCAGCTACCGCAGGTGGCCCGGCCGCTGGCACCCACGTTTCGCGCAATGGTTTCCAGATCCGGGGGATAGACCATTTTACCGCTGCCGGCAGGCCATTCTCTGGGGATGTAGGTGGGGTGGCCAGACAGGGTTGGGAATTTCCGGTAATCGCCAGTGGTGTCATGGCACACCAGGCAATCTACGGCGGCATCCGCCTTGGGCGGGGGTTGATTCATGTCTTCCCAGCCATAGCCCACATGGCAGGAAGTGCAGCGCGGTTCATTGGTTACCACCATGCCACAGAAACTGTTAATCACCTTTCTCTTGCCCAATTCCTGGCCGGTCTCGGCGTGATCATATATCCAGGTCCAGTGCGTGGTTGCGCGGATCTGTTTACCGGCTTCGGTGTGACAACTCAGGCAGGCGTGCGTCACATCCTGGGCGTTCTCAAAGGGGCCCTTGAGCACGTCAAATTGCGAGTGATCGGCGGTTGGGGGTGGACGCTGAGACGCAAAACCAGACATGGCGGTGCAAACCAACACAACCGCCAAAGCAGCACGAAAAGAGGCGCGTCCCGCACTCAGGTGAAAACGGCTTATTTCCGGTTCCACCATAGTCCCGCCACTCCTGTCTGAATGGGAGGGCTTTCGCTCAACCCGCCTGCATGACTTTATGGGCTTTGTGATGTCCGCTGACATGCTTGAGAAAACCCATGACTTCAGACGCGTCAATGTTACTGTTGCTGGTTTTCTTGGCCCGGGACCGGGCCGCCTGGGTGAAGGACAGGATATCGCCCATTGACAGTATGCCAGTCAGTTGACCGTACTGATTGATAATAGGGAGCCTGCGCACCGCAAACTTCTGCATCAGGCCAAGTGCATCCGCAATGCCATCACTCGCCTTGCAACAGATAACCTCCTTATTGCTGCTGACGTTCTCTGCGGTGAGTTCCCACAGCGGCTTGTACTGAAGCGCTGCCGCCATGGCAATGTCCCGATCGGTAACCATACCCACTGGGCGCTGTTCGTCGTCGACGACCGGGACAGCCCCACAGTCGTTGTCCCACATCAGAATGGCGATTTCCTGCAGTGAGGTTCTGGCCAGACATGAAACTACTTCGCTGCTCATTGCATCCTTTATCAACATGACAATCTCCCCTGAAAATAGAGCGTTTATGCTCCAATTCTGTTCGTGCCGGATTACTGGCTCAAGCAGAGTGTCAGATAATGATAGAGCAGCATTTCGCTATTTTTTTGACGGGGATCAAGCAGAACTCACACAACTGTGATTAGCCAGGAAACGCGCACTCAAAAAAATAAGACATTCCAGGCAGCTGACAGATGCCCTTCGGATAAAACCAAGAGGGTATAACAATCCCTGTGCCAGGGATCCTCCTGCTGGATCTGGATGGGCTTTACAAAAAGACTACGTTTCCAGCCGTCCGATAATTGAATAAACAGTGCACTATGCACGTATGGGACTAATATTACCTAAACTTAAAAGGGAGCAGCCATGAGCCACATTGAAGGAGGCATCAGATTAAGAACTTCGTTCATGGTTGTCCTGATTACTGCAATTGCCATGGCAATGCCAGCCACTGGTCAAACCCTGGAGATCACCCTGATTGACTCAGACTCCGGGTCACCCCTTGCAGACGCTGTGGTATTACTGCCACAAACCAAGGCGGCAGAGGGCTCAGAAACACTTGAGGTTATTCAGCGCCACCGGGCCTTTGACCCCCATGTACTGGTGGCGCCAGTGGGAAGCCGTGTCGCCTTCCCCAACAAAGACAACACCTATCACCATGTTTATTCCTTTTCTGCCCCCAAGACCTTTGAGCTTGAACTCTACGCCCAGGAACACGAAAAGCCGGTCCACTTCGACCGGCCTGGCATTGTCGAACTGGGGTGCAATATCCACGATCAAATGCAGGGGTTTATTATCGTGGCGGATACTAAGCACCTGGGCCAAAGCGCAGAAGACGGCAAGGTCCGTTTTACTGCTGCTGAACTGGACGCCAACACCTACCCCCTTACTGTCAGGGTCTGGCATACCAGAATGCGGGATCCTTCTACCTATCAGGAGGTTTCCCTCCCTGGTCCTGGCAGCCACGCCATTGAATTAGACCTGAGGCCCGCTAAGAGTGGCGGACGCTTTGATAGCCTACAGGATCGCTTTTCAGGATGACCAATGGGTAAATGCAAAGCGCTCGGGTTTCGCGGACGCCTTATGCTGGCCATGCTGACCCTGGTAATCGTCACCAGCGTCAGCATTGCAGGGCTGATGATGCTGAACCTTTTTGAAGAGGAAAAAGCCCGTGCAGACCGCCAGCTTGAAGTGGCGGAAAACGTAGCCCGGCAGACCATCGAGAGTCGCACCCAGCTGGTCACATCCAGCCTCGAGGTGGTGGTGCAGGATTTCGGCTTCAAATCCGCCATGGCCAGCCGTGATCTGGCCACCATAACCAGTGCCCTGGAAAATCACGCTGCCCGTGCTGGCGCCGATCTGGCCATGCTGACGGATGCTGAAGGGCAGCTGATTGCTAACCTTCAGGGTCTGGATAACAACACCCCTTTACCCTTCCAGCAACTCCTGGATGAGGCACATCGTCTCGGTGCGGCCTCACAGATGCACACCTGGCAAGAAGAAGCCTATCAGATACTGATAGTGCCGGTGCGCGGCCCGGGTATACGGGGCTGGCTGGTGGCCGGCTTTCAACTCAATGACGGTTTTGCCGGTTTCATCAGCAAACTGACCCAGACCGACATTCTGTTCACCCGGGGCAGTCACCCAGGAGAACGCCTGCTGGCCGGCAGCCTGGATGAAAGTCTTCTGGAAGTGGCGATGGGGGGGGAGGCAAACAGTAGCAAGGATCTCTTCAATGGCAGCCGTTACTTCACTCGCAGCATTGTTCTGGGTGGCCCACCCGAGTTGCCCATCAACCTGTTGGTGCTGACCGACCGAGCCGATGCCATGGGGAGCTATTACAGGCTGGCACTGGAGACACTGATTCTGGTATTGATTGCCCTTACTGTGGCCGCTCTGTTGGTGCTGCTGACAGCCAGGGCACTGGTACGGCCCGTGCTGGAACTGGCGGACTTTGCTGTGAACATCGGCGACCAGCGGGACGTCACTCCGCCCCCCAATCGTGGGGGTGGGGAAATCAGTCTGTTACGCCGCGCTCTGATCAACATGCGCCTGCGCATCATCAACCGGGAAAACCGGATCACCCACAGCGCCTATCATGACGACCTCACCGGTTTACCCAACCGCAAATTTATTGAAAGGCAACTTCAGAGCGCCTTCGAGCAACAGCGAGAACAGATACTACTGGGATTTTCCATTGGCGATTTTCATGCCATTAACGAAACCCTTGGTTTTCACATCGGTGATCAGCTCATTATTGCCACGGCATTGCGTCTTAAGGGCCTGCTACCCCCCTCAGGGACCATCGCCCGCACCGGTGGCAAAGAGTTCATTGCGTTGCTTCCCGCAATGGAGGAAAACCCACTGCAACAGTTGATCACCACCCTGCGCAGCCACTGTGAGTCCAGCATGCTGGTCAACGAGAGCCCGATCAAACCCCAGCTTATCATTGCCGCTCTGACACTGCCCCAGGATGCGCAATCCCTGGATGAAGTCCGGCGGCGAATAAACCTGACACTGAAAAACGCCGAGCACAATGGCCAGCGATTCGCAGTCTACGAATCCGGCGGTGATGAGCTGCACCTGCGGGAACTGCGCCTGATCCGGGACTTAGAGCTAGCCATTGAGCAGGGCGATCTGTACATGAACTATCAACCCAAGATCGAACTCAAGAATATGGCGTTTGTACAAGTGGAAGCGTTGGTTCGGTGGCGCCATCCGGAGCTTGGTTTTATCAATCCTGAAGAGTTTATTACCCTGGCAGAGCGCTCCGGCCAGACCCAGGAACTGACCCACTTCATTATGGGTCAGATCGCCCGGGACAGCGCCGCATGGCACCGGGACTTACCCCACATTGGCGTCGCAATTAACCTCTCAGCCCTGGACCTTGGCGACAGCCACCTGCCTGACACCATTGAGTCACTGTTCAGTGACTGGCATGACCGCATGGACCGGCTAACGTTTGAGATAACAGAAAGCGCCCTTATGCAGGATGCCGGCACCGCGCTCAACACCCTTCACCGATTACGAAAAATCGGGGTCAATCTGTCCGTGGATGACTTCGGCACCGGCTATTCATCACTGGCTCAGTTACGCCAATTACCGGTCACCGAGCTCAAGATTGATAAATCCTTTGTGTTGAAGCTGAACACCCAGAGCCAGGACCAGCTGATCGTCAAATCCACTATTGAACTGGCCCATAGCCTGGGCCTGAGTGTGGTGGCAGAGGGTATCGAAAACGAACCAAGCCTGAGAATGTTACAAAGCTGGGGGTGTGAAAAGGCACAGGGCTTTTTTATGGCGCGGCCAATGCCCGGTGATCAGCTGATGCCCTGGGCCGATGAATTTGCCAGGCTTGCTTAACCCGTAACGGAGCCCCGGCTCCCCTGGGGACACTAGCTTCACACAGGGATGAACCTGAAAATGAACAAAAATCACCCGCTCTTGGGATCTGGCATCCTGATACTCATCTGCCTTTTCAGCCAGGGGCTTTACGCTGACCCCGGTAGCCGCCTCTGGGGTACCGGCGGCGTCACCTCCATTGAAGGAAGCGCCGGGGGCGGCCTTGTACCCTGGGCATTACTGGCCGGGTACGCCAGCGATGAGGAATGGGGCGGCACCGTTGCCCTGTCCCGTGGCGAATTTGATGACTACAGCCTTACGGTGACCAGCGCCGCCGTAAACTGGCGCAACCGTTTCGAATTCAGCCTGGCACGACAGAACCTGAGCCTCGACACCCTTGGGCCAGCCCTTGAACAGGATGCGGCCAAACAGGATATCTTTGGCGCCAAAGTCCGCCTTCATGGGGATGTACTTTACAGCCCCTTAGGCCAGTGGTCCCTGGGTATACAGCACAAACGAAACCGCAACAGCGCTATCCCCGGGGCCGTTGGCGCCCGAAGCGACAACGGTAGCGACCTGTATCTTGCCGGTAGCAAGCTCTTCTTTGGGGCCTTCTTCCACCGCAACGTCCTGGTAAACACCACCCTCCGCAGCACCCGTGCCAACCAGGGCGGCCTGCTCGGCTTCGGCGGCGACAGGAACAACAGCCACGAAGCCCAGATCGAAAGCAGCATCGGCATCTTTGCCAACCGGCGCTGGCTGATGGGAGCGGAGTACCGCCAGAAACCCGATAACCTGAGTGCTGTCCCTGAAGACGACTGGTGGAGCCTCTACCTGGCCTGGTTACCCGACCGCCACTTGTCCGTCACCGCCGCCTGGGTCGAACTGGGGGACATTGTGGGGCTTGAGGACCAACGGGGCCCCTATCTTTCCATTGAAGGTTCATTCTGACCCCGGAGTATTATCATGCGCTTCTCAACAGCACTCGTACTCACCGCTACCCTCTTTCTCACCGGGGGCTGTCAGGTAACCTCGCAACAGCAGGACGATGCTCTGTATCAGGATCTTGGAGAACGTCAGGGGATAGAAACCATTGTGGAAGATCTCCTGTACCGGATCGCAGATGACCCCCGTATCGCCTTTCAGTTTCGGGGCATTGACGTGGCACACTTCCATCGCCAACTTTCAGACCAGATCTGTGACCTCAGCGGTGGCCCCTGCACCTACAGCGGTATGGACATGACCGAATCCCACGCAAAAATGGGGGTGACAAACACCCAGTTCAACGCCCTGAACGAACAGCTCATCCTGGCCATGGAGGCCAACGCCGTCTCCACCAGCGCCCAAAATCGCCTGCTCGCCCTTCTGGCCCCCATGCACGGGGATATCGTCAATACCAGTGGGGACTAATCCCTTTTCTGATTAAGGATTACTTAACAACTCAAACCCCCCGCCCCCCTGGCTCGCCCGCACCCGCCAACGATAATTTCCACTGCCCACCCTGGCCTCCAACCCTTTCTCACTGGCAGTACCAACCCCAGTGGCCTGGGTTGCCCAGCTACAGAAAATCCCCCACACGCACCGGCGCTGCTCCAGATACAGATCAAAATCGGTGCCCGGGGGGCCAGTGAGGTAACCAATGATAGTGCCGCTGCTGCGGAGAAAATCGCGGATTTGAATGGTGGTTTCCTGGCCACTGCGTAGCTCGCCAGTGTAGCGACTACAGTCCGGGCAAACCGGCGCGCTACTGTCTTCGATCACCACATCATGACTGCGCCGGGCGGTCTGGTTACTGGTGTCTGACACCGTCAGAGTCACCCGGTACTCACCGGCCTGATCATAATTGTGGCTGACCACTTCGCCGTTAGCACGCTGACCATCGCCAAATTGCCAGTCCCAGGAAGCCACAGCCACATCATCCGTGCTGCCGCTGCCATCGAACACACAGCGGGTGTCCTCGCAATTAAACGTGAAAGCCGCCACTGGCACCCGGTCGCCGGAACCCGGCTCACTGCCCGCACCGGGAGCCACATAAGCCAGCAGATTAGGGGAACCCGAGCCAATGCCCCTGAGGGCTCCGGTGGTAGCCTCTGAGCGCAGGGCGCCCAGCACCTCTGCCGGTGTGGCGCTGGACTCTCTGCCCAGATAAAGTGCTGCTACGCCGGCCACGTGGGGTGCGGCCATGGAAGTACCGCTAATGGTGCGCAACTCCTGATTGCCCTGATGCCAGGCGGCGGTAATCTCTTCTCCCGGGGCAAAAATATCCACGCAACGACCGAAGTTGGAGAACCCGGCCCGGGCATCTGTCCTGGTGCTGGCACCGACGCTGATCACCTCAGGCACCCGGCTGGGGGAACCGCCACAGGCATCCTGATTGCTGTTACCGGCAGCAGCCACCACGGTGACGCCCCGGGCCACTGCATTACGTACCGCGTCGTCCATGGCCTGACTGCCGCCCCCACCCAGAGAGAGGTTCGCCACAGCCGGTTTACGGTGATGCTCAGTTACCCAGTCCAGGCCGGCAATCACTGCCGAAAGACTGCCCGTACCACTGCAATTCATCACCCGCACCGGCACTACCCGGGCAGACCGCGCTACGCCGTAAACCTGCCCTACCGCCGTGCCGGCCACATGGGTGCCATGGCCATTGCAGTCGCTGGTATTGGCCGGGTCTATGGCATTATCCCAGAAGTAGAAGATGCTGCTGTTACGGGAGAAATTACGCCCAGGCAGCACCCGCCCGGTAAACTCCCCATGAGTATTCCGCAGCCCGGTATCCAGAATATACACATGGACTCCGGCACCACCCTGATCCGGCGGCCCATAAACACCATCCAACGGCAAAGCCCGCTGATCCAGACGATCCAGGCCCCAGGTGGCATTACCGGGTGCCGCAATCTGGATCACCTGGTCCTGCTCGACTCCCAGTACCCCGGGAAAGCGCTCAAGCAGAGAGGCCTGCAGCGGCGTCAGTCGCAGTGACATGCCAGTCAACGCATGGCGGTAAGTGTGCAACACATCCCGGGCCCCGATGCCGGCCAGCACAATGCCGATAGCATCATCCAAAATGGGAACTCCGAAGCGCCGGGTAATGTCCGGATCCAGAGTGATAATGTACTGGTCCCGAATAAATTCCCCGGGAAACAGACCATTCAGCCCAACCAGCTCCCTGGCCCCTGAGAGCCTGCCGGACTCAGCCTCCGGTAATGGTTCACCGGCCACGGTGGCCTGAAATAACAATGAAGCTGCCATCAGCAACATCACGCCGAAAACCCGAACTGCATAACCCCAGCGCATAATATGACCTCTTATTATTATCAGGACCCCTGAAGCACACCAAAATCATCGGTAAGCAAGCTGGCAGCTGCAGAGTCTCTTTTTTTATCCCGGCCCACAGACCCGCCAGGAACCACGGGAGCATCAGCACTGAAAGCTGGGCGCTCTGCATTTCATGGTAACCAGAAGGTTCTTAGGGGGGCGGTGCGGGCGTCACAGTTCACATCTTTAATGGTTCACGAAACGAATAATTAGAATTTCAGGTGTAGACAGGCTTAAATGGGGACAGACCACGTTTTTTGAAGTGCTAAAAACGTGGTCTGTCCCCATTTATGCCTGTCCCCATTTAAGCCTGTCTCCATTTCAACAAGGTGAACCGGTATGTCCGACGTTATTGGTGGTGGCGGTAAGAAGGTCCTCTACACCCTGTCCACCGTGCGGCGCATCGGCCTGCTGAACTCCGCCAAAGCTCTCAAGGCCCGCAACGCCTGTAAGGCCTGTGGGCTTGGCATGGGTGGACAGCTGGGTGGCATGACCAATGAAAAGGGCGAGTACCCGTCGGTGTGCAACAAGAGCATCCAGGCCCAGTCCACGGACATCCAGCCGCCCATTCCCCGGGAAATCTTCCATCACCCCATCACTGAGCTCAAGCAACTCAGGCCCCGGGAACTGGAGCATCTCGGCAGGCTGAACGTCCCGCTTTATAAAGCAAAGGACAGCGACCGGTTCCAGCCCCTGTCCTGGGACGCCGCCTATGATCTGGCTGCTGAGCGCTTTGCCGCTTCACCCCCTGAGAGAAGCTTCTTTTACAGCTCAGGACGCTCCTCCAACGAAGCCGGGTTTCTACTGCAGCTGTTCGCCCGGCTCTACGGCACCAATAACGTCAACAACTGTTCCTACTACTGCCACCAGGCCACCAGCGTCGGCCTGAAATCCACCATCGGCACTGGCACTGCAACAGTAGAGCTTGAGGATCTGGCCCACTGTGATCTGCTGTTTCTGATCGGGGCTAACCCCGCCTCCAACCATCCCCGGCTGGTGCACCAGCTCAAGGGCATCCGGGACCGTGGTGGCCATGTGATTGTGATTAATCCGGCCCGGGAGCCGGGCCTGGTCAAGTTTGCCGTACCGAAAAGCCCCACATCCATGCTCAGTGGCGGCACGGAAATCGCCTCCTATTATCTGCAGCCCAACATCGCCAGCGATCTCTGGGTGTTAAAGGGCATTGCCAAAGGGGTGCTGGAATCCGGCGCCGAGAACCTGGATTTCATCCATCAGCACACCGAGGACTTCGACGCTTTCCGGAAGGACCTTGAGCAGACTTCCTGGGCCGATATTGAAACCCACACCCAGCTCAGGCGGGCTGACATAGAAACCGTCAGCCGGATTTACGGTAAGGCCCGGAATGTGGTGTTTGCCTGGGGCATGGGCATTACCCATCACCTGACTGGCAGCAACAACGTGGAGTACATCGCCAACCTGGCATTGCTGCGGGGCATGGTGGGGAAAAAAGCCGCCGGCCTGTTACCACTGCGTGGACACAGCAACGTTCAGGGGGTGGGTACCATCGGCGTCAAACCAGTGCTGGCCACAGAGGTGATCGCCACCCTGGAGAAGCACCTGAATATCACCCTGCCCCTGACCCGGGGCATGGACACCCTGGCCTGCCTGGAAACCGCCCACCAGGGTGGCATCCACAACGCCCTGATCATGGGCGGCAACCTCTACAACGCCACCCCCGACAGCCAATGGGCCAACCAGGCACTGGACCGCATCGGTTTCAAACTGTTCCTGACCACCACCCTGAACCAGGGGCACCTGCAGGGCAACGACCACAGCGAATCCCTGATACTGCCGGTCACCGCCCGTGATGAAGAGTTGGAGTCCACTACCCAGGAGTCCATGTTCAATTACGTGCGCCTTAGCGATGGCGGCATCCGCCGGCTCGATAACGTCAAACCCGAGTCCGCCATCATTGCCACACTGGCCAGCAGGCTGATCGATACCAGCGTTTTTGATTTTGCCCGCTTCGCCAGCCACAGCACCATCCGCAAAGCCATCGCCGCCTGCATACCCGGCATGGAAGCCCTGGATGACATTGATGTGGCCAGGCAGGAATTCCATGTGCGTAACCGCCTGTTGCACACCCCGGAGTTTCGCACCGACAGCGGCCGGGCAAGATTCATCACTCACCCGTCGGTGAGTGACACTGCCAACAGGGATTACCCGTTCAAACTCATGAGCGTCCGCTCTGAAGGACAGTTCAATTCCATCATCTACGAAGAAACCGACAGTTACCGCAGCGTTGCAGAGCGCACAACCGTACTGATGAACGCTGCCGATATGGCCGCAATGTCACTGCAGGAAGGACAACGGGTCAGCCTGCAATCCGCAACCGGTGCCATGCATCACCTGGCGGTGAAAGCCTTTGACCTGCCCAGAGGCAACCTGATGACCTATTACCCGGAGGCGAATGTGCTGGTAGGGCGAGAGCGTGATGAGCGCAGTAAGACGCCCGCGTTTAAGTCCGTGAGTGTTGCCGTTCGGAGCTAGGGGACAGACCACGTTTTTTAAATGGGGACAGACCACGTTTTTTGAAGTGCCAAAAACGTGGTCTGTCCCCATTTAAAAAACGTGGTCTGTCCCCGGTTAACGCCTAAACCAGCTTGGCATCCAACGTAATATTGGCATTCAGCAACTTGGACACCGGACAACCCTCTTTCGCCGCATTTGCCGCCTCCACAAACCCCTCTTCACTGGCCCCTGGAATTTTTGCCTGCACCGTCAGGTGAATAGCCGTAATGGCAAACCCCCCTTCCACCTGCTCCAGTGAGACACTGGCCCTGGTGTCGATACTCTCTGGGGTCAGCCCGGACTCTCCCAGAATCATGGACAGGGCCATGGAATAACAACCCGCATGAGCCGCACCGATCAATTCCTCTGGGTTGGTTCCCTTTCCGCTTTCAAAGCGGGTGCCGAAGGAATACTGCTGCATCTCCAACACACCGCTTTCCGTGGAGACCGTGCCTTTCCCGCTTTTGAGATCCCCCGCCCAATGGGCGCTGGCATTACGTTTCATGGTATGAAACTCCTTTATTGATTCAGCTATTTACGCCAAAACTGGCGACACATTTAAGAGCTACGGCTTTCACTCTAAGGTGGTTTTACGCAGTCTGTGAAGACGGTTTTTTATTAATGACATTTTCATGACAGGAAAAATGAGTAAACTATACCCCGCAAAGTTACTCATCACTTATTATGCATGCCCCAAATTCCTGCAGTGATTCCCACATACCGTGCCCCGGATCCATAGCCGGCACAACCCCCGACAAAGGCCAGATTCATGACCTACACCCTGTTTGATTTTCTGCAGCTGATCGGCTCACTGGGCATCTTCATTTTTGGCATGAAGATCTTCAGTGAAGGGCTGCAGAATGTGGCCGGTCATCGGCTTAAGAGCATTCTCGGGGGCATGACCCGCAACCGCTTTACCGGCGTAGTCACCGGCTTTGGCACCACCGCCATTACCCAGTCTTCCACCACCACCACTGTCATGACGGTGAGTTTCGTGAATGCCGGGCTGCTCACTTTTGTGCAATCCACCGGGGTCATCATGGGGGCCAATATCGGCACCACCATTACCGCCTGGATGGTCGCCCTGTTCGGCTTCAAGTTTGCGATCACCCCCATTGCGGTCGCTCTGATCGGGATTTTCTTTGTTTTTCTGTTTTCGAAAAACAGCCGTTTACGCAACCTGGCCGAGACCATGGTGGGTTTTGGTATCCTGTTTATCGGTCTGGAATTCCTCAAAGGGGCCGTACCGGACATCAACGCCAACCCGGCGATGTTTGCCTTCATGGACGCTTTTACTGATTACGGCTACCTCTCGTTAATCCTGTTTATTGCAGTGGGTACCCTGCTCACCCTGCTGACCCAGTCCTCTTCTGCCGCCACCGCCATTACCCTGGTGATGCTGTTTGAAGGCTGGATCTCCTTCCCCATAGCGGCAGCCATGATCCTGGGGGAGAACATCGGCACCACGGTCACCGCCAACCTCGCCGCATTGGTGGGTAACGTCCACGCCAAACGGGCCGCAAGATTCCACTTCTTTTTCAACATCATCGGCGTGATCTGGATGATGGCCATCATTTTCCCGGTACTGCATCTGATGGATTCTGCCATCCAGACTTTCACCAACAGCACTATGTCGGTAATGACCGGCGATATTGAATCCCGCTCCAACGCCACATTGGCGCTGTCCCTATTCCATACCACGTTCAACATACTCAACGTGGTGCTGTTGTTCGCGTTTGTGCCCTACCTGATCCGCTTTGTGGAATATATCCAGCCGGACCGTGGCGGTGAGGATGATCAATTCCACCTGAAATTCATCAGCGCCGGCATGATGTCCTCCCCGACCCTGGCCATTGAGCAGGCTCAGAAAGAAACCCAGCAATTCGCGGGTATTATCGAAAAGATGCACGAGGCGGCGACCGACCTGCTGTTTAACCCGGATGCAGACCGGGAGAAGCTGCTGCAAAAGATTCACAAATACGAAGAGGCCACGGACCAGCTCGAAATCGAGATATCGGACTTTCTGGTACGTATCGGCGAGCGGACACATCTGGAACACGAAACCACCGAGCAGATTCGCTTTATGCAAACCATGATCAATGATCTGGAGCGTATCGCCGACATTTACTATCAGATCGGCAAACTGATCGAGCGTATGCGGGAATCCAATGCGGAATGGCCCGAGCTGGCCACGGAAGAGATGGTAAAGATGATGACATCACTGCAGGGTGCTATCACTTTCATGACCGCCAACGTGGCCAAAAGGCCAATTGATGTAGATCTGTCAAAGGCTATCGAACTGGAAGAGCAGCTGGACAAACTGCGGGATATCTTCCGGGACAACCATTTCGCCCGACTGGAAAAAGGCGCCTACTCCGCCCGGGCCGGTGTGGTTTTTATCGACATACTGAATCGTCTGGAGCGGATCGGTGACCACGTGCTTAACGTCAATGAGTCTGCCGCGGGACGGCGCTTGAAGGCGATGCGGATGATCGGCACCAGAGCTTAGTCAGAGGGGACACGAGTCAGAGTCGAGTCAGAGGGGACAGACCACGTTTTTAGCACTTCAAAAAACGTGGTCTGTCCCCATTTTATGCCAGTCACTCGTAATCTGCAGCCCAGCTGGTACGGCCAAGCTTGGTGGCATGGGCAATATCCTGTTCTGGCACCACCGAAAGCTCCCCCAACTCCCGGGTGTCGTAATGGAATACACACAAACGCGACGCAAACTCAGCAAACGACAGTGATGCTTCCCCGTGGCGCTCGCCATTGCTCTGAGTGGAGCAGTTGATTCCCTGCCCCCAGTCCTGGCCGCTGTCGTTGTTGGGGTTGTAAAAGTAAAGTCGCATCTCCCCCGCACGATCCAGGTTGACCCGGACGATGGTGATGGCGTGGCGCCCCACCAGGCGCCCACCACTGTCGGTAACGGCGATACCTGCGGGTTGCGGGTGAATCACAGGGATATTGCCGTTGTAGTAGGGGTGGTAACAGGCATAGAAGTGGCGGATAAAATCCTCATAATCATGGATCTTACCGGTTTCCTGGCTGATACCGCTGATAAAGCCATGGCCCACCCACCAGCCGTACATTTCCGGATTGATCCAGCGGTGCAGGTCGTCGTCCCGCTCCCCACACAGGCGCCCCATCTCGCCATAGATGCGGTCAAGGTGAGGCACCAGAATCAATGACACCGGGTCCACATCCGTGGGCGCTTCTTTCGCCAGGCCGGGTTCCAGGTGCTGGGAGTTAATGTGCTGGCCTTCAAAGCGCATGAGCACATCGTCATCACGGGCGGCCCAGACCACGAGCTGCAACAGGTAATCCGCGTCATTAAAAGCCCACATGGAAAGACCGATAACCGACTGGCAGGTGGGGTTATTGCCCTGACCAATACCCAATGGCTGACCCAGCAGGCTGAGGACCCCCGCCAGCAAAAACACCCTGGGAGGAAGAGCATCACCGAAAACCTCACTGATTTGTGCCGCTACCGCCTGGCTCAGTCTTAATTCAATTTGCCGCCACAACCCTGCAGCCACGGCAGGGGTGAACAGTGAGCCGCGCTCAAGAAACAGAGCCAGCCCATAGACCGCCTGGCTGGTTTCCGGGTGGATAGCATCGTCAATGAGTTTCAGCACGATCTGGCGGTAACATTGCAGGACATCGTTGCCGGTAATACTCAGGCCCAAAGCCTGGGGTATCAGCTCGTCCCATTGACCTCGCAGATGCCTTAGCAGCAGGGGGTGGTAGGGAGACACCATGCCGGTTTCATGCATGGCACGGGCAAAGCTGTGGGCTTCTTCAGTCAGTGCCGCTTCGTCCATAGCGCCCAGGCGCTCACCATAAACCGCAAAGCCCGGGTCATCCCGGCAGCCTGTGCTGGCACCAAACAGGGCACTCACCAGGCGGGCCGCTTTGTGCATGCCGGTGGTATCAATTTCCGGGTCAAACAGGCATTTGGCTATCTGGCTGACCATCTGCTTGATGCTGTCGGTCTGGATCGGGCGTTGCGCCAGCAAGCGGCGCACTTCATCCACCAGGCTCTCCAGAATACTCTCGTAGCCCAGCCGCTCCAGCAGGTACTGATACAGGGAATTGACGATCTGCCCCAGTCCCTGGGGCCGCTCCCGGTCCGCCTCACTCATCTGGCCTGAGAGCAGATCCAGATTCAGTGCCGTAACCTGGGTGAGGAAATTCCTGGCCCGCTCCGCTGAAATACCGGGATGGCGGTAATCCCCCATGGCCACCGCCAACAGGCGAAGCTCACTCAGGGCTTCAATCGCCGTAAAGTCTGGTGCTCCCTGGCGCAGGGTGCGCACCGCAAGGGCGGGCTGCAAAATAGCCGGCTTGCCCCAGTCACCGTTGGTAAACACACCATTCGCTTCCATGGCCGGCACCCGGGCATACAGGGCATCCAGACCACCGGGTGCCTGCATCACGGCAAGGGCGGCTTCCAGTACTTGGGTATTGCGCGCTTTCGGGTCATTCTGGCGGGCCAGTGCGAGCTGTTCCAGCGCCTTGTCAAAGGTGGTTACCGCGGGGTTGGCCACTGAATCAGAGAGAGAACTATTCACACGATTATCCTTGCTTGCTTAATCTGCCGTTGGGAATGGCCCAAAGAAGCACTTCAGGCGCTTCGAAAGCAAATGATTCCGGCGCATTCGTTTCTATTTGCAACCAAAAAGGCTACATTAGTAGCGTCGATTGGGATAAAAAAGTCCGCAGTAAAGCCACTCAATCCCCTGCATACTCCACAGCCGCAAGGCCTGGTTCACCTGAAGCGCGCCACTGCCAGCGCCACTACTCCGGGTTGACCAACAAGGATATCATCGAATGTCTGTTACATCAGAAAAGCAATTACCCACCTCGGTAAAAGCCTGGCTCGACCCCACCATGGATTCCGTTCGTGGTACAGAGACCCCCAAAGATCCCAACAAAGGCTATATAGCCTTACTTGGCTGGAGCGTGAATGCCATTAAGGCCGCCCAGAAGTTTGACCGCCGTTATATCGTGATTGCACCGGAATGGGCCGCGGACTTCTGTACCGCCAATAATATCCCGTT
This sequence comes from Halomonadaceae bacterium, assembly GCA_007692645.1. Lineage (GTDB taxonomy): Bacteria > Pseudomonadota > Gammaproteobacteria > Pseudomonadales > Oleiphilaceae > REBR01. The sequence continues at coordinate 4,071 of REBR01000214.1, read as the reverse complement.
TATCCCCTGGAACTTTTTGCGGATCAATGACCGCTCCCTGGAGATTGCTGAACGGCTGAAAGCCGAAGGCGTGGATGTGGCCATCCCCCTCTTCGAGGAGACCGTTGAGTGGTCCGGCGCCATTAACTCAGTACTGATGGACAGCCCGCGCATGTACGGCCAGTCCATTCTGTTCCGTGACAAAGCCCTGATGAAGCGCCGCGCCCAGCTCGGTGGCATTCGTGTCGGCATCTTCGAAGAAGCCCACGAAAAGGAAGACATCATCCGCTTTATGAAGCGGGTTAACCAGACCCTGCTCAAGCTGGATGGCGATCTGGATGACCCGATTCACGTGAAAGCCTTCGACAAGGCCGGCTGTCTCGGTCACCGGATGATCCGCAATATCGAAGAGATCGACAGTATTCCCCAAGAGGAATACCCCCTGCTGATGGAAAGCCACCTGGATGGCTGGGAATTTGCAGTGGAAGCCTGGATTCACGATGGCAAAATCCAGTTCCTGAATATTTCCGAATACGTAACCCTGGGCTACTCGGTCTTCGTTCCCGCCACCGAGCAACTTGAGAGCTGGCGTACCGCGATTACCAAGCAGATCGAGCTGCTGATCAAGACTTTCGACATCAAGTTTGGTCTGATTCACCCGGAATACTTCGTCACCGCCGACGGCGAGATGTACTTTGGCGAAGTGGCCTACCGTCCCCCCGGGTTCAAGGCGTTTGAACTGATCGAGCGTGCTTATGGCTTCAGTGCCTACCAGGCATCCATGCTGGTGTTTGATCCCAAAAGCACCAAAGAAGAAGTGGCTGCCTTCTTTCCCAAGGAAGTAGTGGATGCGAAGTGCTACGCCGGCTGCTTTGGTGTATACCCGCGCCGCCGGGTGGTCAGCAAGCTGGAAATGCCCCCGGAAACCACGGAGCACCCCTATTTTGAATCCCACGAACTGGTGGCGCCTACGGAAGAAACCGTGCCTGACCGGGCCGCTTTTGGCACCCATTGGGGGCTGATCTTCTTTAGTGGTGATGACCCGATCAAGTTGCGGGATCTGTTGAAAAAGCAGGAAGATCTGGACTTTTACGTCTAGAGGCTTGCCCTAAGTCGGGGTAAGTCGGGGGACAGGCCACGCTTTATTGCTCGCAATAAACGTGGTCTGTCCCCTTTTTTTACTCAGCAACCACACCCGCCAGCAATACTTCCTTTTCAATACCAAGCCGACTCAGCAGCTTATCCAGCTCTGGCGCACCCCACTGGTCCTTCGCCAGCAACATGGCGGCTCTCATGGCGATACGGTCTGCGGGCTGGTGGCCCCTGCCCAACCCATAGGCAGCCCCAATCAAATCCTTGAGTGACAACGGCAAGCGCCAGTCGGATTTAAGACGGTTACCAAGTAACGGGCTCCAGTCAACCAGGGTTTTCTCCAGAACTTCATCATCCAACGCACCCCCTGCATCCACAAAGCGTTGACACACAGTCAGTGTGGCAAATTCACCCAGAGCACACAGCTGCCCCGCCGTCAGGCAGAGGGCGGCTTTACCCCTGACAAGAAAGGCCAGCCGGCTTGCCCAGAGTCCAACCTGCTCACTGCTTTGCATCAGCTGATTTGCCCGTGCCAGCAGCCGTGGCTCACGAAGAGAACCACGGACATCCATTGCCAGCACAAACCCATGCCCAAGGCTGATCTGAACACCGAGCACCGACAGCGCCTCTTTCAACGTGCTGCAAGCCTGTCCGGTACGCCTCAGGCTGGCGGAATTGGCGGCATTCAACAGCACCCCGATCAGCTGAGGGTGGCCACGCCAACGCTCCAACAGGTCGTTGATGGACAGGGAATCCGCCTGTTCCATAAGCTCAGATAGCTCTCCGGGAGACACCCCGCTTGAAAGCCTCACCCCCTGATCCAGGGCGCTGCGCAACATGGGCACCAGCTCAACCGCTGAGGCTGAGGAGGCTGATTCCAACGGGGGCAGGATTGCCTCAAGACGCGCCTTCAATACTTTTACGTCAAACGGTAAGGCAATGAATCCCTGAATACCCAATCTGGCAGCCTTCAGCACGCTGTTGCGATCTGAGCGCCCAGTCAGCATCATAATTGGCGTGGTACTGTCTGTTTTGCGAATACTACGGATTAAACGGGTACTGTCGGCACCGGGCAGATCCCAGTTAACAATCACCAGGGCCTGCTGATAGGCACCACAATGGGCTTCAGCCCGTTCCACCTGATCCAGAATCATAAGGCGGGCACCGGGGTAAAGGGATTCCAATAGCATTTTAATCAGGTTCTGAGTCCGCACATCATTTTCCAGGACCAGAATTGACCGGGCGTCATCCATAAAAACCGTCTCTAATCACTCCACCGAAAAGCCGGCACGTTTTTCTGCCACTAAACGGTACCGCCGCCCCCCGTAATGTAGACAAAAACCGCACTCAACCCCCTAACATTTATACACTAAATCTTACGTCCACTAGTCCATACCTTACAAGCATAGCCTTGAGCTTATTAAATGCCTGTTTCCTATAAGCTTCTTTTTTAACCTCCTACTAAGAACCTGGTTGGTTTGCCGGTGAGTCTGTATCTCGCATCTGCTCACTCTCATAGGAAAGCCCCCTGTCCCTGAGTGCCGAAAACTTCCCCGAGACGTCATTCAGCCGGGCTTCCCATGCCGGGTCCGGCTACAGTAATTCATGACAAACATTACAAAATAAAACAAGCACTACAGCCTGCATATTCTAAACTCTTTGTAATCCTGTTAGGGGCTGATTACCACCATTACTGCGATGCCAGACTGCTTCGCACCAGGGCCCTATCGCCATCTTTAATCGTGTATGAAGTTAAGCACCATGGTTCAGCATGGCTGCACTACCAACGGAGTTTCGGACGATGCCTGAGTCCCTGTCACACCAGCGCCGCTATGCCCTTTCATGGCGTACGCCGCTCTTTCTTGCCGGTACCGCTGCCCTGGTGGCACTCTCAGGCCCGGCCATGGCCCAGAGCACACTGAGTGCCTTGCCCACGGGCCAGAACATGAGCTTCGGGGGGGCCAGCCACCCACGCACCGTGCAGAACACCTTCCATAACCCCGCTTCCCTGTCGGCATCAGACCGTCGCGGTTTCTGGACCGGGATGGGGGCTTTTGCGGTGGGCTATGAATTCGGCCCCATAGATAATCTGGAAGACCGGGTTGACCGCATCGCCGATGAACTGGATCGGGATAACCTGAGCCTAAACGATGCCGAAGCCCTTAAGCTGGAGCTGGATGAACTGCTGGTGGAGCTGGGCCGGGACGGCTACCTCAAGCTGGATGTGGGGGTTCAACCCCCACTGATGCCCCTGGGGGTCGGCCTTCCGGTCATTGGCGGTGAGTTTGCCATCGGCTTAAGTGGCTCGATGTCGGCACGGGTGTCCATACTAGACGCCCCCATAGAGGTTCAGTCCTCGGGTGATGATTTTGAGCTTTTCACCAACTCATCCGCCTACGTTAAAGGGGGCATTGGCGCCACCCTGTCATTGGGTTACAGCAGCACCGCCCTGTTCCTGGACGAGGGGCAACTGCTGGTGGGTGGCCGGCTGAACTACTACACCATGGAACTGACCAAGAGCGTGATCTCCCTGGATGACTCCGACAGCGATAATCTGGGGGATGACCTGCGGGATGAAGTGGACGACACCCGGCGCCGGGACACCGCCCTTGGCCTGGACCTGGGTGTTATCTGGGACGCACGCACCTACCGCCTCGGCGGCACCCTGCGCAACCTGAATGAACCGACACTGCGCTACCCGGACATCGGCACCGACTGCGCTAACCGCTCCTCTGAGGTGGCCCGCACCAACTGCTTTACCGCTGCTTTCTTTGGCGACCGGATCAGCACCAGCGAGACCCACACCATGGAGCGCCAGCTGCAGCTGGAAGGGGCCGTGTTCAGTGAAAACCGCAACTACTCCCTGTCCGGCAGTTATGACGTGAATGCCAGCCGTGACCTGGTGGGGGATGCCCAGCAGTGGGCCACGGTTACCGCCGCCTATTCCAGTCACCGCTGGTGGATGCCCGGCGTGCGGGTGGGTTATCGCACTAACCGGGT
>REBR01000016.1 GCA_007692645.1 Halomonadaceae bacterium | reverse complement strand
ATGGGGACAGACCACGTTTTTTAGCACTTCAAAAAACGTGGTCTGTCCCCATTTACTAAAAACGTGGTCTGTCCCCTAGTCTTACGCCGGAGGCTCTTCATGGTGCCCTTTGAGGGCAGCATTGAGCCGGTCACCCAGATAACGCTGGGTCGCCTGGTGCATGGCCCGCTGCACTTCTGCCTGTACGGCCACCAGGGCCAGTGGGCGTAAGCGCCAGACCAGTTCCGTGAGGCGGTGCAGGGATTCCTGGGGAATGGGTTTGTCGTCAGAGACATCCAGCAGTTTGGAGGCCTGGTGGGTCAGTTCCCCGGCGACTTTGTCGATGTTGCTGCGCAGGCCTTTCAGTAGCAGCAGCAGGTCCCGCAGGGGGATACCGGCGGCCACCAGTTCGGCGCCGGCATTTAACAGGCGTGGGCTGGGTAGGCGAAAGCGCTGCTTCTCGGGCACCACTACACCCAGTTCAATGGCCAGATCCAGGGTGTCGCCGGTCATTTCCTGATCCGGGAAGCGGTTGAGTAACTCCTCCGGGGTCAGGTAATCCGGCAGTTCGTCAGTCCAGGGGGTGCTCAGGGCAGATTCAAGCCCCATTAGTTCACCCAGGTCCTGGCCCTGTTCCCAGGCGTGCAGCATCTCGTGGATGTTGCCCAGGGTATAGCCCCGTTCCAGCATATGGTTGATCAGGTTCAGGCGCGCCAGGTGCACATCGCTGTAGACACCGGCACGGCCGCGCCGTTCAGGGGAGGGAAGTAGCCCACGGTCCTGATAGGCGCGCACATTGCGCACGGTGGAGTTGCCCGCCTGGGCCAGCTGGTCAATGCTGTATTCGGCACCATGGGTGGCCGCATCGGCGGCCTGGGCCCGTTCCAGATTGCCAAGCTGGCGGGCCAGGTCGGTGAGGGAGTTAACGCGCTGATCGTTGGGGGTTGTCATAAGGGAATAATAATACAAATCCGTCACCGTGATAAGGAAGCCGCCCAAAAGCCTCGTCTGAAGGCCCCGGAATCCGTACTATATGGGCCTGGTAAGACCAACGTTATCAGCTGAAGGGGCAGGCATGACCAGCAAGAAGAAAAAGGATATCAGGTTGTTTGTGGTAGCGGCACTCACCGGTGCCATTGGCCTGGCCATGCTGCTGTCATTGGTTCCCCAGGAGAAGCGGGATCAGTTGGTGGAGGTGTGGGAGGAAGACCGTCGCTGGCATACCCGGCCTGCCCGGGTGGTGGAGCTGGACTGCCTGCGGGAAGAGCGGGACGGGGCCAGCCCCTGCCGGGAAGACGGCCGCTTTGAGATTCTTTATGAGTACCGTTACGGGGACCGGGAATTTCAGGGCAGCCGTATCGCCCCGGACTATATACTGAACCGCATTGAGCCCCGGGAACATGAACAGATGCTGGAACGTTTCCGCCACGCCAAACTGCACAGTCGTCCGTTCACCATTCACCTGAATCAGGCGAACCCGGAAGATGCCTATATTTACCCCCCGGAGCCGGTATGGGGTCCCACCATCTCCCTGTGGGGCGGGGGCGTGCTGATGCTGGTTTCACTGGTTACTTTAGTTTTGGCAATGCGCCGGGTGTGAACCCTCGGGAATTGCCACGGTCGTCTTCAGTATGGGAACTAGTTACCATTCTGGAGGCACCCTCAATGAGTGAAAGACAGGACCTTTACCCGACCCGTTTAAAGACCCCCCAAGACCCCTTCCCCCGCAAAGACCCCATTGTGCATGCCCGTAATGAGCACCGCTGGGACGGCCCCCTGGATGAGATTGCCCTGTCCCAGTATGAACGGGACGGTTATCTGTGGTTTGAGGGGTTTTTCCCCTATGACCGGATCACGCCGTTTTTTGAAGAGCTGCAGGAAATGCAACAGGACCCGGAAATCATGGAGTCCGAACGGGTAATCAAAGACCCCAATAGTGGCGCCATCCGTTCAGTGTTTGAGATGCACCGGCTGTCAGCCCGTTTTGATCACCTGACCCGGGACCCCCGCATATTGGGAATGGTGCGCCAGTTACTGGGCAGCGAGGTGTATATCCACCAGTCCCGGATCAACGACAAGTTCGGTTTTCAGGGCAGTGGTTTTCAGTGGCATTCGGACTATGAGACCTGGCATGCAGAAGATGGCATGCCCCGCATGCGGGCCATCAGCGCCTCGCTGATGCTCACGGACAACAATGAGTTTAACGGGCCGCTAATGCTGATTCCGGGTTCCCATAACCACTTTGTGCCCTGTGTGGGGGAAACCCCGGCGCAAAACTGGAGCCAGTCACTGAAGGCCCAGACACTGGGGGTGCCGGATAAAGACACCCTGGCGAAGCTGGCGGCCCGTGGTGGTATCAAGGCCCCCAAGGGGCCGGCGGGTTCACTGCTGTTGTTTGAGTGCAACACCTTGCATGCCTCTAACGAGAACATGTCCCCCTGGCCCAGAACCAATCTGTTTTTTGTCTACAACAGCCTGGACAACCGGCTGGAAGCACCCTTCGCAGCAAAGGAACCACGGCCTGAGTATCTGGCTAACCGCAGCCGTTACAGCCCCTTGTCCATGGTGGATGATTTTCCGGAGCTGGCGGGGCAGGGGGTGGCGCGACTGAACTGACGCTCATCCCCTGAGCCGTTACATGGATATGGCGCCTGCCCGGAAATCACTCTTTGCCAGGTGCAGGTTAATACACACAGGGTAGCCCTCCGCCGCCAGGCGGCGGGCTTTTTTCAGGGTGCTGGCCACCTGATCCTGGCGGGTGATCAGCAGGCCTTTACCTCCGTAGCCTGCCGCCACCCGGTGGTAGTCGGTCAGCCGCAGTTCAGTGCCCACAAGGTTGCCCAGCATGTGCTGTTGTTCCCGGGCGATCTGCCCCCAACTGGCGTCGTTACCGATAATGGCAATGGGGGTCATTCCCTGGCGGATAAAGCTGTCGAACTCCGCCAGGCTGAAGCCGCTGGCCCCGTCACCCCAGAGTAGCCAGACCTGGCTGTCCGGGCGGGCAGTGGCTGCCCCCAGGGCAAAGCCACCGCCGGCGCCGAGGGTGCCAAAAGCCCCCGGGTCGAGCCAGCAGAGAGGCTTGCGGGGGCGCAGGGTATAAGCGGCGGTGGCGATAAAATCGCCGCCATCGGCAATCAGGATATCCTCATCTTCCAGCTGCTGATCCAGACTGCGGAAAAACGCAATGGGGTTAACCCCCGTCTCTGGGGTGCTGCTGCCCAGGTTGTCAATCTGCTCTTCCCGAGCGCTTTCCCGGGTTTTCAGGGTGTTAAGCCAGGGGCCGATGCGCCCGATGCGCCGCTGTTCCACCAGGGTAGCGAGAAAACTCGCCGGGTGTCCGTTTACCGCCACTGTGGGGCGGCGGTTGCGGGTCAGGTCACGGGGGGAAAGGTTGGCGGCCACCACGGTGGCATTGCGGTGAAACCCCCGGCCATAGTTCAGACGAAAATCGAAGGGCATGCCAG
>REBR01000187.1 GCA_007692645.1 Halomonadaceae bacterium | reverse complement strand
AGACTGAAGATTTATAGGTGAAAGTGACTGAGGCTCCGGCGTGGATACTGATAACGTCTGTGCCTGTACGGGCTCAATAATGGATAAGTTGATGACTGGCTGACCAATGATTTCACCATTTAACGCCGCCGAGACGCTGACGACATCAGTTCCACTACAAGTGTCGGCACTGTAACTTACCGTAACCGTGCCACTGCTTTCACTAAAGCTTAAAGATCCATCCAGAGAGGACCTCGCAGGGCTATCATTAAGGCAGCCTGACGAAAAGGTGATGTTGACCGGCTCTTCAGTGAACGGCAGGTTGCCGTTATTGCTGTCAACAATATTAAAAGTCAGCTCAGTAGTGCCACCACGAATAACGTTAGTGCTACTTGCCTGAATTTCCCCTTCCTGAAAATCGTTACCGTAACCGGAGCCAATGGCCAGACCAGTATTACCAGTCACAGGGGGTTGTTCATTCCCGCCGCCATTCCCTGGAGCTGGGTCTGAACTTGAGTCAGAATCGGAATCACCGCAGGCAGCCAGTGCCAGCACCAGTAACAGGGGAGTAAGCTTAAGAAAAAGGGGCGGCATAATGCGTCCTTCCTAGACAGAATCTAAGTAAATGCGCTTCCTGAAGCGCTATCTGAGGAAGACGGCTTAAGGGAGAGCGGATGTAGGATGAAGATTAGCAGTCTGTAAGCATTTGCATTGTGTAAAAACGTAAAATGTTCCCAGGTCATGCTAATAAATCCGACCTGCATCATATTGTGAAATTTTAAGCTTTAATTACCAGGCATACATCTCAGAACCATCCATAAGTCGTAGCCAACCCCGGACGATTCTGTAAATAAACCACACCGCTGCAGCTGCCAGAATCAGAAAGCCTACCCCGATAGGCGCCAGCACAGTTCCGATCACCATCCACAGCAACCCGAACCAGAAGGTGCGGATCTGCCAGCGAAAGTGGGAAGCCAGCCAGGTGCCCTGCACATCCCCCTGTTTAATGTAATTGACCACCACCCCGACGATGGCGGTAAAGCCAAACAGGAATGACAGGGCCTGGAGGCCGTAAATCACATTGGTGACGGACTTCAGTGACTGCAATTGTTCGTCCTGCATAGATTGCCCCCGGTCATGAAAAAACAGTTACGCCGCACTTTAGCGGAAATTATAACCTTTCTGCTTATAGATCGATGGCTGGGGTTTGGCTCCCGCTGCTTAAGGCTGTGAGGACTGGCGTTAGGATCCCGCCCCGGGGGTTCGGTTGGCTCAAAACGTGACACAAACACAACTCATCAGTCTTCGCTCTTTACCGGTAAACGCCAGGCCCCCAAGACGACGATGCAATCAAACGCCCTTTCCAATCGTCAGGTTAGGTAAGGCAGCTGTTGCCCGTGCATTTTTCCTGATAATAACCGGAGTCATCCCATGTCACGTTTGTTCCTGATGCTCACCCTGAGCCTGATGCTGTTTGCCACCCCCGCCCTGGCCCTGGCCCTGGAGAAAGAACCTTTTACCAACGAACGCTTCGAGCAACTCCGTGAAGAAGGCCAGCTGGTGCTGGTGGATGTGTTTGCCGACTGGTGCTCCACCTGTGCCCGCCAGCAGGAAATTCTCAAAGCCTATGTGGCAGAACACCCGGATGTGGACCTGCACATTCTGGAAGTGAATTATGACAACGACAAAGCCATCGTGCGCCAGCTGCGGGCCCCGCGCCAGTCCACCCTGCTGCTTTACAAAGGCGACAGGCAGCACTGGTTCAGCGTTGCAGAAACCAACAAAGATGCAGTGTTTACCAACCTGAACCGTGCTGCAAACGCCCAATGAGCATTGAGCTCACCGCCATACCCCTGTCGTTTCTGGCGGGTATGCTCAGTATTCTCTCCCCCTGCATCTGGCCACTGGTGCCGGTGGTCATGTCCTCTGCCGCCACCAGTGGCCGCACCGGCCCCCTGTGGCTGGCACTGGGCCTGAGCCTGTCCTTTGCAGTGGCTGGCACCCTGCTCACCTTCCTGTTTATCAACCTGAACATGAACCCGGATGCCCTGCGGGGCTTGGCTGCCGGGCTGTTACTGCTGGTGGGCCTGACGTTGGTGGTGCCCGCCATGGGGGACCTGATGGCCCGGGGCCTGACCTTTCTGACCCGGCCCTTTGGCAACCTGAGCCAGGTCAGTGCCAGTACGCCGGTGGGGCAGTTTGGTGTCGGCGCCCTGCTGGGACTGGTGTGGCTGCCTTGTGTCGGACCCACTTTGGGGGCCGCTATTGCCCTGGCCTCCATGGGGCAGGAAATGCACATGGCGTTTCTGGTGATGCTCAGCTTTGGTATCGGTACTGCAGGGCTTCTGGTGGTAGCGGGTTATGCCTCTGGCCAGCTAATGGCTAAGATGAGGCCTGGCATCATGAGCAATGGGGCTTTCGGCAAGAAACTGCTGGGCTGGTTACTGCTTTTGATGGCGATGCTGGTGATTACCGGTCTCGACAAGCAACTGGAAGCCTTCGCCCTGCGTATTCTGCCGGACTGGGCGATCATGATTTAAACCGGGGGCAGTCGCTGCCATGGAATTGCTGATGCATTGGAACCGCTTATGGACTTTGACCGGGACACACTGAACACCCTGTATCAGTACTGCCTGGTGCTCAGTGGCGACCGGGACAAAGCCTATGATCTGCTCTACGAATCCATTGAAAAGTTTCTCCAGCAGGGGCCGGCAGAGGCCACCTACCCCCTGGCCTATATCCGGCGTATTGCCCGCAATCACTGGTTCGACGGCCTGCGGCGGGAAAAAGTCGTGGCCTTTGAATCCCTGCCGGACCCGGATATCTATACCAGCCTGGGGAATTCACTGGAGTCCCAGGTGCTGGACCAGATTACCCTGGAGCGCATCTGGCAGACACTGTCTCCGGCTGACCGGGAAGTACTGTATTTCTGGGCGGTACAGGGCATGTCCGCCGGGGAGATTGGCCTGCATCTGGAGCTGCCCCGCTCCACAGTACTGTCCCGCATAAGCCGGGTACGGCAACGTCTGACCAGCAACACACCGGCGATGGGGTCGGGAGGTAACCATGAGTGATGACCGGCTGAAACAGCAAATCCGCCAGCAAATTGAGCAGCAGCAGTTGTCAGATGACCAGCATGCCCGCTTGCAGGGGATGATTGCCCGTCAGCAAAATGGTGCTGACAAGCCACCCACCGGAGCCCGTAAAAACCCCCGCCAACTGTCCCGGCGCGGTTTTCTGGCGGGCATGGCCACGGCTGCCGGTGTGGCCGGACTGGGCCTGGGCGCCTGGCAATTACGCCAGCCCGCCACCATGACCGTGACCACCGATACCCTCACGGCTGAAGTGATCCGCAACCACCGGTGGTTAAAGCCCATGGACCTGAACACTGCCACCTTTGGGCAACTGGCCGGTTACTTCAGGGAGGGGCTGAATTTTGCCCTGCTGGAGTCGCAGGTCTTCCCCCATGAGCAGCTGGCACTGGAAGGGGGTCGCTACTGCTCACTGGGGGGGATAAAAGCGGCACAACTGCTGTTCCGTGATCAGGACGATGTCATAGTGACCTTTTATCAGACCCGGTATGACCCGGCCATTGTCGGGCCTCTGCCCCTGATCGAGAACAACGAGCCCCCCATTACCCTGAACCGGGATCATCACCGGGTAAATCTTTGGGTGGAGGGGGGCATTTTGATGGCATCAGCCAGGGAGTTGTCCTAAGCCTCATGGGCTGAATCAGGCCAACTCCTACTCATTCGCCAGGGCAACAAACTCACCGGTAAAGTGGCCGGCCTTTTCGCCGTTGTATTCCAGTTCCGTTTCCACCCGGATACGGGCCCGGCCCCGGCGTTGTAACAGACGTACAAAGCTGTCCCACTTTTCTGGCTGTACCAGGGTGGCCCTGGCCGTAAACTCCCCATAAATAGGCTGCTGGTAGTTCATGGTGTTGCGCTGAATCACCAGTTGACCGTCCACCTTGGCCTCCCGCAGGCGCAGGTGCAGGTAAGTCCAGGCCGCCAGGGTGGCAACCGCAGAGGCACTGCCACCAAACACCGTGGAGCGGTGATTGATATTGGGAGCCAGGGGAGCAGACAACAGCACCTGCTGATCATCCGCCGCCAAAACGGCGACCTCCATGGCGGCAGATAGGGGAATATGCTGGTGCAGGTAATCCTGAATGGCGTGCAGGGACATAAGGGGGCCTTCTGGCTGAGCAAGTTACCCAAACCATAACACAGGTTAAGGCATCTTCACCTGATTAAGCCGGCACCTGGTCACAGGGCATATCCGGTAGGGACTGGACGATCTGATGGCTATTGGTTGCTGACAACAGGCTAGTGGTCACTACGCCTAGCGGCCGCGCGTAAATGCCGGGCAACAGGTACTCCCCGTCATCATCGGTGGTGTAGGGCAGCCGCTCCACCGGGGGACAGAAATCCGCTTTCAGCCCTGGCCGGTTACCCCGGGCATCCATGCGGTACCAGCCATGGTTGTGCAGCCAGACCGCATTCAGCCCGTGCAGGCCGTACTCCCCGGGTACCCCCGTGGCTACCCGTTGGTAGCAGAGCCCGGCAGGCAATTCATTGGCCCGCAGCAGCGCCGCCAACAGGTGGCTTTTGCCATAGCAAAGCCCTGCCCCCTCCCGCACCACTTCAGAGGCGCGGCAGGTTACCGGGTCCAGTCCGTGATCACCGCTGTGGCGCACCGAATCCCGCACATAACGGTAGCAGGCCGCGGCAATCACCAACTCATCGGTCAGCCCCCGGGATAAACGCCTGGCCCGGGCCAGCACCAGGGGGTCCCGCCAGTCAATGAACTCACTTGCTTCGAGATATTGCTCCATTCAATTCCTTCCTATGCCCTGATCACTGCCCTGCAAGAATCGACCTGACTGAATCCGACGCCGATCAAACACACTGCCCCTAATCTAGCAGGGACCGGCTGCCAGTGCTGCAGCTCTGTTAGCAAAAGTGCGCTTGCTCCATGGCCTCTTGGGCCGCAATCCCAATAGCTTGCTACGGTACCGTTGCAACTCGACGGCAACCCGGCCAACAGGTAGCATTACCAGAAGCATTTCCGCCATTAGCCGCTGTTCGTGAGATCCCATGAAACCCTCCACCCTGCTGGGCACTGCCCGTATTCCGGACACTAACAAAGAACTCAAGCTCTATGCCCACGACGGGGAGTTTGCCATCAAGATTCCCGGGCGCGGCGAGTTGATGAACACCAAAGTCCATGGCTCTGAAAAAGCCCTGGCAGAACTGGCCTGCGGGCGCATTCATAACGACCCGCAACCGCGCATTCTGGTGGGCGGCCTGGGGGTCGGCTTCACCCTGGCGGCGGCCCTGGAAGCCAGCACCCCAGAGGCCGAAGTGGTGGTGGCTGAGCTGGTACCAGAAGTGGTGGACTGGAACCGGCAGTTTATCGGCGCCCCCTCCGGCCACCCCCTGCAAGACCCCCGCAGCACGGTGTACGTGGGGGACGTGGCGGACCTGCTGAAAGAGGACCACCACGGCACCTTCAATGCCATTCTGCTGGATGTGGATAACGGCCCTGAAGCCATTATCCGCCGGGAAAACGACTGGCTCTATACCGTGGCGGGCCTGAAGGCGGCCCGCCGGGCCCTGCGCCCCGGGGGGGTGCTGGCAGTCTGGTCCGCAGGACCGGACCGGCTGTTCAAAACCCGCCTGCACCACGCCGGCTTCAAGGTAGAAGAGCATGTGGTTCGCCCCCACCGGGCGGGTAAAGGCTCAAAGCACTATATCTGGCTGGGCCTGTAAGCCGTTTCCGGCAGGGGTTCACAACAGTGGCTGCTCCCTTAATCCTGGCGCAGGGCCCGGTTAAGGGTATAGGTGGCGGTCACCTGGGCATGGTCCAGCACATGGCCCGCCAGGGCCTGCTCAAGATCAGGCCCACGGAAATTCTCCGGCAGCCCCAGGCTGGCCACATCCAGAGCCAGAACCCGGAAAACATACCGGTGGGGTATTTCGTCATTCCAGGGGGGGCACGGCCCGTCGTAGCCCCCATAGGTGCCTGCCATGTCCGGGTTTGCCGCCAGAAAATCCGTGTAGTCATTAACCCCCCGCTGGCCCAGGCCATCCCTGAAGGGGGCTTTGCCTCCAACGGTGACCTCGCTGCTGTCATTACCTTCCTTGAGATGGTCTACATCAGGGGGTATGTCCACTAATAGCCAGTGGCTGAAAGCTACCCGTTCCAGGTCCTTTGCCACTGTTTTCCCTTCCTGGTTGACGTCTTCGGCAGAACTGGGTGCGTCCAGATCCGTCACCATCACCACAAAGCTTTTACTCCCCGGTGGCGCACCAGACCAGCGCAGTTCCGGGCTCAGGTTCCTGCCCAGAGCCATGGGTTCGTCAATATCCACAATGCCGAAAGCAAAACGCTCCGGAATGGGCTGACCTTCCTGAATATCCTTGATGTCCAGTTGCATGGTTTCCTCCTGTATCAATTACCCTAAGGAATTTGGCTCTGTGGAACAAGCGCCCGGGGCCGCTGCCAACTCCCCCACCATATCCTGCAGCGCCCTTTCCAGCTGCTCCAGGGGCAACGGCTGATCGCTGATAATCTCCAGCCGGTTCTCTGGCGCTTCAGGGAGCCATTGACTGCCCAGAGTGCCATCCGCCAGGTTCAGGGTCAGCCAGCCCTGCTCTGTGCGCATGACCCCTTTAAGGCGAAGCCAGTCACCACCATGACAGAATGCCATCAATAACTCGTGGTCAAAGACCTGCTCCGGGGTAATCCGCCAGCCACAGCTGTAATGCCCGGTTCCCTGATTGTACTGGAACTGCCAGGGCTGCTCATCCAGGGGTGGGGGGGATGCAGGTGCCTGTTGCGTTGCTTCATGGTGATGGTGGTGGTGATGGCCATGGGCCTGTGGATCACTGACCGGTCGCCCACTGGCGGCGCCCAGCAACCATTCCAGTGGAATATGCCCATGGCGGGTGTGCTCAATGCGGGCTTTTTCCGGTCGCCAGGCACTGGCCCACTCGTTGAAACGCTGCAGATCCTGCTCGCTGCACAGATCCACTTTATTGGCCACCAGCACGTCCGCTGCCGCCGCCTGATCCCGGAAGTTCACATTGTTCAGTACCCGCTCCTCCTGCAGCCGCCGCGGGTCTACCAGGCACAGGGTGGAGTGCAGGGCCAGGGTATCCCGGTAGAACTCCCCGGTCAGGGTCTCGAGAATGTTCGACGGGTGCCCCAGACCGGTGGGCTCAATAATCAGGCGGTCCGGCTTTTCCCGGCTGATCAGCATATTCAGCCCGATCTGCATGGGCAGACCCGCCACACAGCACATACAGCCTCCGGGAACTTCCCGCACAGCCACACCACTGCCCGCCAGCAGCGCCCCATCAATGCCCACCTCGCCAAACTCATTGACCAGCACGGCCCAGCGTTCATTGGCAGGTTTGCGGCTCAACAGATCAAGGATCCCGGTGGTTTTACCAACCCCGAGAAAGCCCATAATCAGGTGGGTAGGAATAGGTGGACGCGGCATAGGGACTCCGAATTGGGTTAAACCTGTGACCAGATCAGCCAGAGTTCTGACAGGGGTATAATGTTATAAGGTAACATAAATAACCCCATTTAACCTTCAGGCCCCCTGAGAATCACGCAATTTTCCAGAGGTTGACTAAACTCTGTCACAGTCTTCTTTTGAGCAGTCCTGACCATGATTGAGCATAACACTAGCCCCAACACGGTTCCGGCGGATACCCAGTCACCGGATGATGTGGCCGGGCTGATCCAGTTACTGTCCTGTTTTGCCGCTGGCGCAGCGGCGTTTTATGGCCTGCGCTACCTGTTTTACCTGGACACTGTGGCTGACTGGATTGCCCATACCCTGCTCGTACTGGCAGCGTTATTACTGGCCAACGTGCTGCTGTACCTGTGGCTACGCCATCTGGTGCTGTTGCAGGGACTGTTTATCCTGCTGATTACAGTATTGCTCAGCTTTATTGTGGTAAACGGGCTGGAAGAAGGCCTGGGCATTCTGTGGCTCTATGTCTTCCCGTCCATGGTGTTTTATGTGAGCACCCTGCGGGTAGGGGCCATTCTGTGTTCACTGGCCATGGTGCTTATCCTGTTAATTCTGTCTCCCCTGGGGCCGATGTATACCCCAGTGCATAACTACTCCCCCTCCTTTGCCATGCTGCTGCTGTTCACCCTGTCTTTTGTGATGATTTTCAGTTATGTACTGGATCGCAGTCGGCGCCAGCACGCACTCAGGCTTAAGGAAATGGCAGAAGTCTTCGAGCATGCAGCCAAGCACGACGCCCTGACCAATCTGTATAACCGGGGAGAAGGCACTCAGCGCCTGGCCGGGGAATATGCCCGCTTTCAGCGCAGCCATCAGTTTTTCAGCGTGATCCTTATCGACATTGATCACTTCAAACGCATCAACGATACCTTCGGCCATGACAGTGGTGACCAGGTGATTCAGGAAGTGTCCCGGCGCCTGGTGGCTGGCTGCCGGCAAATGGATATGGTGGCCCGCTGGGGGGGCGAGGAATTCCTGCTGATGCTGCCCAGTGCTGACGCTGATGCGGCGGTAACCACGGCAGAACGGGTGCGCCAACTGATGACCCGCACACCGATCCGGGTCAACAAGCGGGCACTGGAAGTGACCTGCAGTTTTGGGGTTGCCCAGATTCAGGATGGTGATTCCATACAGGCACTGCTGCAGCGGGCTGATGAGCGCCTGTATCAGGCCAAAACCACCGGTCGTAACCGCATTGTGGCCCGGCGCTTTATCAGTGAGCCCCAGTAACCAAAACTAACGGTCCTTATGCAGCTTCAGGCCCACCTTGGTGACCTGGTCCCCATCCACCGCCTTGACCACCAGGGTCACTGGCCCCAGACGCAGCTTGTCCCCCACCACCGGGTGACCGTGCTGGGAGCGGGCAAAACAGGTAGACAGAGACTGCCCTGGTTCATAACCGGTAATATCGATGCCATAGAACTGCTCCACATCGCCAATGGTGGCATCCCCATTGAGTACGAATTCCCCGAAGAATTCCCGCTCTTCAAGACGCCTGGGACGGCGGTGGCTCTGGAAGATTTGCCCCAGTTCATCCACATGCCGGTTCGCCGCCAGCAAGGCCACCACATCGCCACTTTCAATGGTCAGATCCGGCTGTGGGAACAGCAGCTCACCGGCCCGGAACACCGCGGCCAGGTTGACCGCTCCGGGCAGGCGCAGGGTGCGCAGGGGCACCGGATCCTGCCAGCGCTGGCCACTCAGTGAAAACAGCAGCAGTTCATGATCACCCACAGAGGGCAGATCAATGGGCACCCGGCGGTTCGGCTCACGGCCGAAGGGCACTTCCAGTTTCAGCCAGCGGGCCAGGGGGGTCAGTGTGGTGCCCTGCACCAGCAACGACACCAGCACCACACAGAAAGCCACGTTGAACATCACATCCGCATTGTCGACCCCGGCCATAATGGGGAACAGTGCCAACACAATGGGAACGGCGCCCCGCAGCCCCACCCAACTGATAAACGTCAGTTCACGAATATTGAAACCAAAGGGCCACAGGGTCAGCATAACGGCGGCAGGCCTGGCCACCAGTATCAGCACGGCAGCTACTATCAGCCCCCCGGTAAACACTTCCAGCAACTCACTGGGGGTCACCAGCAGACCCAGAATCAAAAACAGCGCCATCTGTGCCAGCCAGGCCAGACCGTCGTGCATTTGCAGAATGGCGGGCAGCATCCGCACCCGGCGGTGGGCCAGCACCACTCCGGCCAGGTAAATGGCCAGGAAGCCACTGCCACCCAGGGTATTCACACCGCCAAAGACCACCAGCCCCCCCGCCATCACCAGCAGCGGGTACAGGGCGGGAACCAGTTGAATACGGTTGAGCAACCTGGCCAGCAATATCCCCCCCAGCCAGCCACCCAGGGCCCCGAGACCAAATTGCTGCAGCAGCAGGACCAGGGACTCAGACCAGGGGCTGGCGCCACCGTCGCTGATCAGGTTCAGCAGCACAATGGTCAGGAAGATCGCCATGGGATCGTTACTGCCAGACTCAATCTCCAGGGTGGCACTGACCCGGTCATTCAGGTGCAGACCACGGCCCTGCAGCAGGGAAAAAACCGCTGCCGCATCCGTGGACGAAACAATGGTGCCAATCAGCAGAGCCAGCAACAGGGGCAGGTCGAAGATCCACATGGCCGCCAGCCCGGTGAGTGTCGCCGTCAGGGCCACACCCAGGGAGGCCAGCATCATGGCCGGACGCAACGCTACCCGAAAGCTTTCCGCCCGGGTGCGCATACCGCCATCCAGCAGAATCACCGCCAGGGCCAGGTTGCCCGCCAGAAAACCCGCTTCAAAGTTGTCAAAAGCCAGGCCACCCAGCCCGTCTTCCCCCGCCAGCATGCCAATGGCCAGGAACAATAACAGGATAGGCATGCCGATTCGGCTGGACAGGGGGCTCAGCAAAATGCTGATTGTCAGCAGCAGGCCAGCAAAAAGCAGCAGGTCCGTTGGCAATGCAGTCTCCTGGGGAAATAAGGGGTTATGGGAGTGGCGAGTTTATCACATATTCACCGCAAGCTCCCGGGGCGAACCCCTCAGGGGCAGGCTATCAGCGGGCAGGCGGGAAGGGCCTGGTGGCTTTCAGGGGGGGGTGTTTGCCCCCCCGCGAAGCGCTGGTCCCGGGCAGCGGCACACTGCTGTGCCGCCTTCGCCCCCAGGGGACACTGGGCCCGGGTGAGCATAAACCCCAGGTTGTGCCAGGCAGCGGCCAGCTGCGGATGCTCCTGAGTGAGGGTCAGCAGGTGCTGAATGGCCAGTGCATCCTGCCCCAGGGTAGCGGCGCTGTTGGCCAGACCAAAACGGGCTGCCGGCTGCTCCGGCCAGCGCTTCAGGGCCGCCTGGTAAGCCCGGTACGCTGACTGGGTTTGCCCGGTCTGCTCCAGATCACTGGCGGCCCGCAACCAGGACAGGGGTTCCGCCGTGGCCGCCAGCTCCCCGGGGTCCAGCATAACCACTGCCCAGCGCTCGGCCCGGTCCCAGGTACGCATGAATACCGGTAACAGCTGCTGGTTGGCCCGCCGGGTATCAGTGTGCAGAATAAACTGCTCACTGGGCTGGTCGTACCCTACCACCACCGCATAGTGCCATTGCGGCCACCAGCCGAACCCCAGGTTCTGCATAACCAGCACCGGGTTACCTGCGGCCACTTCCGCAATGATCGCCTCCGGCTCCCGGGGCAGGGGGTAAACGATCAGCCCCTGTTCCCGGGCCGCGGCCACCAACTCCACCTGCAAAGTCCCCCCCCGCTCAGGAATATACACCCGGTCTACCAGCTCTTCCGGCTGCTGGGGCAACGACTGGCTATTGAGCATCATCGCCAGAGCCGCAGGACCGCACTGGTATTTCTCCTGGGCATGAAAGGGGACCTGGGACAGGAACTGAGACTCGGGCAGGGCATTTTCCCGGGTGGTTTCAGGCCATTCCGGCCTGCTGGCGCAGGCGGTTAACACTAACAGCGCCGCCATAAACAACCAGTGCCGGCAAAGCCGGCACCAGTGAGAACGATTGCTGCCAGTTAACCCGTTAATAGGATTAATTGACGCAGCGGACAAAACTGAACACATTCGTGGCACACAACATATCGGTAATAATGAATACCAGTACAAACAGCACAACAACACTCAGTACAGAGCCTGCACCTTCACCGGCGGGTGCTTCTGCCAGCTGCTTCTGGAAGTCAGCCAGTTCCTGGGGGGTCAGGCTGTTGATGCGCTGCTCAACGTCTGCGGCACTCACGCCCATGCGCTCCAGGGACTGCTTTACTTCACTGTTGTCGAGCATTTCCAGCAGGGACTCACGGTCCAGCTCGGACTGCTGCTGGGTAATCATTTCATTGGTGCCCACCATGGAGGCAGAGGCGGTCAAGGGCAGGGCTGCAGCAAAAAACATGAAAAAGGACAACAGCATGGCAATGCCGCGACGGTGAAAAGTAAGGCTTTGCATAAAATGCTCCATGATTCAGTCAGGGGTTATATTCTTACATCCCATTCATTGGACGCTATGGGGCGAGCCAGGGCAAGGGCGCTAACCATTCTTTAATGGTTTTTTAGCTACACTGGTAGCAGAGCCACCCTGCAAAGGGATTTTTACCGGCTGCTGTTGCTTGCCGATAATTACCGGCAGCGTTACTCTGCGCCGCCTGCATTACTGACTGAATGCTACCCATTCAGTATCTGGAGTAAACGTCCCATGCTGGGCTTCGGAAAAAAACGCGCACAACAATTTGATGCCCTGGTCCGCCCTCATCTGGACAGCCTGTTTCGCCTCGCCTACCACCTGAGTGGGGAGCGCAGCGATGCTGAGGATCTGGTACAGGATGTACTGGTCAAACTGATGCCGAAAACGGATGAGCTGGCCCGGGTTGAGCGCCTGCGCCCCTGGTTAAAGCGGGTGCTATACCGGCAGTTTATCGACCACCACCGCAAGCAGTCCCGGCGCCTGGATGTTAACCTGACACTTGTTGGCAATGCTGGCAGTGAGGATGACAGCGGCGATATCATGGAGCGTATCGCCAATACCCTGGATGGGCCTGCAGACAGCCTGGGTCGCCAGCAACTGCAGCAGTCCCTGCAAAAACTGTTACAAACCCTCAGCCCGGATCAGCGGGCACTGATCATCATGCACGACATGGAGGGGCGCCCCCAGGAAGAAATTGCCGACATACTGGGGGTGCCAGTGGGCACGGTTAAATCCCGGCTGCACCGGACCCGGGCACAATTAAAGCGCAAAGTGGCCCTGGAATTGGAACCGGCAGCGGCGGTTAGCCGTGTCAAGTCCAAGAGGTAAAAAATGATGCAATGCGACACCCTGACAGTAGAAGACTACCTGGACGGACAACTCAGCGCCGCAGACAGTGCCGCCTTTGAAAAGCACCTTGCCGGGTGTGAGAGCTGCCAGCGGTTCCTCAACACTGAGCGCCATTGGCGCGCCCAGCTGCGGGATCTGCCGGCACCGGCACTGTCTGGCGCCGCGGCCGATAATCTGCTGGCCGCTGCCCATGCCCGCCAGGGTCAGCGGGGCCAGGGAGTCTGGCTGGGGTCAGCAGTCGCCGCCAGCCTGGCCCTGGGGCTGGCCCTGGGCATCTACTGGCCGGGCCCTGCCACTGACAGCGGCACCCCCGGTGGCGTTGCCCAGCAGACCCCAGTGGCAGGCCAGACTGAGCTGCTCGACAGCACAGTGCGTACCGTACGCCTGGCTTTCAACGCGCAGCAACCGATGCAGGGGGTTACCCTGACCCTGGAGCTGCCCCCCCATGCGGAACTGGAACCCTACCCTGGTCAGCAGCAACTGAGTTGGCAGGTGGACCTGGACGCCGGGGAAAACGTGCTGGCACTGCCCATGCGTATACTGTACCCGGATGACGGTGACATCGTCGCCCGCCTGAGCCATGGGGGTCAGCACTCCACCTTTACTGCCCGGGTTCCCGGGATCAGCGAACCTGGCAAGCAGGATAATGACCCGACACTGTAGATCTGGCCACGGGGGCCAGAGCCGTTCACACCGATGGAGATGGACCATGAACAAGCCCCTGCGCTGGCTGGCAGCCGTTTTGCTGACCACAATGGCAGGATGGGTATCGGCAGAGGATCTGGGCATTACCATGAGCATCATGGCTGATGACGAACAGGACCTGACCGGTTCCATTTCACGCCAGATTGAACTGTCTGAACCCACCAGCCAGCAACCCCGGGCGGGCAACCGCCTGCTGCTTCTGCAGGAGCTTCGTAGAGAGCTCAGTACAGAACAGCGCCGGGAGATCTTTGCCGGTAATGCCCTGGACGGAACCTTATCCAGTGACGATCTGGAACGCCTTGTGGCTGCTCTGGATAACCAGCAGTTGCGGGAACTGGTGAGTGCCCTTTCCGGCGACAGCCTGGTCAGCTTGCTGGAGACATTGGATACCAACCGGGCCACCAGACTCATTGAAGAGCTGTCCGGGGATGAACAGAAAAAGCTGCTGGATAAGCTGCTGGATCTTGCTCCTCCTGAAGATGAAGACGACGGCGGCCTCCTCCCCTTCCTGCCTCTTGATGGGATTAACTGACTCGACAGCTCCCCGGTTGACTGCGACACTCAAGAGTCCTATTGCAACGTTTGAGCTCACTGGTGGCGTGTATTTCGGTAGTGATCTGTCGCTCAACCCTCTGCTGTATGCTGCTGATCGGTGCACTTTGCCTGTCAACTGCCGCCTCTGGGGCAACAGAAAGCCACACTGCCCGGGGTATTGAGGCATTCCACAACGGCAGCCTGCCCCAGGCTGCCCAGGCCTTTGAACAGGCCCTGGCCAGCACCGATAACCCCTCTGCCCGGCTCCGCTACAACCTTGGGGTGGTGTATTACCGTCAGCAGCGTTTCAGGGAGTCCCGACCGCTATTTGAGAGCCTGAGCAAAGAACCGGACCATGCCCCTCTGGCCCATTACAATCTGGGCCTGATCAGCCTTGCCCAGGAGCGGCAGCTGGCAGCTGCGACTTCCTTCGAGCGGGCTTTTCTGCTTTCCCGGGACGACACCATTACCGAGCTGGCCAGGCGTCAGTTAGCCCGCCTCGATCTGGATCAGCTGCTCCATGACCGCCCCGGCATCAGCCGGCGCTGGCAAAGCCTGATTGAACTGCGCCTGGGCAGCAGCAACAACCCACGACTGCTTGACCGGCCCCAAGCCTCCAGCGATACCTTTGCGGAACTGTTGCTGGCATCCACCGGTTATCTGACGGGTAATGCCAGCAACGGGCTGCGCCTGGGCCTGACGGCAGTCAATCGCCAGTTCCAGGACCAGCGTGAGCAAAACAGTGCAGCCCTGTCTGCCCAGCTCAGCTATGACTGGCAACAGGGCAACTGGCGCCATTCCCCAGGCATCAGCCACACCTGGCTGTTTGACCGCCGCCGTGAAGCCAAACGGCGCCTCAGCGCCCATTACGACCTGGAACGGGACCTGTTCAATAGCAACGGCCGGGGCGACCTGTCCCTCACCTATAGCCACATACAGGCCCGGGAGAGATTTGCTTCCCTGGATGGCCACCAGGGCCAGGCAGGGGTGGGTTACCGCCACCACCTGGGTAACCACCGCCTTTACGGCCAATACCGCTTTATTCGCGACCGCCGGGATGATTTCGCCAGCGGCGATGCAACCGCGGCCCCCGGTGAAGAATCCTTCGACGGCTTTTTTATCAGCCAGTCAGCTCGCCGCCATCAACTCACCACCCGCTGGCATTACCGGATCAATGCCCGCTGGACCCTGACCAGCAGTCTGCAATACCGTGAAAGCCGTTTTGATGACCCCTTGGAGATCAGAAGCGGCGAACAACAGCGCAGCGAAGATCGCCTTGACCGGCGCTTTCAGGCCACAGGGGGGCTGCGGTTACGGATTGGCAGCCACGGGTTTGTGTCCTTACAGGGCACCCATACCGATAACAGCAGCAGCCTTGAGCTGTACAGTTTCAGGCGAAATACCGTGGCAGCCGGCATCGGCTACCAATTCTAAAAAAATTGTCATGTATCACAAATCCCACCGACAACGGCATTTCCCGTTTGCCATATCCCCTTCACAGGCTATTATCGACAAAGGTCCTTACCCCAATTGATGCCCATGACCCGACGATTATTACTACTGCTGACCCTCATCACCCTGTTGCTGCCGGGGGCTCCTGCCTGGGCAGAATCTTCTGTAGCAAGCGGTGAGATGACCACCGCGTCACTGACGCCCCACGCCCTGCCCCACCCAGACAAACCCATTAAGCATAATTACCGCGTCGACCGGGTGCTGGTAAAGAAGGGCGCACGGCGCA
>REBR01000202.1 GCA_007692645.1 Halomonadaceae bacterium | reverse complement strand
CGGGAACTTAACGGTATTCCCCAATGTACCCGGGAAGACCTGGTGCAGGATCTGGATCTGTTCTATCAGCTGGGGGTACGCAACATGTTCCCGGTGCACAAATTCGATAACGCCTTTGGTGGCCATCTGCCAGACCTTGAAGAAGGCATTGGCATCGGGCCGGTACTCTACGCTGGCAATATTTTATCTACCGGCCACCCGATTGAGTTTGAAGAGTGCCCGGAAACCTTCGCCAGCCATCTGGACTCTTTCAGTGGCAACGACAGCAGCAACGGCAACCAACAGGAGTTCGACGGTACAGAACCGGATCAGACCCGCAGTCTCGCTAATTCCCTGAACCCCTATGGCCTGTTTGAACAGTTGCTGTTCCAGTTGGATTACCTGGGAGACCGCTTCCCCCAGTCACCGGAAGAAGTGGCACAGTTTGACCCCCGCAATGGCACAGACCGTCTGTGTAACACCCGGGGGCTGAGTGACCTGGGGCACTTCCTGATCGAGGAGATGATGCAACGGGGCATTATGATCGAAAATGATCATATCAGCCGTAAAGCCTCTGCCCGCATTCTGGAAATCACCAAGGATCGGGGTTACCCGGTGATCAACAGCCATGGTAGCTGGGGTGGCACCCAACCCCTGCGTGACCGCATCGCCAGTCAGGGGGGCGTCACTGCAGACTTTGATAACACCCGTGGCACCTGGGTGGACCTGCTGATTGAAAATGGCACCCGGCCCAGGGCACAGGAGTTCATGGTAGGCCCCTTTGGTGGCTCCGGCTTTGCTACGGATGTTAACGGTATCTCTGCACTGGCGGCTAACCCGGGGGATGAGGAAGATGAAGCACGCCTGTACCCGTTTACCTCGGTAGACGGCCGGGTAGTGTTTGATATCCAGCGCACCGGTGACCGGGAATTCAGTCTCTACAGTGGCCGGGGCGTGGCCCATTATGGGCTCTACCCGGACCAGATTGCGGATATGCGCATTCACAGCGACCGCAGCCAGGAGGACGTTGATCACGCGGTGGACCAACTGTTCACCTCCGCAGAGGCGTACCTGCGCATGTGGGAGCGGGTAGAGGCTGCTGCAGGGCGCTAGGGGCTATTGCCGGCCTGATTGGCAATGCGCTCCAGTGCCCGGGCCCGGCGCAGTTCATGCTCGCTGTCGAAGTGCTGCTCCCGCAACTTGCTGATGGCTTCGGCCCGGTCTTGCGGACTCAGGCCTTCAGTGGACTCAATACGGGCCCGCTCTTGCTGGTAGGCAGATAACCGCTGCTGCCATTGATCCCGCTGCTGGTCTACCCGGGAGAAGCGTTCTGCTGCTTCCGGGCCCAGCCGCTGGGCCCGCAGGGCACGAACTTCCTCGTCGCTGGCCCCCTGCTCCCGTAACTGGGCCACTGCCCGGCCCACCTCTTCGATGGTGCGGGCCTGTTCGCGCATCTGGCGGGTGGGTTCCGGTAGTTGCTGCTCCAGTTGCAGCAGGGCCTGCTGGCGCTGTTCATCGCTCAGGCTGTCATCCCCCAGAATCCGCTGACGGTCCAGGGCCATTTGCACCCGGGCCTCTTCATCGGCAAAGAAGCCGTCCGCAACATCCTGGCCCAGGTGATTGCGCCGCAGGCTGTAGAGGCGCTCAAAAGCCTGTTCCAGCTCTTCCCCACCCTGCGCAGCAAACACTTCGCTGGCTTCCCGGTAATCCAGATAATCATCCAGAATGGCCAGCACGTCGTCCTGCACCCGGGGGGGCACGCCCTGCTCTGCCATATACGCACTGATGCGTTGCTTCAGGGCCGGCTCATCTTCCCGGCTTTGGGTCAGGCCAATAAAAAAATCCAGTAACCGGCGCAGATCCCGGTCGTAGACAAGGTTGCCGTTGCGATCCAGATGGATGCGTCCATCTACATCAATACCCTTAATGGTGTCCTCCAAAGGCAGGCGGGGCAGCTCATGGGCGGCACTCTCTGAGTCAGCAGATTGACGGTTCCGGGGGATGCTCTGATCACTGGCGACGGCATGTTCAGGGTGACCCCTGACGTCCAGCGGCGCCAGGGACGGGGGCTTTTCCGGGGCCTGACCAGCCCCCAGAAACACCATCACAACGATTGCGACAACACTGATCAGACCACCAGCCAGCAGGGTTAACCGGGATTTGTTCATTTTCATGGTAGCTCCTTTCCTTTTGCTGCTGAGCAGCAACTCCTGAGACTGGCCAGGGTGCCCACAGGCACCCTGGCCAACCACACTACCGGCTCATCAGAGCCCTGCGTTCTGCAGGCGGTTGGCCTGCTGGCGGTACAGATCCACCGGATCGGCGGCATTACGACCTACCAGACCCAATACCTGATTGATCTGGTCCAGGTGGTTATGCTCGTACTCCACACTGATTACTTCACCCAGTTTCATACTGCAGGCGGGCACCAGACCATCATTGGGCTCGTCAATCATGGTGGCGGTCAAAGCCAGTAAATAGTCACTGGGGTCCCAGCCATTGGTCTGCACCGCGTCACCGCCCCAGGAATAATAACGAATGCCGTTATGTTCACTGGCACCATCATCCGCGCAATAGCTGGAGGGGACGCCACCGGGGAACTCCTGGTTAAACGCAATGCTACCCTCAGTACTCAGTGAGGCTACGGCAGCATTGGTGTCCTGGGGCAGATCATTGTTGCCGGAGGAATAATCCACCAGCCCGAAGAACCAGTCTCCCAATCCATCCAGCTCACCACCGGTGGCAGCATCTGCTACCGGCGTACCCCAGTTAACGCCACCGACACTGGCCACTGAGGCCACTTTATCCGGCGCTACCCCAGCAACATAACGGGCAGTGGGGCTGCCATGACTATGGCCGATCAGATTGACTTTGCTGGCCCCGGTGGCGGCCATGTAGTCTTCAATCTGTGCCAGCAGCTGCTCACCACGGACTTCCGTGGAATTGGAGGCAGAGACCTGCACTACCAGCACCTCTGCACCACTGTCGGTGAGGGCACTGGGCACTCCGTTAAAATACTCAATAAAGCCAAACAGCTCATCAAAGCCCGACAAGCCATGCACCAGTACAATGGGGTGTTGGGTTTCGGTGTAGTTATCCACTTCACCACCACCGAACCAGTCGGTCCAAAATGCTGCAGCAGGTTGCGCCATAACCAGTCCGGCCGTCAGAGCCCCTGCAGCCAATGCCAAACGCGATTTCTTATAGTTAATCATGTAGGAATATCCTTTGTTGCCTGTTTTAAATGGACTTCTCCCTGAAGCCGACTTCCTACGTGACGCCCTTTGAGGCCGTCGAACATCCCAGTCCACATCCGGCTTCAGTGGCAATACTACCTGTTAGAAAAATGACATGAGGCTTCCAATGACAAGCCTGATGACAAGCACC
Organism: Halomonadaceae bacterium; assembly: GCA_007692645.1. Taxonomy (GTDB): domain Bacteria; phylum Pseudomonadota; class Gammaproteobacteria; order Pseudomonadales; family Oleiphilaceae; genus REBR01. The sequence continues at coordinate 127 of REBR01000202.1, read as the reverse complement.
AGAGGAGTGCGAATAAGGTCACGATGTCAGCTCTCACATCCTGCACACTGACCCTTAAAGACATTTTTCACGGAGCGCCCCCTACGACCATCGTCTAATTGCCCAGGGTCACAGATGACGCCACTGT
>REBR01000108.1 GCA_007692645.1 Halomonadaceae bacterium | reverse complement strand
ATGAACCGTCTGGCTGAGGCCGGCCGAATGATTGCCGCCCATCTGCCCGACCCAGGGGAAAGAGGTCTTGAAGCGGTGATGGTGCTGGAGTGGACCCCTGCCCCTTTTGGTATCCATTTTCTCCGCAACCTGGTGGATGGTCGCCTGGATGGCAAGACGGATGTGGGTGCCCTGATCGATCAGGGGCGAGAGGTTGCGCCCCACCCGGAAATACTCATTTGCCCCGGTTTCAGCGGGGATGATCTGGAGCGACTGCTGCCTTTTTTACGGCACCTGGGTTCCTGGGCTGCACCGGTGGTGCGCTGGGAGTTTGCCGAGTCTCTGCTGGGGCCTCTGGGGGTGGTAGGCAGCCTGTACAACTGGGCCTGGCTGGAAACCGGCTATCGCCTGAGTGACTGGCAGGGCCAGGCAGTGGTGCTGGACATGGACCAGAGCCCACTGGTGGGGCTGTCAGTTATCCACTGGCAAGGGGACTCCTGAGGTTGCCAGAAGCCTCTGGCCCAGGCCCATAGGGCAGAAAAAAGGACAATAAACCATTGCAAGGGAACGCATGAGTCAATCAGGTGCTATTGAAATTATCGCCGTCACCGGCGAGGCCTTTACCTTTGGACCAGCCAGTGAACAGGGGGCAGGGGAGCCCATTGCCCATTCCACCACGGCAGCCTGGACTCAGTGGCTGGAGGAGTGGTTTGGCAATCGCTTTAACACCCAGGTCTCTCACTGGGAAGCGGTGCTGACCAGGGTCGGACCCTGGCAACCGGCCATGACACCGGCGGCAACCTTTGGGGAAATTGCGGCCAAAATCCAGGCTGGCGCCCTGGAGGCCCGGCGCTTACCACCTCCCTCAAAACCCAAAGCGGCGGCGCCGGTGGGGGTTTCTGCAGCAGCAATGCGCTCCCAGGAAGCCGGAGGCAAGGGGGCCCATGCAGCAGCCCCCACCGGGTCTGCCAGCAAAGGCATTGCTGATGAGGATATGGGCCCTGACCTGAGCCAGCAGCAATGCCAGGGGGACCCGGTGGCACCGGTGACCGGGGAAGAAATTCTCACTCTGGAGGATTTTCACCTGGCCGCCCCCATGCCCCTGACCTGGCAGCGCTGGTACCGCTCCCGACACAGTGAGCGGGATCTTGGTCTGGGGGCGGGGTGGTTTGCAGAGTGTCTGCGGCTGATCTGGCAGGACCAGGACGCCACCTGGCTGCTGGATCAGGAAGCCCGTCCAGTGTGTTTACCCCTGCTGGCCCCGGGGGAGATTGCCTGGCAGGCCGTGGGGGGCCAGCGCCTGGAGCGCCGGGCGGATAACCGCATTCTGCTTACAGAAAGCGATGGCCGTGTCTGGACCTTTGTCCAGGACCAACAGCAGCAATGGCGCCCTGTCAGTGTGCTTAACCAACAGGGCCATCAGTGGCGCTTCCTGTATGACAAGCAGATGCGCCTGGCACGGCTTGAACTGTCGCCCCGTAAAACCCTGGCGTTTACCTATGGGCGGGCAGGGAAGCTGCATCAGATTCACCTGTTGCAGGGTTCAGTCCAGGAGCTGATGGCGACCTATGAGCAGGACGCTGAGGGTAACCTGGTCGCGGCCACTACCCACCAGGGTACCGAGCGTTATGGTTACCAGCAGCACCAGCTTATTCGTCGGCAACTGCCCAGCGGCTATCTGTTCCTGTTCCACTGGGACGGCTGCGGCCCCCAGGCCCGCTGCCTGCGCAGTCATGGGGAAGACGGCCGCTTCGATTACCGCTTTGAGTATCAGCCCAAGAAATACCAGACCCGGGTTACCGACGGTGATGGTCATACCCGGGTCTTCCACTACGATGCCCAGGACCGGATCGTCGCCCGACAGGATGCCGACGGCGGCGTTCACCAATGGGCGTATGAGGATAAGGGAAGGCTGGCGGCCTACCGGTTGCCGGATGGCCGCACCACCCGCTACGGTTATGACTCCCAGGGCCGTAAAATCCGCGAACGTTACCCGGACGGCCGGGAACACCGCTGGTACTTTAACGAACTCGGTGCCTGTACCGCAGAGTCCCTGCCCGATGGCAGAACCCTGTCCCGGCGCTTTGATCTGCTGGGCCGCCTGGTGCAGGAGCAGCGCCCGGACGGCAGCCAATGGCGTTACCGCTATGACCCCCAAGGCTGGCTGAAAGACGCCATCAGCAGCACCGGTGAGATTCAGCGTACCGGTTTCAGTGATGAAGGTGAGCTGCTTGCCACTGTCCATCAGGGCCACCTGGCCCGGCAGGCCTATGACGAACAGGGCCGTCTGAAAGGCCGCCTGCAAGCTGACCGGGTCACAGAATACGATTACAACGGCCAGCACCTCAGGGCCATTCACCAATACCCGCAGCAGGCCCCGGACCAGCGCCGCAGCCGCTTTTACCAGTACGACCCCGCAGGGCGTCTGACCCGATTCACCACCGCCACCGGCGACAGTCACGGCTTTCACTATGACGGGCTGGCCCAGCCCACCGCCTACCACCGCCCGGACGGTAAACAGGTCCGTTACCAGTACGACAAAGAACAGCGCCTCACCGACGTCATCCGCCCGGATGGCCAGCAATGGTCACTGGGCTACAACAGCCAAGGCCAGGTCAACCGCTGCCAGGCCCCGGACGGGCGCCACATCCACTTCAATTACGACGCCGCCGGCGACATTATCCAGCGCCAACAGGCCGATGACTGGGTGCAGCACCTCAAGCGGGACGCCGGGGGGCGCATCCTGCACCAGCAAACCCATGGCCGGGACCGGCAAAGCGTCGAGAAAACCTTCCAGTACGACCAATACGGACGGCGCACCAGCGCCCGGTGCGATGGCACCGAACTGGCCTGGCATTACGACGCCCATAACCGTGTCACCCAACACCGCCAAAACAGTCACACGGTTGACTACAGCTACGGCGCCGGCCAGCAACTGAAAAAGATGCAGCTACCCGACGGCACCCGCATCGAATACGACCACGACCGCTATGGCCGTTGGCAATCCCTGCGCCTGAACGGCGAGCCCGTTATCACCCGGGAACTGGACGCCCAGGGCCGGGAGCAGCAACGCACCGCCGGCCACAACCAGCAGACCCAGACCTGGGACCGCTTTGACTGCCTGGAAAAACGCCAGTGGCAGGGCAGGCAGACCCGCCACCGCCACTACCACTGGGACGCGGAATCCCGCCTGACCCATTTCACCGACGAACAGCAAAGTACCCACCAGTTCCACCGGGACCCCCAGGGCCAGCTGTGTGGTGAAAACGGCCACTCGTTCCACTACGACGACGGCGGTAACCGGTTACCCGAGTTGCCGTCAGCGGAACCCTTAATCCGTGACCAGCTACAGGCTACCCCCGATGCCAAGCGCCGCTACGACAGCCTTGGTGCTGAAATCGCCGTGCTCGGCACCACCATCGAACACCGCCACTTCGATGCCGAAGGTCAACTCGTGCGCCTCAAGCGGGAATCCCTGGAAGTGCACTATGGCTACGATGCCCTGGGACGGAGAAGCTGGCGCAAAAGT
>REBR01000094.1 GCA_007692645.1 Halomonadaceae bacterium | reverse complement strand
GCAACCCCTTCCCAGCAACAGCAGTCGGAGCAGTCAACCTATGGGCAATAGCAAACCGGCACTCACCGGCCTTTTTGTGGTGGGCGGTCTGGGGGTGCTGATTATCGGTATCCTGGCCTTTGGCGGCTTACGCTGGTTTGAGCCCAGCCAGGAGGCGGTGGTCTATTTTGAGGAGCAGGTGGGGGGGCTTAACGCCGGGGCTCCGGTCACCTTCCGGGGCATTGAGATGGGCACAGTCAGGCATTTACGGATTCTGGCTGATCCGGATAACGGCCAGGTACTGGTGCGGGTGTTGCTGCAATTACGTCCGGATGAGGTCAGCCTGGCGGGCAGTGACAGCCGCAGCCTGGAGATAGACCAACTGGTAGCCCAGGGGTTGCGGGCCCAGTTGCGCCCCCGCAGCCTGGTGACCGGTCAGATGGCGGTGGAACTGGATTTTCTGCCCGGGACCACGGAGCGGCGCCATGGGGTTGAGGATGAGCCCCCGGAGATTCCCGGCCGCAGTTCGGATTTTGAACAGGTGCGCAGAACCCTCTCGGACTTCCCCTGGCAGGACACCCTGGAAACGGTGACCACCTCCCTCAATTCCCTGAAGTCCCTGAGCCAGAGTCTGGAGGCGGAATTCAGTGGGCTGGGGTATAAGGTCAAAGAGACCCTCAGTGACGGGCAACTGTTGATTGCGGAATCCCGGGATGCAGTGCAGGTGCTGGAAGCCCGCTCCACGGAGACCATGGATAATTTTGACCGCTTCTCCATTGAGGGGCTGGATAACCTGGAACGGCGCAGTGAGGAGCTGGAAGCGGTACTGGCCAGTGCGGCAGAGACCCTTGAGCGGGTGGACAGAGTGGCGGTAGAGATGACTGCCCTGGTGGACCCCCGCTCCCCGGAGCGGGACGATTTGCGCCGTCTGCTCCGTGAGCTGTCTTCTGCCAGTAACAACTTCCGGCGTTTTTCAGAAAAAGTGGAAAAACAGCCCAACCTGCTGATCTTTGACCGTGGAGACGATAGTCCATGACACAACTGACCCCCCACTGGCGTTTACTGCTTCCGGCGCTGTTACTGCTGTTGGCGGGTTGTGCCACCAGCCCCGAGACCCGCTATTACACCCTCATGGGTACGGAGCCCGCCAGCCAGCCAGAGCAGCTGTGGCCCCTGACCGTTACCCGGGTGCAGATGCCGGAGTATCTGGATGACAGCCGCCTGTGGGTCCGCTCCCAGGGCTATCAGATTACCGCCCTGGCCAACGTGCGCTGGGCCGAGTCCCTGCCAAGGGCCACCACCCGCAGCCTGCAGCAGCACCTGGGTACCGTGTCCGATGCCGCTGGCGGCGGCGAGCGTCTGTTGGTGGATCTGGATGCCTTTGAAGCCCGCTGGAGTGACTCCGGGGAACAGGACCAGGTGGTGCTCAGGGGGCAATGGCAGGTGGCGGGTGCTGAGGGTTCAGCCCAGCGAATTCAGTTGCAAGCCGATCTCAGTGACCGGAACCCGGCCACCCTGGTGGCGGCCATGTCCGGTCTGCTGAAGCAGCTGGCAGAGGAGATTACCCGGGGCCAGGCTGCTTACCAGTAACGGCCACCGGCACCGATCACCACCACTGCCAGGCCTATCACCAGGTTGATGGCGATAAACAGACGCATCTGACCCACCCGGCGGTTACCTTCAGTGGTGTCGTCAGCGGCCACCGCCAGCTTCAGGCGCCGGTAGGGGGCAAAGTAGATGTGCAGGAACAGCAGCATCATCAGCAGCCCCAGGCCGTGCATCACATGGATATGCCAGCCTATAACCCCCATGCCACCGTAGGCGCCGATCAGGGCGTAACCCGTGAGCAGCAGTACCGCGATGGCCCCCCACACATAACGGAAAAATGCGGTGAAAGTAGCCAGCCACAGGGCCGGGCGCTGTTCAGCAGGAATGGTATTGGCCACTGCCGGGCGCATGGCCATATAGGCGAAGAACATCCCCCCGACCCAGATAACGGCGGCAAGAGCGTGTAAAGCGATGGATAAACCCATGGAAGGACTCCGGTCAGTCAGGATGAAAGTGGCCGCAGTATAGCAGTATCACCCCGTCCCCCTTAAAGCCTGGCGTGTAAAACCGGCGCTTTTACCCGGCCCCTGCGCTGCCGGCAGTGACCCACCGGGAAAAAATGCCTCACCCCCCCGTGCCATGGGGTGATAGCAACAGCTATTTCAGTACCTGATAATCTGCCGGGTCCAGTTGCGCCATCTGCCTGGCATACTGGCTGGCAAACCCCGGGTACATGGTGGCATTGAAGCCATCCTCGGTCAGGTACCAGCTCTGGCAGCCGGAATTCCAGTTGGTTTTGCTCAAGCGCTGCTGCATCGCCTTGTTGTGTTCCCGCTGCACCCGGGGCTTCACATCCAGCCCCTTGAGCTTGCCATCGAGAATAGTGCGGATGCCCTGCACCGCGTAATCCAGCTGCGCTTCAATGTAGACCAGGGCCGAGTTATGGCCGGGGCCGGAGTTGGGGCCGAAGGTGAGAAACAGGTTGGGGTAACCGGACACATTAATGCTCTTATATGCACTGGCGCCGCTCTTCCATTCTTCATTCAACTGACGCCCCTGGCGCCCGGTGATGGGGAAGGGGGTGCCGGAGTGGCCCACTTCGAAGCCGGTGGCAAACACCAGGCAGTCGAACTGGTGTTCAATGCCTTCGGCGGTGCGGATGCCCTCGGGGCTGATACAGTCAATGGGCCAGGTGATCAGCTTGCAGTTGTCCTGCTGCAGGGCCGGGTAATAGTCATTGGAGACCAGCACCCGCTTGCAGCCAATGGTGAAGTCCGGGGTCAGCTGCCGGCGCAGCCAGCGGTCTTTTACCTGGCGGCGCAGGTGAGCGCGACTCAAACGTTCCGCCAGCCGGGTCAGGGGAGAATTCCAGATCACCGCCAGGGCCATGGACTCATGGGCCACATAGAGCAGCTGGCGCAGGGCCTTCTGGCTAACCGGCAGCTTGCGAAACAGGGTCTGCTGCCAGTCCGGTTTGGCAAAATCCAGCCTCGGCACTACCCAGCCGGGGGTGCGCTGAAACACCCGCACCCGGGCAGCCTGTTTGACCAGTTCCGGAATAATCTGCACGCCACTGGCGCCAGTGCCGATCACGCCGACCCGCTTACCGGTGAAGTCATAGTCGTGGTCCCAGTTGGCGCTGTGAATCTTGTGACCCTGGAAGCGGTCAATGCCGGGAATGGCCGGGAAGCTGGCATTGGACAGGGGGCCCTGGGCCATAACCACGGTGCGGCCCTGGTACTGGCGCGCCTCACCCTGGTGGTCAGTGGTGGCGCTCCAGTGCCCGGCGGCTTCGTCATAGGCAATGCCGGTCACGTTCTCCTGCAGTCGCAGGTAACCGCCAAGGTCAAATTTTTCCACCAAGTGGTAGATGTAGTCGAGGATTTCTCCACTGCGGGAAAAGCTGCTGGACCAGTTGGGATTGGGGGCAAACGAGAAGGAATACAGGTTGGAGGGAATATCACAGGCCGCTCCCGGGTAGGTGTTGTCACGCCAGGTGCCTCCGACCCCCCGGTCAGAGCGCTCGAGAATGATTATGTCCCGGATACCTGCCTGCTTCAGGCGAATGGCCATGCCCAGACCGGCAAAGCCCGCACCGATAATAATCACCGCAGCACTTTCCTGGATTGCCGGTGACGGGGACGCTGTGCGTTCCTGGGGGTTTTTCCCGGCTGCGGCGGTGGTTTTTTTAACCAGGGTCGCGTTGACCGGGTCCTGGGGGGGTGCGATTGCCATGATGTGATGCTCCTGAAGCGGTAATAAGACGGCGTGTTTAACGGGCCCGCAGGCCCTTAAGCGGTGGGCTTCCAGGTCAGTTCCTTGACCCAGGTGGGCACCGGGCCCAATAGCCGTGCCGGAATAAAGTTACTGAGCTTCACCAGGGCGTCCACGGGCTTGTGGTAGAAGTGGCTGCGGTCCACCACATATTCCCCATGGCGGCTGATAATCTGGAACCAGGGGTTGCGGCGGCCTTCTGCGGTGCGCCCGCCAATGCGCTTGTACTTGTTCATGGCCTCATAGAGCCGTTCTTCTTTCAGCCCCATGGCCACAATGTTGTCCCGCATGCGGTTCAGCAGCGGCGCATAGGCCAGCACCCCGAGAATCAGCTTGGGGTTGGCCACGGTGCCGATGGTTTTCACCGCCAACTGGTGAAAACGGCCCTGGCCAAGCATCTCCATAACATGGAAATCCACCCCCAGGTGGCGGGCTTCATCGGCGTTGATTTTCTCAAACACCTGATGGCACACCGGATCGCTCACTTCATCCAGCAGGAACTTCAGCAGGGCACCGTCCAGGGCAATTTCCAGCATCGGAATTACCGACCCCAGCACTTCCAGGGGCATGTCATCGCTGTAGCGGTCCAGCCACTCAATGGTCAGGCGCAGGTTGATGTTGGGCTCCGGTAATTCGTCCCCCTCCAGCATGCCCCAGCGCTTCATCAGGGCCATTTCTGCATTGGCATGGCGTTGCTCTTCGGCGTGAAAATAGGTGTAGATTTCCTTCAGGGTGTCATCCGGCGCCTTCTTGGCCATGGCGGCAAAGCCCCGGGCCCCCACATGTTCAATCCACATCAGGTCCGACATAAAGGCCTTGAGCTTGACCCACTGGTCCGGGTGGATTTCTTCCGCCCCCGGTGCATCCCAGTCAATGTCCGCCAGGGCCCACTGACTGCTTTTGATTTTTGCCAGCATGGTGTCCAGATCGATGGCAGCCATAGGGTATTCTCCTGTTGCAATAAAAGTGAGGTGTCAGTGGCTTAAACGGCGGTTGGCAACCCGGGCCAACAGGCCGGTGACGATGGCAAGGGTGTTTTCACTCAGAGACTGACTGCCCATAAAAGGACTCCGCTAACAAAGGAACGCTTTGACTGTTACATTGCCTGATGTCACAGTATTCCGAGTTATTGTTCGGATTCAATTCGGATACCCCTGTCGGGCACTTAGCCGGGGGGAGGGTTGTGTAAGCAGTCTGCTGAGGCAGACAGAGGACGGCAGAATGACCAGAAAACCCCAGCAGTCCCGTTCCCGGGCCACCGTGGACGCCATTATTCAGGCCGGCTTTCTGGTGGTGGCCCGGGAAGGCCTTGAAGGCACCACCACGCGCCACATTGCTGATGCCGCAGGGATCAGTGTGGGCTCGCTGTATGAGTACTTTGCCAACAAGGAGGCGATTTACGATGCCATGTATGAGCACATCGTCAGAGATATCGTGGGCACCATCAGGCCGTTAATCCCCAAGCTGGTGACCATGGGGGAGCGGGATGCGGTGGTGGAGCTGTTGTATCAGTTCCGGCAGTTACTGATGCGGGATCAGGGGCGCTATCTGCACTATGCCAGTTACGCCATGCATCTGGCCCAGAGAGAGCATCTGGAGCCCCTGAAGCGGATGCTCCACGATCTGCTGACCCAGTACGCCATGCATCACCCTCGGGTGCTGAAGATTCAGAGCATTCCCGCCATGGGCTATATCATTATCAATGGCGGCATTTTTGCGGTTATCCGGCATCTTTCTGAGCCAGCGCCGGTGATTAACTTCGAGACTCTGGTGAAGGGCCTGGGGGATATGGTGCATTACTGCATTGAAGGTGCCCTGGAGGAGGCGGGTTCCGGCACTGACTGAACCCGGGGCTTTGGGGGCAGGGCGTCCTGTAAGTATCAGGGGTCCGGCGTAGCTGCCTCTCCGGGCAGATCCGGTCTGGGGGTGCGAGCTTTCAGGTCGGCGCTTTGGCGGCGCTCATAATCCCGGGCAGCACCGTTAACCCCCCCGCTTTGACCGCTTTCCAACCAGCGCCTTACCCGGCCCGCATCCCCCAGGGGGGTGCGGCGGCCAAAAGCATTCAGAAACACCATGGCAATGGGGCGTTCCTGAATGTTGGCGACCATTACCAGGCAACGCCCGGCATCCGTGAGGTAACCGGTCTTGGTCAGGCTGACACCCCAGCCTGAGTGGTGTACCAGGGCATTGGTGTTGCCATAGCCCAACTGGTAACGGGGCTGGCGGAAGTGCACCTGGTAGCCGGCAGAGGTGGAGAGATGGCGAATGTCCGGGTAATCATGGGCGGCCACCACCAGACGGCTGATATCGCTGGCACTGGCGACGTTATCTGTAGACAGCCCGTCCGGGTCCACAAAGCGCGCCTGGGACATGCCCAGACTGACCGCTTTGGCATTCATGGCGTCAATACAGGCGTCAAAACCTCCGGGGTAGTGCCGGGCCAATACATGGGCTGCCAGATTTTCAGAAGCCGTCAGAGACATGCGTATCAGTTCCCGCCGGGGTGCCTCGGAGTTGATGCGGATCCGGCTGTAGGCATTGGCTGGCGCCGGTCGGTCCCGTTTCAGTATAACCATCCATTCATCCAGTGATTGCCCCGCATCCAGCACCACCATGGCCGTCATCAGCTTGGTGATAGAGGCCACGGGAACCACGTAATCTGCATGTTTGCTGGCTAACTGACTGCCAGTGGAAAGATCTGTGACCACCCCATGCACCGACGCCAGCTGCAACCGTGAGATGTCCCGGCCGGCGAAAGGATTCCCCCTGGCCGGCCTGGCCGCCAGTAATGGCAGGCTGGCAAGCCCTAACCCCAGGGCCATAAAGTGGCGGCGGCTCAACTCAACTGGAGTCTGTGGGGAAAGGGTTGTGCGGCTTTTTGTCATGGCAATTACAACGTCTGGTCCCGATCGGCCATCAGTAATTCTGTTGGCAGCTAATAAATTTGCAGAGGCGCATTTTAAGCTGGCTGGGTGCGTTCTGCCAGTTACGTGGTTTCCACGATAGTGCCGGTTTCCGGTTGAAATAGGCTGTTAAGAAGAGTAAACCTACCTTTCACAACGCTTTAAGCTGCATTTACGAACTGATTAAGGAGCCATTTATGACCGAGAAGAACCCAGACAAGGGGTACATTGCCCTGCTCGGCTGGAGTCTGAATGCGATAGAGGCTCTGGATAATTTTGACCGCCGCTATGTGGTTGTGGCCCCCACCTGGGCAACCGAATACTGCGAAGAGCACAATATTCCCTATGTGCCCTGGGACTTTGAGCGCCTGAACGACCGCTCCATGGAAATTGCCCAGACCCTGAAAGACATGGGGGTGGATGTGGCCATCCCGCTGTTTGAGGAAACTGTGGAATGGTCCGGGGCCATTAACTCTGTGCTGATGGACAACCCGCGCCTCTATGGCCAGTCCATTCTGTTCCGTGATAAAGCGCTGATGAAGCGCCGGGCCCAGTTGGGGGGCATCCGGGTGGGTATCTTTGAAGAGGCCCACGACAAGACCGATGTCATCCGCTTCCTCAAGCGGGTCAACCAGACCCTGCTCAAGCTAGACGGTGACCCCAACGATCCGATTCACCTGAAAGCTTTCGACAAGGCGGGCTGTCTGGGTCACCGGGTAATCCGCACCCCGGATGAAGTGGACACCATTCCTGATGAAGAGTTTCCGGTACTCATGGAAAGTCACCTGGATGGCTGGGAATTTGCTGTGGAATGCTGGGTTCATGATGGCAAGATCAAGTTCCTGAACATCTCCGAGTACGTGACCCTGGGCTATTCCGTGTTTGTTCCCGCAACACCGGAACTGGAAAGCTGGCGGCCGTTGATCATCAAGGAAATTGAGAAGCTGATCAAAACCTTTGATATCCAGTTCGGCTTTATTCACCCGGAATACTTTGTCACCAGTGATGGCACCATGTACTTCGGTGAAGTGGCGTACCGGCCACCGGGCTTCAAGGTGTTTGAACTGCTGGAGCGGGCTTACGGCTTCAATGCCTATCAGGGCATGGTCCTGGCATTTGACCCGAAGACCACGGAAGAGGAAATCAATGCCTTCTTCCCGAAAGAAGTGGTGGATGCCAAGGGCGTTGCCGGCTGCTTCGGTGTCTACCCCCGTCGCCGGGTGGTGAGTAAGCTGGAGATTCCCGCGGAGACGGAGAACCACGAGTACTTCGAGTACCACGAGCTGACGCCGCCACTGGAGGAAACCGTGACCAAGCGCACCGCCTTCGGTACCCATTGGGGTCTGGTGTACTTCTTCGGTGATGATGCCCACGTCATGCGGGAGCTGCTGAGAGCCCAGGAAGACCTGGACTTCTATATCTAGGATCTAGGCGCTGTCAGTCAGACGCTGGTTTGCACTGAAGGCCGCCCCAGGGCGGCCTTTATTATGAGCAGTGCTGCCATGGCAAACAGCCCCAGGGCCCACACCATAAAGACCCCGTTCAGGGACCACAGGGTGATCACCGGTGCCGCCACCAGTGGTGAGGTGAACTGCCCCATGAAAAACACCGAGGCATAGCCCCCCATAATCCGTCCCCGCATGGCTGCCGGCGCCAGTTCCATCAGCCACATGTTCAGGTTGGGCATCATCAGCCCGCCACCCAGACCGCCCAGGGCACAGCCCAGTAGCAGCACGGCATAACTGTCCGCCAGATACATCACCACGTAACCGGCCCCCATGCCGGCAAAGGCAATGCTTTGCACCACGGTATAATCCGGACGGCTGCGCATACGGCCGTAAAATAGCCCCACCAGGGCCGCGGTAAAGGTGGCCACAGAAATGGCAAAACCAATCCAGACGGTATTCAGGCCGGTTTTTTCCATCACCAGAAACGGAAACTGCACCGGCATAATGTAGAAACTCATCATGCTGAAAAAGCCCAGGCCATAGACCCCGGCCACGGGCCAGAAAGGCAGGGGAGTAACGGGTAGCGCAGCTTCTTCAGCGCTTTGCTGGCGGTTGGGCTCCCGAATCAGCCAGATGGCAAAGGGCAGGATGACCAGGGCCAGCAGGTAGACCAGGAAGGGGCCGCGCCAGCTGATATCCGCCAGCACACCGCCCATATTCAGGTAGACCACCCCCCCCAGGGCCATAAAGGTGCCCTGCAGTCCCATGAGTTTGCGTCGGGCATCCCCTTGGTAATAATCCCCGATCAGGGTAGTAATAAGGCTCATTATGCCCGCCACCCCCAGGCCCAGCACTGCCCGGGTGGCCAGCATCAGGTGAATGTCATTCACCAGCGCCCCGGCCACCCCGCCCAGGGCATAGATCACCAGGGACAGCAGCAACAGCCGCCGGCGACCAAAGCGGTCTGCCAGGGAGCCGATAAAGGGGGCCACCAGAGCGATCACCAGAGCGGGCAGGGTCAGGATCAGCTTCACCATCCAGTCCGGTTCGCTGTGGAAAAAGCGGCCGATATCCGGCAGCGCCGGTGTAATGATGGAGCCGGCCATTACGGTCATGCTGCTGCAGATCAGCAGAATGGCAGGCAACAGTTTGGGGTGTCTCATGGAGGCCCTGAGTCAGAAAAAGTCTGCCGGGAGTATGGCGCAGGGGCAGCGGGAATGACAGTTGCCGGTAACTACAGTTGCCGGTAACTACAGCGGACTGATTACCATCTGTCAATGTTATAGGAGGGTTATGGACCATACCCTACCCCGGTGGGCCTCCCAGGTAAGTGCCATAAAGAATAACTGTGGCTGTCGACGTGGTTTACCTTTTAACCATCAGCCTGAATCGCCACAATAGAAGGGCTTATAGGTGGCTGTGTGTCAGCCGGAGTTCCCTGATTCAGTAAGGAGACGTTGATGGAGCTGGATCCTGTCCTGCTATCCCGCATTCAGTTTGCGTTTGTGGTGTCCTTTCATGCCATTTTCCCGGTGTTCACCATCGGCCTGGCATCGTTTATTGCCTTCCTGGAAGGCTTGCGTTTGCGTACCGGTAATCCGCTGTATGAGCGCCTCTCCAAGTTCTGGATTGAGGTGTTCGCGGTGGTCTTTGGTATGGGGGTGGTGTCCGGCATTGTCATGTCGTTTCAGTTTGGCACCAACTGGAGTAATTTCGCCCAGGCTACAGCCAATTTCATGGGCCCCATGCTCAGTTACGAGGTGTTGACGGCGTTCTTCCTGGAAGCGGCTTTTCTGGGGGTGTTGCTGTTCGGGCGCGGAAAGGTCCCCCCGGGGGTGTTTTTCTTCGCTGCCCTGATGGTGGCGGTGGGGACCATGATCTCCACCTTCTGGATACTGTCCGCCAACAGCTGGATGCATACCCCCGGCGGTTTTGAAATCCGTGATGGCACCTTCCACATCGTGGCCTGGTCAGAAGCCATCTTCAATGCCTCTTTCCCCTGGCGTTTTCTGCATATGGTGATGGCGTCCTTCCTCACCGGTGCCCTGGTGGTGTGTGCCGTCAGCGCCTGGTTCCTGCTGCGCAACCGTGAAGTGGAAGCCCACCGCCGGGCCCTGTCCATGAGCCTGTGGATGCTGCTGTTTCTGGCCCCGGCCCAGGCGGTGGTAGGGGACTTTCATGGCCTGAACACCCTGGAACACCAGCCGGTGAAAGTGGCCGCCATGGAAGGCAACTGGGAGCGTGCCGGGGGGGTGCCGCTACTGCTGTTTGCCCTGCCGGATCAGGCAAACCAGACTAACCGGTTCGAGGTGGGTATTCCCTACCTGGCCAGCCTGATCCTGACCCATGAACTGGGGGGTGAGGTGCCGGGCATCAATGAAACCGCTGTGGAAGAACAGCCCCCGGTGGCCATTGTGTTCTGGTCGTTCCGGGTGATGGTAGCCATTGGTTTACTGATGATTGCCTTTGCCATTACCGGTCTGATACTGCGCCGGGGTGGTCAGTACTGGCAAAAGCCCTGGTTCCTCAAGGGACTGACTTATATGGGCATAACCCCTTTCATTGCTGTTTTGGCAGGCTGGATTACCACGGAAGTGGGCCGCTCCCCCTGGCTGGTGTTCGGTGAGATGACCCAGGCCCAAGGGGTAACACCCTCCCTGACCGGGGGCATGGCGCTGTTTACCCTGATTGGTTATGTGGTGGTCTACGCCATGGTCTTCACGGCGGGTATTTACTACCTCACCCGTATCTTCAAGGCGGGGCTGGAAACCGAACATACTGCCATTCCCCAGGTGGAACGGCCGAAACGGCCCCTGTCCGGCAGCCACGTGAGTTTTGACGACGACCAGGAAAGTGATTTCCGGGGATCTGAACAGGGAGGTACGCCCCATGGGACCCTTTGATCTGAATCTGATATGGGCTGGCATTATTGCCTTTGGCATTATCATGTATGTGCTGATGGATGGCTTCGACCTGGGGGTGGGAATCCTGTTCCCCTTTGCTCCGGATAATGATGCCCGGGATGTGATGATGAACTCCGTGGCCCCGGTGTGGGACGGCAACGAAACCTGGCTGATTCTGGGGGGAGCGGGATTGCTGGCGGCTTTCCCCCTGGTTTACAGCATTATTTTGCCGGCCCTGTATATCGGCGTCTTCCTGATGCTGGCGGGGCTGATTTTCCGGGGCGTGGCCTTTGAGTTCCGCTTTAAGGCGAAAAGCTCACGCTACCTGTGGGACTGGTCATTTGCCGGCGGCTCCAGCCTGGCGGCCTTTGCCCAGGGGGCCGTGGTGGGCTCCTATATAGAAGGCTATAACACCGTCGACAAAGTGTTTGTGGGTGGGCCTTTTGACTGGCTGACCCCTTTCACGGTGCTCACGGGCTTTGGTCTGATGGCCGGCTATGCCCTGTTGGGCAGCACCTGGATCATCATGAAGTCAGAAGGCTACATTCAGCGCTGGGCTTACCGTATTACCCCGTATCTGGTAATGGTGGTATTGGGTGTCTTTGCCATCATCAGTCTGTGGACTCCCTTTGTGGATGAGCTGGTGCAGCACCGCTGGCTATCTTATTTTCATATCATTGGCATTCTGCCCACTCTGGCGGTGCTCTGTGCCTGGAAGATCATCCACTACGTGCGCAAACGCCAGGAAGGGGTGCCTTTTGTGGCCACCATGGGAATGTTCGTTTTTACCTTCCTGGGGCTGTTGGTGAGTAAGTGGCCCTATGTAGTGCCCCCCAACTACACCCTGTATGACGCCGCTTCAGCCCCTGAATCCCAGCTTTTTCTGCTGGTGGGTCTGTTATTTGTAGTACCGGTCGTGGTGGCCTACACCGCCTGGAGCTACTGGATTTTCCGCGGCAAAGTGCGTGTAGGAGAGGGGTATCACTGAGTCCCAGGGCATCTCCAGAGCCCGCCGCAACCGGCAATGGTTACAGTCCTGGGGTCAACAGGTGCGCCCCTGGCTGTGGTTGAGTGTCGCCGCTGGCAGCCTGGCAGGAATCGCTACAGTTGCCCAGCTGGGCCTGATGGCCTGGCTGGTGCACGAAGTATTGGTGCAGGGAATTGGGGTAGGGGATCTGGCATGGGTGGTTGTGGCACTGATGGTGGCCATTACGGTACGTGCTTTGGCCCAGAGCCTACAGGGAATCAGTGGCTCCCGGGCGGCGCAGCAGGTATGCCAGGGGGTGCGTCGGTCGTTGCTGCAGCAATGGGCGCAGCAGGGGCCGGTAAAGCTGGCCGGTGAATCCAGCGCGGTGCTTGCCAGTGAGTGGGTAGAGCAGGTGGATGCCCTTGAGGGGTATTATGCCCGCTTTCAGCCCCAGCTCTGGCTGGCCTGCCTGATCCCCCTGCTGATTCTGGTTCTGGTGTTTTCCCTGGACTGGCTGGCGGCACTGTTTCTGCTCGCTGCAGCCCCTCTGATCCCGTTGTTTATGGCCCTGGTTGGAATGGGGGCGGAACGGCTTAATCAGCAGCATTTTGCGGCGGTCTCCCGGTTGGCAGGGCACTTTCTTGACCGGGTCAGGGGCCTGACCACGTTACAGCTGTTTGGTGGCACCCCTGACGCGATTCAACAGGTGGCTGACGCCTCGGATGAGTACCGGCGACTGAACATGCGCACCCTGCGGGTTGCCTTTCTGTCTTCAGCAGTCCTGGAGTTTTTCGCTTCTGTGGCCATTGCAGTAGTGGCCATTTATGTGGGTTTTGGGTTGCTGGGGTACATTGATTTCGGACCGGCTACGGAGCTGACGCTATTCAGCGGACTGTTTATTTTGCTGCTGGCGCCGGAATTCTTCCAGCCCCTGCGCACTTTGTCGCAGCATTACCATGATCGGGCGGCAGCCCTGGGGGCTGCGGATCATCTGCTGCAACGATTAGCCCCGGAAGTTACACAAGAGCTGGGGAAACAGGCTCTTCCCGCCCCCCCCACTGCCCTTCAGGCAAAGGATACCGTTAGCGTATCTGATCTGGCGGTGAGCTATCCCGGAAGAGGGGTGGTCGTCAGCCAGGTTAATTTCACTTTGCCTCAGGGCCATTGCCTGGTATTGACAGGTCCCTCCGGTAGCGGTAAATCCAGCATTCTTCATGCCTTGGCCGGTTTTATTCCGGCCACGAACGGGCAGGTCAGCCTGTTTGGCGAGGCACCGGGGGTGCAGCCACTGGCCTGGATGAACCAGCGACCGTTTCTGGTTCAGGGCACCTGGGCTGATAACTTACGCCTGGCAGCCCCAGACGCTACCCATGGGGAGATGATTCGTGCCGTCCATCAGGCTGGCCTGAAAGCGGTGTTGGCGCACCAACCCCAGGGGCTGGAGACCCCATTGGGGGAAGGAGGGCGCGGGCTCTCCGGGGGCCAGGCCCATCGCCTGGCACTGGCCCGGGTGTTTTTGTCATCGCTGCCCCTGGTGCTGCTGGATGAACCTACCCAGGGTCTGGACGCCTATACCCGACAGGAGGTTATCGCGGCACTGAAAACTCTGTCTGGCGCCGGTATAACCCTGATCATGGCTACCCACCAGCAGGAACTGCTGGCCATGGCAGACCAGCACCTGCAGCTACCTTCCCGGGGGGTGGCTAATGTCTGAGTTACGCCCTTGGCTGAGATTAATGCTGACCCGCCGCAACCGGCTGCTTATCGGCGCCCTGCTAATGGCGGCCACCCTGCTGGCCGGGGTCGGGCTGCTGTCTTTGTCCGGTTGGTTTATCACTGCCACGGCAGTGACCTCTCTGGCCTGGGCTGCTGGTGCCGCCGCCACACTGGATGTGTATGTGCCCGGTGGCGGTATCCGCTTTTTTGCCCTGACCCGCACCGTGGCCCGTTATGGCGAGCGCCTGTATAACCATGACACGGTACTTCGGCTACTGGCGGATTTACGGGTGAGTGCCTTCCGCTCCCTGAGCCAGCTGGATGGTCAGACCCAGAGTCGTTACCAGGCCTCACAATGGCTTAATCGCCTGACCCGGGATATTGATACCCTGGACAATCTGTATCTGCGCTTACTGGCACCCCCGTTGGTGGCCTTGTTGGGGGTCGGGCTGGTGGCTGTGTTTATGGCCCTGTTTTTCCCCGGTGCCGCCTGGCCGGTGGCGATACTGTTACTGGTGGTGTTACTGCTGTTAACCCTGGGCATGGCCTGTTGGGGGCGAGCCCTGAGTGACCGCCAGGTTGTACAGACAGACCACTTGCGGGTCAGGGCGGTGGAGCAGTTACAGGGCCTGGCAGAATTACAGGCCTGGCAGGTGTTGCCGGAACACCAGCGTGGTTTGCTGGCCCTGGAGCACAATCAGTCCCGGGATCGCCGCCGGTTGGAGGAGCGTGGGGCCCTGGGGCAGGGGCTGGCCGTCGGGGGAGTGCAGGGAGCAGTGGCCCTGACCCTGGTGCTGACCCTGGAGGCTTACCAGCAAGGGCTGATCAGTGGGCCGGTTATGGTGATGTTACCCCTGGCGGTGATGGCGCTGGCAGAGGGGTTTACTGCCTTGCCCGGGGCTTTTGTTCACTGGGGCAGTAGTGAGGCGGCAGCCAGGCGCCTGAATGAACAACAGGCACTGACCGGGCGCTTGCCGGTTGCCCCTGAGTCACAATCGGTGGTCTCACTGGCGGCCATGGAGTGGCAGGGTGTGACGGTATTGCTGGGGACGACGCCGGTGTTCAGGGGGCTTAATCTGACTCTGGGTCCGGAAGAAAAACTGGCGGTGGTTGGCCCATCCGGTGCCGGAAAATCCACCCTGGCGGCCCTGGCGGCACGGTTGATTGATCCGGATCAGGGGCAGGTCTGCTGGGGCGGTGCCTCACTGACTACTCTGGATGAGGCTCAGTGGCGCCGCCAGGTGGCTGTACTGACCCAGGATGCCCACCTGTTTAACGACACCCTGGCGGCCAACTTGCGGCTGGCGGCACCCATGGCCAGTGACGGTGAGCTGTGGGCAGTGCTGGAGAAGGTAAACCTGAAGCAGCAGGTGCTGGGGTTTGCCCAGGGTCTGAATACCCCCATTGGCGAATTTGGCCGTCAGTTGTCCGGTGGCGAGGCTCGCCGGGTGGCCCTGGCCCGGTTATTTCTCCGTGACCCGGTGCTGGTGATTCTGGATGAACCCCTGACCGGCCTGGACCCGGCCACCGCCGCTATTGTGCGGCATCATCTGAATGACTTTCTGCAGCGGCGTGGGGCGTTGTTGCTGGCCCATGACCCGGAGGCCCTGCCAGCGGCTGACCGGACCCTGGTCCTAAGCAGTCAGGGCAAACTGGCGCCGTTTCACCGGTAAGTTCTGCCCTTCAATGTCCCCAGCGGGCAGGGGAGCCACGCACATCCACATGGACAAAGGGGCCGCGCCAGGCATTGGGCCCATAGAGGCCCACGCCCCCCACAAGGTCCGGCCGCTGACGCCGGGTGGGAAGGCTGGCGGCCAGATCAAACAGGATCCGGGCGTCGGCTTTGTCGGCCACGCCGTCGCCGTTCAGGTCATCCATGCGCCCTGCAGGGGTTTTCATATCAATGAAAATATCCGCGGCACCACCCCACACATGGCGGGAATAGGCGACATTGTTAATGGCGTGGTTATAAAATGGGGTACGGTAACCGCTCATTACATGAAAATGATCAGCCTGGATACCCAGCACCCCATTCACATCTTCCAGTAGCAGTTCCAGCTTGATAATCAGTCTCGGCCGCACCGTCACATACATGGGGTAGCTGGCGGGCTGCTTACTCAGGAATTGTTCCAGACGAAAGTGGGGGGATAACCAGGTCTCCCGGTTGCTGGCAGTGACTTCCATCAAGCCCGGGGGCTTCTGGTCAATGCTCTGTCCGGGGCGGGGGTCAGGGTAGTCCCCCACCCGGAAACCCTGGATGCGCCCCTGACGCTTCTCGTTCAGGGGGGTCAACACAAAC
>REBR01000017.1 GCA_007692645.1 Halomonadaceae bacterium | reverse complement strand
GGTGTGTTGTACGTCAAACATGGTTAACGGTTTCCTTCACGGTGCAGCACCAGACCCACTGACAGACCGGAAAAAATGACGATGGCCGCGGCAAACGGGGCGGCTTCGGCCATCATTCCTTCCGAGGTGCGAGTAAACACGGTTACGGCCAAGGTGGTGTAACCCGTGGGGGCCAGTAAAAAAGTAATCGGAAGTTCTTTCATGCAAAACAGAAAGACCAGGGCAAATGAGGCAAACAGGCTGCGCCTAAGTCGTGGAAAAACCACATAGAAAAAGGTGCTCACAGGACCATGGCCCAGTGAATGTGCGGCCTCTTCCATATTGGGGCGGGCCTGCATCAGGGCGCTTCTCACTGGCCCAAGGGCTAATGCCAGTGTGGCCAGGGTCCAGCCCAGTACCAGCAGGCTCAGGGTCTGGTAGAGAAAGGGTGCGGTTTGTAAGGCAAAAAAGACCAGTGCCAGGGCCAGGGTCAGTGGGGGTATTGCATAGCCGATATAGGCAGAGCGCTCTACGGCGGTGGACACTCTGGAGCTGTAACGGACGGAGTAATAGGCCATTGGCAGGGCAAAGGCTACCGCCAGCAGGGCCGCAGGTACTGCAGCACCGGCTGAACGGGCAAAAGTCGCCGGCACTTCCAGGAAAAAGCGCAGATCCGGGGGAGCCATCAACAGCCAGTAGCCCAGGATCATGACAGGCAGGCCGATAGCGGCAGCAAACACTACGGCCAGATAGACATAGGCGGGCCAGCGCCAGATGCCCAGGGGCTTCGGGGCGGTGGGGCGGGAGATGCCCCGGCCCACGCTGGCGAGTCTGCGTCGGCGCAGAATCAGGCTTTCTGTCATCACAAAGGCCGCCGCAATGGCCAGCAGCATCAATGACAACCAGGCAGCATAAACCCGGTCAAAAGCACCTGAGTACTGGTTGAAAATGGCGTAGCTGAACACCTCATAACGCATCAGTGCTACCGCGCCAAAGTCCCCCAGTACATACAGGCCAATCACCAGCCAGCCCGCCATTAATGAGGGGGCCAGTTGTACCAGAATCACCCGGTTAAAAATCTGCCGCGGCCCGTAGCCGAGGCTGCGGGCACTTTCTTCCAGGCTGCCATCCATGCCCAGCAATGCCGCCCGCAGGTTAAGAAACAGATAAGGAAATGTATACAGGCTCAAGGCAATGGTGGCCCCCCAGTAGCCTTCAACGGGGGGCAGTTGCCAGCCGGTAATCTGGGCCAGCACACCATAATGCCCCCCCAAACCCATCAGGGCATAAGCCATAACATAACCGGGCACTGCCAGAGGGATGACTCCCAGTACGGTTATCAGACGCTTGTAGCGGATGGTGCTGCGGGTAACGATCCAGGCCAGAGGCAGTGACAGAAGAGTGCTGAGAATCAGTACCCCCAGCACCAGAGAGAGGGTATTGCCCAGCAGGACCAGGTTGCGGGAGCGAAAGACCAGAGCCTGTACCGTGGCGGGGTCTGCTTCCAGGGCTCGCAGACCCAGGTAGAACAGGGGCAACACCATGCACAGAGCCGCGAGGAGCGAGGGGATCAGTATGTGTAGTGGAACCCGTCTGGTCATGAATGCTCGCGGTTACTGTGATAGTCAGCCGTTATATCAGGTCGGCCTGGCGCAGCAGACCCAGAGTGCCTTCCAGGTCTTCCAGATCATCCAGGTTAATGGAGGGCGCCACATCCAGAAGGTGTTCAAAGCTTTCCAGCCGGGGATTTTGCTCTACGTTGCCTATTACCGGGTATTCATAGACCGTGCTGGTAAAGTACTGCTGAGCTTCAGCCGACAGTAGAAAACGGATAAAAGCTTCAGCCTCTGGCTGCATATCGGTTCCGGCAATAATACCGATACCTGCGACGTTAACCATGTTGCCGATGTCCCCTGCCTGAAAGAAAGCCTGGCTGGCAGGGAAATCGGAATCATTCTCAATGCTTCTTGGTAAATAATAATTATTCACAATACCGAAGTCAATCTGACCATCCGCCACAGCCTGAACCTGAGTGCTGTTGTTACGGTACACTTGGGCGTTATTGGCTTTCATATCCTGTAGCCATTTCAGGGTAACCTCATCGCCATGCTTTACCCGCATGGCGGTTACAAAGGACTGAAATGACCCATTAGTCGGCGCCCAGCCCACCCGGCCTTTATAGTGGGGATCAGTTAAGTCAAAGATGCTCTGGGGTAGGGCGTTGCTCCGGGTTCGTTCAGGGGAGTAGACAAAAACCCGGGCACGACCACTGGCCGCTACCCATCGGCCCGTCTCGCTGGAATAGATAGGCGGCAGATCCTGATAGATATCACTGGGCAGAGGTGCCAGCAGGCCTGCTTTGCCAAGGGCTCCCATGGCCCCGGCGTCCTGACCCCAAAACAGGTCGGCAGGGGTTCGCTGGCCTTCTTCCTGAAGCAAAACCGCCAGCTGCGAGGTACCGCCGTAGCGCACCTCAACGCGTATCCCCGTGGCTTGTTCAAAACGCTCTACAATGGGTTTGACCATGGACTCGCCGCGGCCGGAGTAGAGGGTCAGGGAATCGGAGCGGTCACAGGCAGTGATCAATAGGGTTATCAGCAACAGGGTTGCGATCATTGCTGGCCGGCGGTACATGGGATTGCGGTACATAGGTAGGAAGCTCTGGAGTTGAAGTAGACAGGTTCTGCCAGTGATTGTTGTGTAAATGAGAAGTATTTACAAGTAGGGGTTGCCCCCATAGTGAATCATGGCCTTGTATGCCTGTGGTGTCGTTAGATGCGTATCTGCCTGCTAAGATACAAAGCTGCCAACAAATTGCGGGGAATTGACTGAAGTCATGAGTGAGCGAAGAGAGTTTATCAGGACGGTGCTCAATGCCAGTGTGATGGTTCGTCATGAACTGATTGGTGAAGAAGTCTACGAAACCGGCGATATTTCCGATGGTGGAATTTACGTTATTGTTGAGAGCGGGGAATTTCCCCCATTAGGCAGCGATGTTGAAGTTCAGGTGCAGGGGCTTCCGGAGGAAGCACCGATTATATGGATGACAGTGGTGCGTAAAGGTGCCGATGGTTACGGCTTGAGTTTTGTCCAGTAGGTGTTAGTTAAAGCCTAGCCGTTTCCGTGAAAACCCTGGTGCGGCTGTCTGCCACCATGGCATTCGCCGTTCTGGCATAGTTTTTCAGTCCCACAGGGATCATATCAACCGGGGCCTGATTGTTTTTTTTCAGTAGCGGAAAATCCATTGCCAAAGGTCCTGCTACTTCAATCAGCCTGATGCTGTCCACGGTGCGGGTAAACCCGTGTAACTGCCTGGCTGTTGTTCTTAAGGTATCCCAGTCTACTGGCGCTTTTTCATGCAGGCGATAAATCATTCCACGACCATGACTGTTGTCAATGTTGACCAGCATCAGTCTTGCCGGAGGTATTTTGCTGTAGTCAAAAAGGGCGCTGTTAACCACCGACTTCACCGCCATCTGAAGCTCCCCAAAGCGACGATTCAGTTGCTCCATTTCGGTCACAAAATAGGCGCCGTGGCCCTT
>REBR01000226.1 GCA_007692645.1 Halomonadaceae bacterium | reverse complement strand
GAGCAGCCAGCTGCTGGCCATGACCTCTTTCATGATGTCCTGATAGCCGGTAAAAGCCGCCTCCAGAATCACGCAGTCCCCCTGTCCCTGGTTCTGTTCCCGGCCCATAACCCCCGCAGTGAGGGCGCCACCCAGACTCTGGCCAAAGACGATCAGTGGTCCCTGCACCCGTTCTGCATTCCTCAGCCAGTCCAGCCCCAGCTGCACATCCTCCAGCACCTCAGGCAGCCGGGGTTTGCCCTCAGAGCGGCCAAAGCCCCGGTAATCCAGCAGGAAGACATGGTAGCCCTGTGCCGGCAGCCAGTGCACATTCATCAAATGGGTGCTGATGTTCTGGGCATTGCCATGGAGAAAGTAAACGGTGCCTTTGGGGCTTTCTGTGGCGGCAGGCAGCCACCAGCCGTGCAGTTCTAAACCATCATCATGGGTCAGCACCACGTCCTCATATTCCAGGCCCTGATTGTCCGGGGTCTGCAGCAGCTCTTTCTGGGGATAAAAAAACAGCCCGCTGCAGCCCGCAAGCAGTACCAGGCTAAACAGCAGGGTCAGTCGAAGTAATAACGCCATGCCAGTCGCAACTCCGTTGCGGCCCTTTCCCGGCCGCCATCCCGCTGGAGGCTGGCGCGTAGGGCCTGATGTCTGCCCAGGGGCAGGTTAATGGTGGCAGAAGTGCGGTACTGCCGGTCATCATTATGGAAATAGAAGCTCTCTGCCGCCAGTCCCAGTTGAAAGTGCTTTGCATACCACAGGGCGCCGGTGCTCAGCCCTGCAGCGGTGGATACCAGCGGGTTGTGGGCACTGTTATTCTCCGCTCTGGCGGCGGCAAAGACATAGGGCTGTACCGGGCCGGTGCGCCAGCTCAGCCCCGGCCCCCCCTGAATCTGCCGGGTCAGCTGGCGTTTGTCCTCAATAAAACGCCGGTCCAGGCCGCCATTCACATACCAGGAAACGGGCTTCATAAAACGGTTGCGGGGGGCCAGGGAACGCACCGTGACCAGATCCAGCTGTTCCAGCTGCAAGTCCCGCTGCTCGGTCTTGCGCAGGCGCAGATTGAACACTTCAATGGCGGCCCCTTCGAGAAATCCCGCCGGATTGTCCAGCCAATCGTGGTAGGTCATGCGGTACTGCAACTCACCAAAGCCGTTATCGTTTTCAATACCCCCGGCCAGGGAGAGCAGCTTGGTGCCATGGCCTTCTTCCGGCGGTGGCGGCGGCGTCAGGGGTGCCTGCCCGGGGCTTTTATGGGTGTTGATCAGTTGCAGTAATGCCAGGCTGTCCCGGGCCCGTGCCGGGTCCCGCTCGCCGATGCGTTGTTGCAGGCGCAAATGCTCATAGGCAACCCGGGCTACCTGGTGGCGGGTCGCTTCGGGGAGGTTCTGGTAGGCCGCTTCACGGGCTTTGTCCGGGTTCCGGGACAGTACCAGGGCCAGGCGCTGCTCCCTGGCATCAAGGGGGGCAATCAGGTGGGCCAGTTCACCGGCCTTGGAGGGGCGGTATTCCCGCCCGGCGATAAATCCCGCCTGCTGAAGATTGCGCACCGTGTCTACGGGCACTTCCGCCATACGGAAATCACTCATCAGGCCGGCATCAGGGCGGGCCAGATCGATCAGTTCCAGTAACCGGAATGAACAGTTCTCATCCAGAAACAGGTAATCAAATTCAATGCTCTGCAGCTCCCAGAGATGATCCAGCAGCCAGGCCCGTTCCTCGCTGTTGAGGTTCAGGTGGTATTCCCACATTTCCCGGTTTTCCAGATGGGCGTAATCCTGGATTTTGCGCACATAGGGCACGATGCTGAAGTAACCGGGGTAACCCCCTGCCAGGCCCCGGTACACATAGAGTATGGAGTTGTCATCGTCCCCTACAGCAGCACCGAAGTTCACTGCCTGTGACAGCCAGACACCGTCTTCATCCCGGTCGCTGTCAATGCGCAGCAGGGTATGACCAAACATGGAGGAGGGGCTGTTGAGATAGGCAGCGGGGAACACCAGCACCACCCGGCTGTCGGGCATGGCCTGGCGCCATTCCAGGTAGTCGTGGCAGTGGGCGAGACCGCCATCTTGAGGCCAATCAAGCTGCTGTTTGAGAAAACGGTAACGGGCAGGAAAGCGGCAGCGTGCCTCCGTCCCGGCCGGTGCCAGTGCCCTGGCTGAGGCTGTGAGTTCCGAACGGGCATCCCGCTGACCCTGGTCATTAAGGAAAAACGCCTCGTCGTCCACGTAGCTGCGGCCACGGTTGCGCCAGGTGGTGCCCTGGTTGATATGCAGCAGGGCTTGCCAGCGGCCCTGTTCATGGAGCTTTTCCGGCAGGTTCTCTGCGGCGACCCCGGGGGTGGCGTAACACAGCAGTATCAGTAACAGGGGTAAAAACAGCAGGCGCATGTTCGCAACAGTCTCCGCAGGGCAGAAAGAAAAAGCCCCGGCAGCGGTATCCGCTGTCGGGGCTGATGGTTGCAAATAGTAGTTCAGGGGCTAATCAGGTGCTAATCAGGAATTCAGTGCCAGCTTTTCGTTGCCCTTGAGAACGGTCTGAATGTTAGCCATGACTTCTTCTGCAGTGACATTTTCATGGGTGAAAATGGCCGCGAAGTTCTGGTGCAGGGTACGGTTGAACTCGGCACGGTCCTGGGACTTGATGCCCATGGAAACGGACAGGGCGGTCAGGGCTTCACCTTCACCTACAGCAATGTCGTGGGCCACTTCTTCCAGCACCCCGTCCATGGCCAGCAGGCTGTTGCCGTCGTAGGCCAAAGCGCCGCTGGTGTCACAGCCGTTGGTGCCGGAGGTCATGCCGAAGGTGGCATTACCGGAGGTGCCATTCACAATGCTGGCCAACAGGTGAACCGGGGTGCCGTTACTGCCTTCAAACAGCATGTTGCCCCAACCACAGCCAGGGCCGCCGGGGGCATTGGCCTGCACGTTAAATGAAGCACCGACCAGGACTGCTGCGAACAGAGTTTTCTTAAATTTCATTGTGCTCTCCAGTAATTCAAGATATTCATTTTTGGGCCGGCTTTGTTAACCAGCTTTAACAAAAGTAAGCCAATAATTGCCGGGTTGCCACTAAAATGTGGGCAAAAGCTAACCGGCATCAACAGGCCTGAAGAGGGGCTTATGGCTGGCCTGGCGGTTTGCGGCAATAAAAGTCACGGATAACAGCCGTCAGCCAGGTGTCACAAAAAGGGGGTTTTCGTCTATCCTGAGGCCATTCATCGTAGTTGGCAGCAACAGGAAGAGTGCCCATGCACAAGATCCGCCCTGCAGTTTTAGCAGACATTCCCCGCATACATGCCATTGCCGACCAGTATCTGCTGTCTTCCCTGACACCGGAGCAGGTAGCGCGGCACGGGTTTCTGGTGTCGAATTTCACCCACGATCAGTACCGCCAGAAGGTGGCAGAAGCCGACGGATTTCTGGTGCTGACACGAGGGGGTAATATAGAAGCCTTTATGCTGGCCTACAGTGACTCGCTGATAACCTCCGGGGATGCGGTCAGTTACTCCCTCAAATCCCACCACCCGGCGCCGTTTGTGC
>REBR01000211.1 GCA_007692645.1 Halomonadaceae bacterium | reverse complement strand
GCAGCTGCCGGACTATTTCCTGACCGCAGAAACCATCACACCGCGTGAACATGTCTCGATTCAGGCCGCGGCGCAGGAGTGGATCGATTCGTCGATTTCCAAGACGGCCAATGTTCCGACCGACTACCCGTACGAGGATTTCAAGGACATTTACCTGTTTGCCTGGGAGCAGGGCCTGAAAGGCTGCACCACCTTCCGCTTCAACCCGGAAGCCTTCCAGGGCGTACTGGTCAAGCAAAGCGACCTGGAAGCCACAGAATACGAATTTACCCTGGCAGACGGCACCACCGTGAAAGCCAAGGGCCACGAAGAAGTGGAGTACGACGGTGAAATGCACACCGCCGCCAACCTCTTCGACGCCCTGAAAGAAGGCACTTACGGCAAGTACTGATTACCGACTCCAGAGCGAACACACAGGACAAAGACCATGGCTATCAAGATCGACCAGAAAATCACCGCGCAACGGGTCCTCAAGGGCGACGCTGCCAATGAAGTCCCCCTGGAGCCGGTAGGCCCCAAGCCGGTGTACATGAACGAAACCATTGAGCGGCCGGAATTCCTGCTCGGCACCACCTACAAGATCAAGCCCCCGGTGGATGAACACGCGATGTATATCACCATCAACGATATCATCCTCAACGAAGACACTGACCATGAAGTGCGGCGCCCTTATGAGGTGTTTATCAACTCCAAGTCCATGGAACACTTCCAGTGGGTGATCGCCCTGACCCGGGTGCTCTCTGCCGTGTTCCGCAAAGGTGGCGATGTGACCTTTTTGGTGGAAGAGCTGCGTTCGGTCTATGACCCCAACGGCGGCTACTTCAAGAAGGGCGGCATATTCATGCCTTCCCTGGTCGCTGAAATTGGCTCAGTGATTGAAAAGCACCTCAAAGCCATCGGTATGATCGAAACCGAGGAAATGAGTGAGCTCACCAAGCGCATTCTGGCTGAAAAAAAAGCCGACTTTGAAACCCGGCAGAGCCAAGCTCCTGATGACGACACCGGCTACCCGAAAAATGCTGCTGTCTGTGGCAAATGCCACACCAAGGCAGTAGTCATGATGGACGGCTGCCAAACCTGCCTGGCCTGCGGCGACTCCAAATGCGGTTAACGCACCCGGGGCTGCTACTGCCAGACTGATCATTAAAGCCGCTTATTTTAAGCGGCTTTTTTATGCTCAACCCTATCTCCCCCGGCTCTCAATGCACCAATCCTGGGCGAAAGTCAGGAAAACAAAACCGGAGCCTGTATTCAGTTCTTCTGTTCAGTCAGGTAAATTGGCGTTCCTGCTCTTAACAACAACAAGGATTTCCCATGGAAGCCACGCCGCTGATTTCAATCGGCCTGCCCATCGCATTGTTTATTATCATGATGGGTATTGGTATGACTCTGAGCATGCGGGACTTCAAACTGGTGGCAGCCTACCCCAGGGGGATTATCGTCGGCACCATAGCCCAGATTATTCTGATGCCCCTGGTGGCGGTGGCCCTTATTGCCATTTTCAATGTCACACCCGGCATCGCCGTGGGCCTGATGATCATCGCCGGTTGCCCCGGTGGCACCACCTCGAACCTGTTTGTACTGCTCTCCCGGGGTAACGTGGCCCTATCCATCGTACTGACAGTGCTGGCAACCCTGATCACCATCGTCACCCTGCCCCTGCTGACCAACTTCGCCCTGAAATACTACATGGGCGCTGAAGAAAGCATCACCCTGCCCCTGGACCAGACCATCGGCATGCTGGCCGTACTGGTGTTGTTGCCGGTGTTGAGCGGTATGGGAATCCGCAGTCGCTACCCCCGGTTGGCACAAAAGGCCGAAAGTGCGGTCAGTATATTTGGCGGTATCGTTCTGGCGGTTCTGGTTGTGGGGCTGCTGTTCGGAGTGCGAGATCAGATCGTTGATCTGATGCGCCAGGCAGGCCCTGCTACAGCCATGCTGAACCTTAGCGGTATTGCCCTGGGCATGATTGCCAGCCGTGTCAGTGGGCTTTCCCAGCGTGAATCCCTTGCTGTAGCCATGGAGCTTGGCATCAAGAACAGCACCATTGCACTGCTGATTACCCTGACGCTGCTGGAATCCAGCACCATGTCAATTCCCGCAGCGGTCTATGGGGTGATCATGTTCATGTTCGGTTTTGCACTTTCTGTGTACGGGCGCCGGGTCATACCCGGCAATTGAACCAGAACCCCTAACAACCATCTCACCATCACCCTGGCCAACGCCGAGATGGACTCAAACCCTGCTTGCAATATAAATAAGGGTTTTCCGTAAAAGAGTAAGGATGCAATGACAAATCGTTCAGGTTATTCTTCCAGCTAGAAGGAAAGGAGACGCATCCATGGAACGGAACCGAAGCGCCGCTCTCATTCCGCAACCCCTGGCCACCCGGGCCACGGAACATTGCGGTAATCTGGTGCTTTATCGCCAGCAAGCCCATACCGGCGACGGCCTGATATTGGCAGTATGGCGTTGTGGCCTGCCTGTCACCCGCCACACTAACCGCCCCCCTGTGGTATTGGTTCACGGCAATTACACCAACCGCCGTTTCTGGATTTCCCGCAAGGGTAAAGGCCTTGCAGCCTTTCTCAACCGGGCCGGCTACGACATCTGGATTGCGGAAACCCGGGGACACGGTGCCTCCCACGGTGGCGTGGAAAGACCCCATAGCAATTATCGCCACTGGCACATTGAAGACGTGGTACGCCATGATATGCCAGCCATTGCGGAAGCTGTTGCCGCCGGCAATGGCGCGCCGCAACACTGGTTTGGCCATTCTTTTGGCGGTGTCTATACCCTTGCCGCTCTCTCCCTGCAAACACTTGACCCGGCCCGGATAGGTAGCCTGATTATTGCCGGCAGCCAGGTCAGCGAGGGCCAGAGCTGGCTAAAACAGGCTTTTCTCAACAGTATGGTGCGTGCATTAACCCATCTTCTGGGTCGCTTTCCAGCACGCCTACTGGGCCTGGGTAATGAAGATGAACCCCCGGGAATCTCCAATGAAACCATGAGCTGGAAACGCCACCAGCAGTGGATATCTCCCAGTGGCACAGATTACGCCCAAGGTCTTTCCAAACTGGATATGCCGCTCCTGGCACTGGCAGGTCGCGGCGATACCATGGACCCGGTGGCTGGCTGTGAAGCCTTTATCCGCCCCATTGGCTCACGCCAGAAAAACCTCTGGGAGCTGGGGCGGGTGTATGGCTATGAAAGAGATTATGGCCACGTAGACATGATCATCAGTGCCGATGCGGAAAAGGAAGTCTGGCCCAGGCTCGAGGCCTGGCTGCGCATCGTTACTGCGTCGGATGCTTTTACCCGCTCGCGACACCCTTCCTGACCAGTATTCCTGAAGCTCTACGGCCCCAGGCCGGGATAAGCGATACAGGGTATTATTGTGCTGTAAATGTTATGTTATAACACTTATGCTCGTTACTGTTTCAGGGAGAGTGCCATGACTCACGTAGAACAAGCCCCCATCACCCACAGTGCTGAACTGCTGTCAGCACCGGAAGACGATTATATGTCACCCCGGCAACTGGCTTTTTTCCGCCGTCTGCTAAGCCAGCAACGGGATGAACTGATGCAAAGTGCCGACACCACCCTCGACCACCTGCGGGAAGTGCCCCGCCTGGCAGAAGATGGTGACCGGGCACAACTGGAAGAAGAATATGCTCTGGAACTACGCATTCGCGACCGGGAGCGTAAATTGCTGCGAAAA
The DNA here is from genome assembly GCA_007692645.1 of Halomonadaceae bacterium. GTDB lineage: Bacteria > Pseudomonadota > Gammaproteobacteria > Pseudomonadales > Oleiphilaceae > REBR01. The sequence goes on along the minus strand of REBR01000211.1, from coordinate 12,512 downwards.
ATTGATGAAGCGCTGGATCGCATTGACCACGGGGATTATGGCTGGTGCCTGGAAACCGGCGAACCCATTGGCCTGCAACGTTTGTTGATACGCCCCACCGCCACCCTCAGTATTGAAGGGCAGGAAATCAAGGAAACCCGGGAGACCCGTTACCGGCACTGATCTGACAGAGTCATGAATATCAGCTCCTAACCGGTTCAGGAACCCTTGGAGCTGAATCCTGTCCGCCGTTTACCCGTTTCTGGTAAACCCGGCGCTCAGGAAAATCCCATGGAAACTGTCACTCACTTTCCTTTTCAGGTCGAACACATTGAACACCTCTGGATACCCTTGCCCGATGGCACCCGCCTGGGGGCCCGGGCCTGGCTGCCAGACCAGGCCCGGCATCATCCGGTACCCGCCATTATGGAATACATTCCATACCGCAAACGGGACTTTACCCGCCAACGTGACGAGACCCTCCATGGCTGGTTTGCCGGCCATGGTTATGCCTGCCTGCGGGTCGACATAAGAGGCAGCGGTGACTCTGAGGGGATACTGCAGGATGAATACCTGAATCAGGAACTGGAAGACGGGGAAGCCATACTGGCCTGGATCGCTCGCCAACCCTGGTGCAATGGCAATATAGGCATGATCGGAATTTCTTGGGGAGGATTCAATGGCCTGCAACTGGCAGTGCGAAAGCCCCCCTCCTTAAAAGCCCTGATTACCGTCTGCTCCACCGATGACCGTTATAGTGACGATATACATTACATGGGGGGTTGCCTGCTGGCAGATAACCTCTCATGGGCCTCCACCATGTACAGTCATCTGGGCATGCCACCGGACCCTGCACTGGTGGGTAACAACTGGTACAGCCAGTGGCAGGAGCGAATGAATGGCAGCGGTTTCTGGCTGGAACAGTGGCTGCGGCATCAGCACCGGGATGAATACTGGCGCCATGGATCGGTTAATGAGCATTTTTCCCAGATACAGATACCGGTAATGGCAGTGTCTGGTTGGGCAGACGGCTACACCAACGCTGTTTTCCGCCTCCTGGAGAACCTGCCAGGGCCACGGTTGGGTCTGGTGGGCCCCTGGGGCCATAAATACCCTCACCTGGGCATGCCGGGGCCTGCCATTGATTTTCTGCAAGAAGCTGTACGCTGGTGGGACCACTGGCTCAAACACCAGGAGACCGGCATTATGCAGGAACCCATGTTGCGTGCCTGGATGCAGGAAAGTGCCCGACCCTTGACCACCCTGGAAACTCGTCCCGGACACTGGGTCGGGGAGTCCAGCTGGCCCTCAGGCAATATTCATCCCTGGGTACACCCGTTGCGCCGGGGCCGGGTTGGTGACCAGGACAGCGCTATGGGTAAAAGCCTGCTTAGCGTGCAATCCCCCCTGTCGGTGGGTCTATTTGCCGGGCGCTGGTGCTCGTTTACCGCAACCCCGGACCTACCCCACGACCAGCGCATGGAAGACGGCGGTTCACTGGTGTTTGACAGCGAACCCCTGAAGCAGAACCTGGAAATACTCGGGGCACCGCAAGTAAAATTGCGTTTCAGTGTTGACCAGCCTGTGGCTATGGTAGCTGTCCGCCTGTCTGATGTGGCGGAAAATGATGAAGCCACCCGGGTCACTTATGGCCTGCTGAATCTCACCCATCGACACAGCCACCAACAGCCACAGCCGTTACCCCAGGGGGAGGTGCTGGAAGCCACCATTTCCCTGAATCACATTGCCCAGCGTTTTTCTGCCAACCACCGGCTGCGGGTATCTGTTTCCACCTCTTATTGGCCAGTGGTCTGGCCTTCCCCCCAGTCACCGAAACTTACCCTGGACACCGCCGGTAGCCAATTGATTCTGCCGGTACGAAAACCTGACCCGGGGGACGACAGCCTTACCCCCTTTGGTTACGCCAGGGGGGCTGCCACTTCGGCCCGAACACAGTTGCAGCCCAGGGACTATGCCTGGCTGGTTACCCGTGACCTGGCACAGGATCATTCCATGTTGACGGTAAAAAAAGATGAAGGCTGCTTTTACCTGGCAGCGCCAAACCTGACTGTCGCCATCAGTACCACTGAGCGGTACAGCCACACCGGCAATGAGTATCACACCGTTCGCGGGGCCACAGAGTCCCGGCGAACCCTCACCAGACCAGGCTGGGAGGTGACCCTGAAAACCCGCACCCAGCTGACATCAGACAGCCAGTACTTTTATATTCAGGCAGAGATGGATGGCTATCACGGGGATCAACGGGTTCATGCTCACAACATCCACCGCAAAATCCCACGAAACCTGTTGTGACCGTTATAATTTTTGCCCCTGCATGCAACGGAGACGCAGTCATGGCAACACGGATCGTTATTGTTGGCGGAGGCGCCGGTGGACTGGAACTGGCCACCGCCTTAGCCAGTCAGCGCCGCTGGCGCAAAAGGCACGGGATAGACATTGTACTGGTGGACCGCAACTCAACCCACCTGTGGAAACCCCTGCTCCATGAAGTTGCCTCTGGGGCCATGGACTCTTCGGTGGATGAGCTGAGTTATCGGGCTCTTGCCCGGCAGCGGGGGTTCCGTTTCAAGATAGGGGAATTCTGCCACCTGGACCCCGCCAATAAGCGCATTACCCTGGGGGCTGTGGAAGATGACGAGCATCGCCAGGTATTACCGGAACGGCAGATATCCTACGACTACCTGGTAATGGCCCTGGGAAGTGTTACCAACGACTTCAGCACCCCCGGGATTGTAGAGCACTGCCACTTTCTGGATAACAGCAACCAGGCTGAACGTTTCCAGTACCACTTTCTGAATAGCCTGATGCGCACAGATAATGAACTCGGGCGACTCCTGGACAGTCAGGTAAGCGTCGCTGTTGTGGGTGGAGGTGCCACCGGTGTGGAGCTGTCCGCTGAACTGATGGCTGCCGTAGAGGCTGTCCGTGAATACGGTTTTTCCCACCTTACCAGCAAAGCCCTTCAGGTTACCTTGCTGGAGGCAGGACCCCGGCTGTTACCCATGCTGCCGGAGCGGTTGTCGGAAAATGCCCGTCTTGAGCTAGAGCGCCTTGGGGTAACCGTCAGGCTGTCTGCCCCGGTAGTACGGGCCGAGCATGGGGCCCTTATCACTCAGGAGGGAGAGCAACTCAACAGTGACCTGATGGTCTGGGCCGCCGGCATTAAAGGCCCGGACTGCCTCACCAACCAGGGCCTTACCCTGACCCGGAACGGGCAAATGCAAGTCCATAACACACTGCAATCTGTAGACCATCCGGCCATTTTCGCCCTTGGTGACTGTGCGGCATGCCCCCGGGGAGATGAACTGGTACCGCCCCGGGCACAAAGTGCCCACCAGATGGCAGGGCATCTGGTGAAAAACCTGCACCGGGCGACCCAAGGCCAGGCACTCACCCCGTTTCACTATCTGGACCGGGGTTCACTGATCACCCTGAGCCATTATTCAGCTGTGGGCAGTCTCATGGGAGGGCTTTCCAAGGGCTCTCTCTGGGTTGAAGGACGTATTGCCCGGCTGATGTATCTCTCTTTATACCGAATGCACCAGATCGCCGTTTATGGCTTGTGGCGGGGCATACTCATCGTCTTCACTGACCGGCTTCACCGGGCTTTCAGGCCACGGCTTAAACTCCATTGAGGGACATTTCCACAGTTACTGAGTTAAATTTTTTGTCATAAAAAGGCATCCGTTAGTGGCAACATACCGTAAAGGGGTAAGAGCCGTTGACCTAAAAATAAAGGAGATGCCTTTCATGGCAATTTTGCGCCCCGCCGCCCTACTGCTACCCCTCGCCTTTGCACTTTCGGCCTGTGGCAGTGACGAGGCTCCAAGCACTGAAATGGCCATTGAAGCGCCAGAAGAATCCGGCGTTCTCAGAGTTGCCACCCGCAATGGCTCCACCACTTACTATGTTAATCGCCATGAACAGCCCGCAGGTCCGGAGCATGATCTGGTCATGGCCTTTGCTCAAGCTCAGGGTCTGGAAGTGGAATGGGATATGGTGCACTCCACCTCAGCGGTGCTGAGAAAGCTGGAAAACGGCGAAGTCCATCTGGGTGCTGCAGGTCTGACCCACCTGCCAAACCGTAATGCCCGCTTTGAACGTGGACCGGCCCATACGGAAATTCGCCAGCAAGTGGTCTGCAATCGCGAATCCAGACCACTGATCCGCTCCCTTAACCAGCTGGCAAACAGCAATGTGGAATTGCATGTCACGGACAATTCCAGTTATGCAGAAACCCTGGAAACCCTTGCTCAGTCCCATGAGGGTTTAAGCTTTACCCTGGATAACGAAGTAAGCACCGAGGTACTGCTTACCCGGGTGGCACAGGGGCAGCTCAGTTGTACCGTAGCCGACTCCAATATCGTTCAGGTGAACCAGCGCTTCCAGCCCAACCTGGAAGTGGCCTTTGACCTTACCGAAGGCCAGAACATTGGCTGGTACCTGCCCAAGGGCAGCAGTATGGCCCGCACCGCCCGTGCCTGGATGAACAGCACCGCTGGTGATGAAGCCATCAGTGCCATGGAAAACCGCTACTTCGCCTACATTGAGGACTTCGATTTTGTTGACCTGCGGGCGTTGAACCGTCGCATCGAAGACCGGCTTCCCCAGTTCAGGGAAATGTTTGAAGAGGCCGCCGAACGTACCGGTGTTGCCCCAGACCTGTTAGCGGCACTGGCCTACCAGGAATCACACTGGGACCCCCAGGCCCGCAGCCCCACCGGTGTGCGTGGACTGATGATGCTGACTGGCCCCACCGCCAGGGAACTGGGTGTGACTGACCGCCTGGACCCGGAACAGAGCATTGATGCCGGCGCCCGGTACCTGGCGGATCGCCACCGTCGCCTGTCTGCTGATATTGCTGAGCCGGACCGGATGTTTCTGGCCCTGGCCAGCTACAACGTCGGCCGTGGCCACCTGCTGGATGCCCGCCAGCTGGCACGGGACCTGAATCGTGATCCGGATCGTTGGACTGACATGGAAACGGTATTACCCCTGTTGGCAGATGACCGTTACTACCCGAATCTGCGTTACGGCTATGCCCGTGGCTATGAGCCGGTGCACTATGTGCAGCGCATCCGAAACTACCGGGACGTGATCAGTGAGGCTTTCGAGTAATGCCCCCTTAACCGGGTAGTGAACCCTGCAAGCCCCCCCCCCGATATCATCGGGGGGGGGGGTTATAGCCCTGTTAAAGCTCCATGCATGCATGGCATGGCTGCGCTTCTTCGGTAAAATAGCGAATGCAGTTCACAAAAAAGGTAAATCAGGCATAGTTTAGTCACGGCTCCCTACCCGTAGAAAACCCTCAAAAAACCAGACTGGCTGTCACCACTGCCAGAAAAAACCGAATTCACACTCTGGGCGCATCCTCATGCTCTCCTTTTTGCCTGTGACATTGTATACACTGTTGCGAAACCCGGAAGCTCTATAGTGGGCGTCCTTATTGCATCTGGAGAAGGATCGAATCGATGATCAACAAATGCCTGTTTCCCGTGGCCGGTTATGGCACCCGGTTTTTACCAGCCACCAAGGCAATGCCCAAGGAAATACTGCCCATCGTCAATAAACCGTTGGTGCAGTATGGGGTTGAAGAAGCATCTGCTGCGGGTATCCGTGAATTCGGCTTTGTTACCGGCCGGGGTAAACGGGCCATTGAGGACCATTTTGATATCAGCTACGAGCTTGAGCACCAGATTGCCGGCACCGGCAAAGAAGAACAGCTCAACTCCATTAATGAACTGATCAATAACCACACCTTTGCCTTTACCCGCCAGAATGAAATGAAAGGTCTTGGCCACGCCATTCTCACAGGCCGCAACCTGATTGGGGATAATGCCTTTGCTGTGGTACTAGCAGACGACTTCTGTGTCACCGAAGAAGGCGACGATGGGGTGCTGGGGCAAATGGTCCAGTTATACCGTCAGTTTCGCTGCAGCATTGTGGCCATTGAAGAAGTGCCCCGTGACGAAGCGCACAAATACGGCGTTATCGCCGGGGAGCCCATGAAAGACGGGCTTTACCGTATTACCGACATGGTAGAGAAGCCCGCCGCTGACAAGGCGCCCTCCAACCTGGCGATTATTGGCCGCTATATTCTGACCCCGGACATCTTTGACATACTGGAGAACACCCCCCCGGGCAAAGGCGGCGAAATCCAGATTACCGATGCCCTGCTGGAGCAGGCCCGCAAAGGCTGCGTCCTGGCTTATCAGTTCCGCGGCCGGCGTTTCGACTGTGGCAGCATTGATGGCTTTGTCGAGGCCACTAATTATGTCTACCAGCACGTTTATCGCAAATAAGCCCTGATAGCGAGTTGATGCATGAGCAACACCGCTGCCCCCTCAGACAAGTCCCCTCAAATTGCTTCGGCAGCTTGCTGGCCTCATGGCCAGCCGTTGACTGAGGAGGCGGTGAAAAGTGCCCAGCAGCATGCGGTTCTGAGCATTCAGCGCTTTATCGCAAGCCACCGGCTTCCCGGCACCTATGGGGATGTGTTTACCGGCCTGGCCATTCCCCTGGCGGCCTGGTTAATCCGTGCCCAGCGTTCCCTGGGGCGGCCACTGATGATGTCCATGGGAGGGGCCCAGGGCACCGGTAAAACCACCCTTGCCCAAGCCCTTATACTGGTTCTTGAGCGCTGTTTTGCCGTTTCAGGCTGTGTGCTGTCCCTGGATGATTTTTACCTTTCCCACCGTGAGCGCACTGACCTTGGCCGGGGCCTGCATCCCTTATTGGCTACCCGGGGGGTGCCTGGCACCCATGACGTGGCACTGTTGGCCCGGACCCTCACTTACCTGCGCACAGCAGAAGCCAAAGACCTGACCCGCCTGCCGCGCTTTGACAAACACCGGGACGACCAAGCCCCGAAAGAACAACAGCGGCTGATCTCAGGTCAGCCCCGCATTATCATTCTGGAAGGCTGGTGCCTGGGGGCACAGCCTCAGCCTGAACAGGCATTGCACAAAGCTATCAATGAACTGGAACAACAACAGGACCCCGGGGGGCGCTGGCGCAACTACGTCAATGATCAGCTGGCCGGCCCCTATCAGGACCTGATGGCGCCCATGGACTACCACCTACACCTGGCAGCCCCTTCCTGGGAGGCAGTATTACGTTGGCGCTGGCAACAGGAACAGGCATTGATCCGAAGCGAGGGCACAGCGTACCAAGGGGGGTTAGACAGTCCCCCTGCCTTTGCGGATTTCATGGCACACTACGAGCGATTAACCCGTAGTTTGCTTGCAGGTCAGGACAACCAGGCTGATATTCTGCTACAACTGAACGAGCAGCAATGTCTGAGCAACCTGGTCCTGAAACCGGCCATAACCCCCATCGCACCACCCACAACCTCCAATAAAGGTAGCTGATCCGTGAGTTCACCCCTTTTTCGTCTCTATCGACGCTCTGTACTGAGTTACCCCTTATGGACCCTGATCGCGGTTCTGATTGTGGCCATTATTGCCGGGTTACGGATCAGTGATTTCCGCCTCGATGCCTCCACTGACACCCTGGTGCTGGAGGGGGACCAGGCATTGGCTTTTTATCGGGAAATGGGCGAACGCTTTGAGGCTTCAGACGACTTTCTGATTATTACCTACAGCCCTCACGCAACGCTGTTCAGTGATGACTCCATCAATCACCTGCGCTCCCTTAGGGATGCCGTTGCCGCGGTAGATGGCATTGCCACTACCACCAGCATGCTGGATGTACCCCTGCTGCATCACCCGGAAATCTCTCTTACCACTGTCGCCCAGTACATGATGACCCTGGACGAAGACGATGTGCCCCTGGATCAGGCCAGAGCAGCCCTGCTGGACAATCCCATCTACCCCAATATGCTGATCAGCGAAGATGGGGGAACCACCGCTATTCAGGTCACATTCCCACCATCAACAGAACTGAATGAAGCCCGGGAGCGGCGGGATGAATTGCGCCAACTGGACCGTGACCAAGGCCTCGACAGTGAGCAGCTGTCAGAACTGAGAGCAGTGACGCAGCGGCACATTGACCTTGCGGACGACATCGGCGCTCAACGGGACCAGGTCATTGCGGACATCCGCAGCATTATGGACCAGCACCGGGACCAGGCCACCCTGTTCCTGGGTGGTGTGCCCATGATTGTGGCCGACATGATTGCCTTTGTGCAGAGCGACCTGGTGACCTTTGGTCTCGGGGTGCTGGTGTTTATGCTGCTGACACTGACCCTGATTTTCCGCCAACTGCGCTGGGTATTGTTGCCTCTGGGCTGCTGTACCATGACGGTATGGCTGATGCTGGGTTACCTGGGCTGGACCCAGTGGGGGGTCACGGTGATCTCCTCCAATTTTGTGTCACTGCTGCTGATCATTACCCTGTCACTGACGATCCACCTGATCGTGCGATACCGGGAGTTCCAACTGGCTAACCCCGAAGATGACCGGTTATCACTGATTAGTGACACCGTTGAGACCATGGCCAGGCCCTGCTTCTATATGGCCCTGACCACCGTGGTAGCCTTTGGCTCTCTGTTTTTCAGCGATATCCGCCCGGTTATCGATTTTGGCCTGATGATGACCATTGGTATTGTTATCGCCTTCTGTGTGGTGTTTCTGGTGCTGCCCGCAAGCCTGATGCTGCTACCCACGGCCAAGATGCCGCCCCTGCCCAGTGAACGGCCGCCCCTGACCCGGCACTTCGCCGCCTTTACCGACCGCCATGGCAACAAGGTACTGGTGGCCAGTGGTGCCCTGGCGGTATTCATTGGTTTTGGCATGTCGCAGTTGACGGTAGAGAACCGCTTTATTGATTACTTCAAGTCCAGCACCGAGATCTACCAGGGCATGATGGTCATTGATGAAAAACTAGGGGGCACCATGCCCATGGATGTGATCGTCACGGCGCCGGGTGCTCTGCCCACAGATGATGATTACGACCCCTTTCTGGACGGTGAAAGCTGTGCCAATGACGACCCCTTTCTGGAAGAAGAGTGCCGTGAGCAGCAACGCCCGCCCTTTACCAGCTGGTTCAGCTCCCAACCCATGGAGCAGCTTGGCAAAATACAGGATTATCTGCACAGCCTGGAGACCAGTGGCAAGGTGCTATCACCCGTGAGTACCGTACGCCTGGCAGAACAGATCAACGGCGGCAGCCTGAATCCCCTGCAGCTGGGCCTGCTGCCCCGGGCCATGCCATCAGACTTGCGCAATATTCTGATCGATCCTTACTACAACGAAGAGCATAGTCAGGTGCGGTTTAATATCCGTCTGGTGGAGTCTTCACCGGACCTGGACCGTAACCGGCTGATGAACGATATCCGCAATCACCTCACCGGGGAACTGGATCTGGCTGATGAGCAGGTGGATATCACCGGCATGGTGGTGCTGTATAACAATATGCTGCAAAGCCTGTTCAGCTCCCAGATCAAGACTCTCGGGGTTGTGTTTCTGGCCATTATGGCCATGTTCCTGGTGCTGTTCCGGTCCCTGACCATGGCGCTGATCGCCATCTTCCCCAATATGCTGGCAGCGGGCACCGTGCTGGGCATGATGGGCTGGCTGGGTATTCCACTGGATATGATGACCATCACCGTGGCGGCCATTTCCGTGGGTATTGCGGTGGATAACACCATCCATTACATCCACCGCTTCCGGATGGAATTCCCTAAAGACCGTAATTACCAACTCACCATGCACCGCTGCCATAGCACCATTGGCCGGGCCATGTTTTACACCTCTCTGACTATCATTATTGGCTTCTCGATTCTGAGCCTGTCGAACTTTATTCCCACCATCTACTTCGGTCTGTTTACCGGCCTGGCCATGCTTATGGCCCTGCTGGGTGCACTAACCCTGCTACCGAAGTTGATTGTGGCGATTAAACCCCTGGGCAGGGGCGCCTGAAACAGGCCCCCGGTGGCGCTTCCCGGGGGTGTTGTTTACAACCCCCGGAACGCCATACCCACAATAACCAGGCCGATAATAGCCACCAGCAACCAGGGAAAACCGCCCCCTGAGCGGCGCTGCTTGCGCCGTTCTATACCCTGACGGATTTTTTCCATAAAACTCAGGTCTTCCTGCATGGTGCTTTCTCCCGAAAAACTGTGAATTTAGGCCAATGATCCTGGATTATAATGCAGTCACACTGATCTCAGATTGAGATTGGCACGACACACGGTATACCGCTGACCCGCAACAATAAACCTGATGAGGTACAAGGTGCTGATAATACTGGCCCTGCTACTGACACTACTGACCGCCACTTTACTATTACTGCTTCGCTATGCCCTGCAGCAGCGCCAGGCGCTACAGGCGGCACTGAACGAAATGGAGCAGCTTAATCCAGCTCCTGGTGCCAGGGTCACAGCCCCAGAAATGGTGCTGACCATTAAAGTCCTGAATGCCATTGAAGTTGCCAAGCGTGAATCCCGATCAGCCCGGATTGTCGCACCCCATATGCCCGTCACGGTGCGTAAAATGGTCTACAAGCAGGTGATGCGAGAAGTGGGTATGGAGCTCAGCCAGCGGGGCATTGAGTCGGAAATCAACGTGGAGTTTCGTTAGAAGCTTCGGGGGGGCATCATGGCACTTTTACTGATTTTCACCACCAGCCTGACCGCCATTAATGCCGGTCTTGGGCTCTTTGTCTGGCACCAACTGCATCAGAACCAGCAGTCTATCCACTGCCTGCAGGCCACTGTGGCAGCACTACGCAATGTGATGAGCAAACAGGCCCTGGACATGGAGGAACTCAAAGAACGCAAAGCCATGGCAGAAATGGCGGTAGACAGCGGTACCAGCTCCATTGAGATCGTTCATCGCACCATCGCCAATACGACCTTTGGGGTGCTGGACAAACTCTCACAGAATGAACTGTATAAGGCGGGTACCGGTCATCTGCGGCAAATTCATGACGGCACCAGTCAGGGGGTGTATGGGTCCATCCGCATTGCCAACCGGGAGATACATTCACTGGCGGACATCCTGCTAAAACAGCAGTCCCGGCGGAATCCCAAAAAGGATAAGTAGCCGTGTTGCAATGCCGCTCAATGCACCCCTATGGTGCGCGAAAAATCAATGTGCCTTATTTTAGTGCGAAGCAGCCCCCTCCCCGGCATGCCCCCCTCATAAAATGCCCGTTAAAAAACCACTTTTCAGATACTTAAGTTACCTGGCACCGGGTTTGCAATTATTGAAACCAGGAATCAAATGGCTGTACGCCATCGTGTTCACCTCTGGTGCCACGGAAGACAATTTGGAAATGGACAGCTAGGGTTCCGGTCAACGCAGTGTTGATGCCTGGTCCGAGAGCGGTCGACCTTCTAGCAAGGTTACACGGCGGGATAAAAGCCCGGGAGGTTAATCAGTGACGTTCAGTCATTTGATTCCTCACAACCGTCAGCCTGGAGGTCCACCATGATCCGATTCAAAGCGTCAGTCCTTACCCTGCTCTTAAGCGCCCTTCTCCTGCTCCCCACCAGTGCCCTTGCCCGGGACAGCTTCAGTGTCTGCTGGTCCATCTATGCCGGCTGGATGCCCTGGGCCTACGGCGATGAATCCGGCATTGTTGATAAGTGGGCGGAAAAGTACGGCATCGAAATTGATGTGGTACAGATCAATGACTACATCGAATCCATCAACCAGTACACCGCAGGGCGTTACGACGGCTGCACCATGACCAACATGGACGCCCTGACCATTCCCGCCGCGGGTGGCGTGGACTCTACTGCCCTGATAGTGGGGGATTTCTCCGACGGTAACGACGGCCTGGTTCTGAAAGGCAAAGACCGCCTGGAAGACGTAAAAGGTCAGCGGATCAATCTGGTGGAATTGTCGGTTTCCCACTACATGCTGGCACGGGCACTGGATAGCGTCGGCCTGACCGAGCGTGATGTAACAGTGGTTAACACCGGTGATGCAGATATTGTTGCCGCTTTTAGCAGCAGAAACACCACTGCGGTGGCAGCCTGGAACCCACAACTCTCTACCATCATGGCAGAACCCAGCGCCAATCTGGTCTTCGACTCCACTCAGATTCCCGGTGAAATCATCGATATGATGGTAGTCAACACAAAAACCCTGGAAGAAAACCCCAACTTCGGCAAAGCCCTCACCGGTGCCTGGTATGAAATCATGGCCACCATGAGGGGCGATAGCGACCCCGCCAAAAGTGCCCGGCAACTGATGGGTGAAGCGGCGGGTACTGACCGGGAAGGCTATGAAAAGCAGCTTGAAGCCACCCACATGTTCTACCAGCCCGCCAGTGCCGTGGAATTTGTCATGAGCCCTGCCCTGAAAGACACCATGCAACTGGTGGCCGAGTTCTCCTTCGAACACGGCCTGTTGGGTGATACTGCTCCAGGACCGGATATTATCGGCATCGAGACCCCCAGCGGCGTCTACGGGAACAGCGATAATATTCGTTTACGCTTTAGCCCTGAGTACATGCAGCAAGCCGCTGCCGGCGAACAGTAAAGCCGCACCCGGCCCGGTTCACCCCGGGCCACACAGACACCTGCCGGGACACACGCCCTA
>REBR01000087.1 GCA_007692645.1 Halomonadaceae bacterium | reverse complement strand
CTGCGGGGCACGATTCACTATGATAACCGCTCCGGGGTGCGGGCCACCTGTTCATACTGTCACGTGCCCCATGGCTGGACCCACAAAGTGGCCCGCAAGATGGAAGCCTCCAAGGAAGTCTGGGGCTGGCTGTTCGGCTCCATAAACACCCCGGAGAAATACGAGGGCAAGCGCCGGGAGCTGGCAGAACGGGAGTGGTCCCGCCTGAAAGCCAATGATTCACTGGAATGCCGCAACTGCCATGAATTCGAATACATGGACCTGACCCAGCAGGGCCCCCGGGCTGCCAGGGAGCATGCCAACTATCTGGCCACCGGCAAGGCAACCTGTATTGATTGCCATAAGGGCATCGCCCATGAACTGCCAAATATGGAGGCTGTTCATCAACGATGAAGGTCCTGTAACAAGTCTGACCAATACACTTACCTGTCTGTAGCGTATTTTAGGGCTCTTAATCCCCAATAAGACAGGAATCGCTGCTTTGCCATTGTTCTCCCGCTTCCGGGGTTTACCCGTCACTTTTCTATCTTTGGCTATGATCACCCTGTTGTTGATTCTGGCCGGTTGCAGTAGCGACGATGCGCCGGAACAGCGGGAGCGGCGTTCTGCTGCAGTGGCTGCCATGGAGGTCACCACCAGAGACCTGTCCCGGCAACTGAACCTGTCCGGCCGGGTAGAGCCCCGCTCCATGATCAACCTGGCCAGCCGCACGGCGGGGGCGGTAGATGAGGTCATGGTGGAGGAGGGGGACAGCGTCAGCCGTGGCGATCTTCTGGTGCGCCTGGATATGGCTGAGGCCCAGGCAGAGCTGCGCCGGGCGGAAGCGGAACAGCACCAGGCGCAACTGGATTTTAACCGGGTTAAATCCCTGCGCGAGCGCAACGTCACCACTGAAACCGAATTGCAGAATGCCCAGTCAGCCCTGCAAGTGGCTGAAAGCGTCACCCTGCTCTGGCGAACCCGGGTAGATTATGGGGAGATCCGGGCCCCCAGTGACGGGGTGGTGACCGAACGCTATGTGGAGCCGGGGGAGGCGGTACAGGCCCAGCAGGTGCTGTTTGAGTTGGCAGCCATGAATCACCTGGTAATGCGGGTTGGCGTCACCGAGCGGGATGTGGTGCATCTTGCCCGGGGCCAGACCATGCCGATCCGCTTGGATGCCCTGCCGGCGTTGGATCTGCAGGGGGAGATACGGCGGGTATTTCCCATGTCTCGCAGCAGCAACCGCCTGGTCACAGTAGAAGTGTCGTTACCGGATGACGCCCTCACCCTGGGTGTCAGGGCGGGCTTCCTTGGCCGGATTGCCACGGTAATTGACCAGCGGCCAGGGGTTATTGCGGTACCCACTTTTATGATTGGCCTGAATAATGGCCGCCAGTATGTGTTCCGCATCAGGGATAACAAACTGGAACGGCGTTACCTGGAAACCGGTGTGACCCGGGGCGACTGGACCGAAGTGCTGGACGGGCTGGAGCCCGGTGAGACCATTCTGGCCAGTAACCCCATGGAAATGCGCGACGGCCAGTCTGTGCGGGTAGTCAGTGACTGGTCTCACCATGACAGATGATGTGCATGAGCGGCAACGCAAGGGGTGGCTTTCCAGCCTGGCCATTCGCCGCCCGGTTGGCACCCTGGCCCTGGCCTCGGTGGTCTTTGTTCTGGGGCTGTATTTCCTCTCCCGATTGCCCGTGGACCTGCTGCCGGCCATTGAATACCCCCAGGTGCGCATCACCGTCAATTACCCGGGGGTGGCCCCGGAAGTACTGGAACAGCAGGTCACCCGGGTGCTTGAACGGAACCTGGCGGCCACGGAAAATCTCACCAATCTCAGCAGCCGGGTAAGAGACGGAAGAACCGATCTGGATTTGTCTTTTGATTTTGGCACCGATCTGGATCTGGCGTTACAGGATGCCGCCCGCTATTTGGAACAGGCTCGCTCCCAGCTTCCCTCAGATATCGAACCTCCCCGAATCCGCAAATTCGACTCCTCTCAGGAAACCATCTGGCGGGGCGGTTTCAGCTCTACGGTGCGCTCAGAGGCTCAGGTGCAGGACTGGGTGGACAACAACCTGGCACCCCAGCTGACGGCAGTCTCCGGGGTGGCCTCGGTGGAAGCCATTGGTGGCATGATCCGGGAAATGGAAGTGGTGCTGGATCAGATGCGCCTGCGGGATTATGGCCTCACCATGGAGGATGTTACCCAGGCATTGGAGCGGGAAAACGTCGACATTGCCGGCGGCAGGCTGACCTCACCCACCTTTGACATTCAGACCCAGACCGACGGCCTGTTCCGCTCTGCCAGTGATATTGGCAATGTGCTGCTGACCCTGCCGGACTCGGTGATCGCGCCTGACGGCAGCGTCAACATGTCCACCATGGGTCAGCAACGGGTGCGCCTGTCTGATGTGGCAGAGGTGCGGGACGGGGCCCGGGAACAGCGGGTGTTTGCCCGCCTCAACGGCGTGCCCTCAACCCAGGTGGATGTGTACAAACTGCCCGGCAGCAACACCGTGGCAGTGGCTGACCGGGTGCAGTCCACGTTGGCGCGCCTCCAGCGCTCCGGGTTTATTCCCGATGATATTCAGTACCAGGCCACCAGCGACCCCAGCTTCTTTATTCGTGGCGCCATCAGCAGCGTCAGTACCGCGGCCCTGCTGGGGGGGCTGCTGGCCATGATCATGGTGCTGTTCTTCCTGGGCAGCCTGCGCAAGGGCTTTGTCATCGGCCTGTCGATTCCTGTGGCCATTATGGCCACCTTCAGCATGATGGGCATGGCCGGGCTGACCCTGAACATCATCAGTATGGGCGGGCTGGCACTGGGTGTGGGGCTGCTGCTGGATAACGCCATCGTTATGCTGGAAAACATTTACCGGCACCGGGAAAAACTGGGCAAATCCCCCCAGCAGGCGGCGGTGGAAGGGGCCGGTGAGGTGGTGTCTGCCATCACCGCCGGCACCATGACCAACCTGGCCGCAGTGCTGCCGTTCCTGTTGATCAGCGGGGCGGCAGCCCTGGTGTTCAACGAAATGATCCTGACCATCTCTTTTGCCATTGTTGCCACCCTGGCCGCCGCACTGACCCTGGTACCCATGCTGGCGGCCCTGCTGGGGAAAGTGCGCTTTGAAAGCGGCCTGGTGCGCTCCGCCCCGGTGCGGGGTTTCGGCGTCATGATTGAAAAACTGCGTAACGGTTACCGGGGCATACTCCCCGGTGTTCTGCGCTGGCGCTGGGGGGTACTGACCGTGGCTTTTCTGGCCCTGGCAGGGTCGGGCTGGCTGTTCACCCAGTTGGGTAACGAATTTCTGCCAGCACTGGACGATGGCGAGGTGCGGGTGCGCATCAACATGCCCCCAGGCACCCCCCCCCAGGAAACCCTGGCCATGGCCCGTGAAGTGGAAGCCTTTCTGCAGCAGGATCCCTATGTGCAGACCGTATTTACCCTGGCCGGTGGCCAGCTCTGGGGGGGTGTGGTTACCGAAAGCGCCAGCCGGGCCCAGTTTATCGTGCAGATGACCCGGGCCCGGGACCGGCCGGAGAAGTCCGCCGGCCGCTGGGTGCAGGAAACCCAGCGGGCAGTGGAGGCCATGGACATTCCCGGAGCCCGGGTGTCAGTGCGCCCCCCCGGCATTCGCGGGCTGCGCTTTACCAGCACCGGGGATGATCTGGTGATTGGCATTGTTGGCGAGCAGCTGGAAACCCTGCAGACCCTTTCCCGGGATGTGTCAGAGCGCCTTGAGGGTATTCCGGGGCTGGAGGGGCTGGAGTCCGCTGATGATGACCAGACCCCACTGATGCGGGTCAATGTGGACCGTGAGCGGGCAGCGGAAATGGGCATGCGGGTGTCTGAAGTGGGCCAGGCCATCCGTGCCGCCGTTGACGGGGCAGTGCCCACCCGCTTTACCACCGCCAGCCGGGAATACGATATCCGGGTGCGGCTGCCGGATGCGGATGTAAGCAATACCGACCGGTTGGGCAACCTGATGGTCTCCGCCAACGGTGGTGAGCCGGTCTACCTGAGGGACCTGGTGACCTTTGTCCTGGGAGAAGGCCCCACTGAAATTCAGCGGGAGAACCAGAGCCGCATTGTGCGGGTGGTGGCGGATATCAATACCGCTGTGGCAGACGTGGGAACCGTTATGGGGCAGGTGGAATCCCGCCTGGCGGATATGGACGTGCCGGAGCAGTACAACCTGATTTTCGGCGGCCAGTGGGAAACCATTCAGGACACCAACCGGGAGTTAGGGCTGGTGGTGATGCTGTCCATCTTCCTGGTGTTCGTGGTGCTGGCGGTACAGTACGACCGCTTAAGTAACCCCCTGGTGATCATTTCCGCCGCCCCCCTGTCGCTGATCGGCGTTACCCTGATTTTGTGGGCCACCGGTACACCGGTGTCTGCCCCGGTGTTAATCGGATTAGTGCTACTCATCGGTATTGTGGTCAACAACGCCATTCTGCTGGTGGAATACATTGAAATTGGCCGTGAAAAGCAGGGCTTGTCTGTGGCTAACGCCATTGTTGAGGCGGGCAGCATCCGCCTGCGGCCGATCCTGATGACCACATCCACCACGGTACTGGGGATGCTGCCTCTGGCTATTGGTATGGGGGAAGGGTCTGAGATCATGCGCCCACTGGCCCTTGCGGTAGTGGGGGGGCTGTCCATATCCATGGTGCTGACACTGTTTGTGGTGCCCTGCCTTTACATGATTATCAACCGGCTGGCGGAGCGGCTGGTTGAACTGGTGGCTGGCAAGCCACCCGGGCAGCAACCCGGGTAAGCCTGTGGGTTACCGGGATCAGAACCGGTAAGTGGCCTGGGCACTGAGAATGTCAGCGGAGCTTTTGAAGGTCCCGTTGAGAGCAGTCCCCGAGTCGCTGTCGGCTTCAATGGGGGTGTCACTGATAAAGATATGGGTGTAGCTGGCATCCAGTTGCAGACCATTGCTGAACTGGTATCCGGCACCCAGGCTGGCCCAGCGGCGGTGATTGTCCGGAACCCGGGGGGTACGGCTCTGGGTGTCTTTCACCGCGGACTCTTCAAAGGCGACACCGGCGCGCAGTTGCAGCCGTTCCGTCTGATCCCAGGTGGCCCCCAGGGCGCCACGCCAGCTGTTCTGGAAATCCAGTGCCAGTTCTGTGTCCTGCCCTTCATCCGCATCCACTGCAATGGTATCGACCCGGCTCCAGCGGGTGAACTGGGCATCCAGCAGCAGGTTCAGGCGTGAGGAAAATGCTGGCTGATGCTTCAGACTCAGGGTGGCGGTTTCCGGCAGTTCAATGGTGGTGCTGCCGCCGGTATTTGCCGCCATGGTCTGTGGTTCAAACGTCAGGTCACCGTTGATGCGGTGGCGGACCTGAGAGCGCCAGGCAAGGCCCATTTGAGTGCGCTCAGTGATATCCACCAGTAACCCGGCGTTGATCCCGACAGCCCATGAACTGCCATCGATTTCAGTTTTTATATCGTTCACACCATCATAGGTGGGGGTAACCGGAGCTCCTTGCTGGGCTGCGAGAGCATTCCCTTCCACCATGTTGCTGAGAGTCGCACTGAAATACTGGGCACTGATACCAAAGCCAACACTGACCCGGTCGTTAATCTGGTGGGCAATGTTGGGGTTGATGTTAATGGCTGAAATCTCGGATTTGATGGCGTTGTAACGGCCCACCCAGTTATCCCCGTAATCCGTCTGTGAACCGAAAGGGGCATTCACCGCCAGGCCAATGGCCCAGTCTTCCCGGAACTGGCTCATGTAATAGAACCCCGGTGCCAGGGCAGAATCACCACCGTCTACAGAGCTGCTGAAAGAGCTGCTGTTGCGTTCAGCCACGGGTCCTGCAAGAGACTCGGCAGTGCCGGAAAAATCAAACTCCGGCATGATCAGGTGGCCAGTGATGGACAGGGCCTGGCCGCTGTTGCGGGTCATGCCCGCCGGATTCAGAAACACCGTTGCCGGGTCGCTGCTGGTGACGGCGGTGCCGGCATTGGCGGTGCCACCGGTAATGGCGCTCTGGCTGATCAGGCCAAACCCGGCCCCAAGGGCTGCGGCGGGGGCCAGGGTAATGGCGCTGATCAGTAGGGTACTTCTCAGGTGACGCATGGTGTTCTCCGTTAATATTGCCAGGCCGAGTCCTGGCGCGGGGCATTCTACCTGCAGAAGAATTAAAAAAAGCTAACAGGTTACAAACGGATACAGTGTTAATGAAACCCGGTCTTGGTTGTTAAACAGTCTGGCGAGGCCATTGGCCGGCTTTGTTTCAGAAGCGGAAAGTGACCTGGGTGCTGAGCACATCCGCAGAACTGTCAAACGTTCCCTGCAGCGTAGTGCCCTGATTACTGTCGTTGTCAACAGGGTTCGCAATAGATAGCGCATTGGTGGCCTCCGTCGGTTCAGGTGGCGTCTCAGGCGGCGGACTGCTGGTCATTAGTGACGCCACACATGACTTCACCAATAAGTTTTTCATCCACGTGGCCGGCCATGTCTTTGATGCCCACCACACCCACCAGGCGTTTGTCCTGATTGACCACCGGCATGCGGCGAATCTGCAGATCCCGCATATTGCGGGCCAGTTCCTCAATCTCCTGGTCTTCTGTGCAGTAGAGGACTTTGCGGGTGAGAATGTCAGCGACGGTGGTGTTAGCGGGATCCTTACACTGGCTGATACAGCGCAGCACAATGTCCCGGTCGGTCACTGTACCCTGCAACCGGTCATTGTCCTCAACCAGCAGAAAACCCAGATCTTTTCGCGCCATCAGGGCGGCGGCGTCACTGATAGTGGTGTCCGGGCGGACTGTTTCCGCACTGCTGTGCATGACGTCTCTGACTTTCATAAGCGTCTCCTGACATTGCTGAGAGTTACAGGCATCGGCGGGTCAGGGTTGACCCGCTCCCTGCAGGAATAAAGCGAAAGCCAGGCCAATGGGGGAAAAGTGACCGTTTAGTCACGGTCAGGAAAGGGCGGTCAGTGGGATTAAGGGCCAGGGAGCAGTGTCAGGGGCCGGAAAAGTTAATTCCTGACTTCCGCCAGTGGGGCAATTGCCTGGGATGGCCCCGGTCAGGGGGGAGGGTTCTGCTGGCAGTGGCTTATCTGTCCGGTAAATTGTGCGTTTTACCGGCCGGGTCACAGGGAGTTGGCAAGGGGGGAATGTCAATGCGAATGATTCGCAGAGTCATTCTCATAAAACCTATTTAAAACAAGCACATAAACTGAATAAAAAGCGATCCAGGCATTGTGTTTCGGCGTAATAGCCTTACACTGGGAGGCCAAATCACTGTTGCTGAAATACCCTTTGCCGGCCCTATTCCGGTACCGTTAAAAAAAGAAGAGGATTGCCTTATGAAACGCCGTGACTTTATGAAAGCTTCCATTGCCACTGCTGGCGCCACACTGATTCCCCTGAAAGCTGTGTACGCCTGGGAAGATAAAGAGCGGGTCGATGTGGATTCTGGCCAGGCTCAGGGTCTGGAATATGTTGAGGAATCACCGGTAGAGGGTGAGTACTGCAGAAACTGCATTCATGCCGTGGGTGATCTGGAGAAGGGCTGGGTTGGTTGTAACCTGTTCCCCAACAAGGCTGTAGCCGCTGATGGCTGGTGTAACGTATGGGCCGCCCGCTGATTTAGTCGGTGTGAGTACCTCCCCGGGGGGAGGTCAAGGCAACCAGACCTCAAAGTTGCCTCCTCCCAGGGTTCCGGTGTTATTCAGCCGGATAAACCCCCGTTTTTCCCCCTGATGATGTAGCCGTGCCACCTGGTCGGCAAAGAACAATCCCAGCTGTGTGCTGCCATTGCTGAAATTCACGGTGCCTTGGTCAGGCAGTGCCTCTCCCCGCATGTGTTCCGGAAACCCCTGGCCATCGTCCTGTATGCTGATCACCAGATACTGCTCTTCATGGCGGGCACTTAAGTGAATGCGCTGGCTGGTGTAGCGTAAGGCATTGTTGATGGTATTGGTGAGTATCCCCGCAATCAGATTGCTGTCGAAGTAACCTTCCTGATCATCACACTCCAGGGTCACGGTCAGGCCCATACCATCCAGCAGGGGCTGATGCCGGGCCAGCTGCTCCTCGAGAAAATCCCGTACATTCTGCTCCTCTACATTCAGGGTCAGGGTGTTCTGATCCAGCCGGTAAATGCTTAGCAACTGAACCAGATCCCCGTGCACCCGCTGGGCTTCATACTGCAGGGTGTTAAAGCGTTGGCTGTGCTGAATTTCCGCGGGCAGTTCGGCGCGCAGTTGGTCCACGGAATGCAGCAGCATGCCCAGGGAGTTTTTCATGTCATGTACGGCGGAGGCGATCACCGTTGAAAAATCAATCTTGTCGCTCACGGAGCCACTCCCAGTGTCGGTGATAAAAGGTTAGTGCATCAGTTTCTGGATACGTTCCTGTAAATGCTGATAACGCTTGTACTGACGGTGCTGAGGCGGTAAATGGCGAAGTTGGTTCAGGCAACCCTGGCAGCGTTGTAGCAGGGTTTTATCCCTGCTCTGCTGGTCATTGGCTCCCTTGAGCAGTACCTGAACCAGGTTAAGATTCAGGGCCGGGTGCTGGGGCACCAGCTCCAGGGCCTGGCTAAAGGCAATGGTTGCCGCCTCCAGCTGGTTGTTCTCAAAAGCGCTGATGCCTTCCCGGTTCAGTGTGCGGGCTTTGCGCTTGTGCTGGAAGCTGACTGGCTCATCCATCAACGCCTCAATCGCCTCCAGCACCTCACTGTCGTTTTCAAACCGTTCTGCCAGGCGGTTCAGCACATTCTGGGCAAGGCCAGGGTCTTTCAGGGCATACAGGGCGCGGGCATATTCCAGGCCCTGGTCGGCGGTCAACACTTCCGGGTCCAGTTGGTCCTTGATCTGTTTCAGCAGCGTGTGGCCTTTATCCGGCTGTTTTTGCCCGGCATAGATGCGAGCCGCCACCAGGGTGCGTTGCAGATCTGCTCCGGGATCTTCCTTGAAGCGCCCACCCAGGGTGCGTAGGGTGTTCAGGGCTTCATCTGCATATTGCCGCCCCTCGGTACTGTCATCCCCATCACTGAGTTCCGACAATACCCGGCTCAGGCCCAGGTAATTCTCCGGGTCATCATGGACTGAATTCTCCCCCAGCTTTACCGTGGCACGCCAGGCGCCCACCGCCGTGTCCATGTCCTGATTCTGTGCCGCTACCCTGGCCAGATCACGCTGGCGCAGAACCGCCAGGGGAGAGATCTCCACCGCCTGTTGCAGAATGTCCTGGGCTTGCTGGTCCTTGCCTTTCAGGCGCAGCGCCTGGGCCAGATGGTCATAGGCCTCCACCAGATGGGGCTGGTTGGTAATCAGCGTTTCCAGTTCGGCAATGGCCTCATCCGCGTCGCCAGACGCCAGGGCCACCTGACCCATGCCCAGGCGTGCCCAGGCCAGCTCCCGGTTGGCCAGTACCCCGGAGTAAATGCTGCGGGCCTGCTTGTGCTGCCCCAGCTGGCAATGGAGTTCTGCCTGGAGTTTACGAATGGCGTTGCGGTAACGGGGGTGCTGCTCTAGCAATTGCTGGCACAGTTGCAGGGCCTCCTGTTTATTACCCAGGTCCAGTGCATGATTAATGGGGTAGAGGGCCTGGCGCTGCTCGATCAGCCCATCCAGGCGTTTTTTCAGCACCGCCTGGGTGATGGGTTTGATAATATAGGTGTCCGGGCGGTACTCACGGGCACTCATTACAATGTCCCGGGAGGTTTCCGCCGTGACAATCACAAACAGCGCGGTATGCTTAAGCACTCGCTGGTGCCGCAGGGCTTCCAGGGTCTGCTGGCCGTTTTTACCGCTGCCAAGGTTATAGTCACAGATCAGTACATCAAAGTGTTCGTAGGAACACTTGGCGATGGTTTCGTTGCCGTTAGCGGCCATTTCGATTTTTTCCGCACCGAAGGTGCGTAGCATCTGACGCAGGGATTTACGGAAATTCTCAAAATCGTCCGTCACCAGAAAGCGCAGCTTGCGGTACAGCAACATGCGTTCAGTTTCTTCCATTGACCATTCACCGCTTGCAGTCAACAATTTACCGGAATATCAGCCATTACAGAGTCCGGTCATTAGAGGCCATGGTCTCGCCCTTAATTCGAGTATAGCGACTAATCAGGATTTCGTATGTCAGGTAAGGATTACAGCAATAGTGAACAGGCACGTACCCCCATGGACGCCTCTGGTTTGAAGCCGCCGGTCTCAGTGGCGGCTCTGCGGGGACCCGCATGGATACGGGAGGGGCTGAGCCTGTGGCGCAAGTCACCGCTGAACTTCACCGCCATGGGGTTAGCCGCCACCCTGATATTTGTGGGCGTGCAGCTGGTGCCCCTGGTAGGGGCTATACTGGCCCTGATTTTCTGGCCACACCTCAGTGCCGGACTTTACCTGGCGTTACGCCATGCCCTGGAAGATAAGCCGGTACAGCTTGGGGACCTGTTACAACCGTTCCGCCAGCCCGGTCCCCTGGCCATGCTCGGCAGTACTTATCTGGTCCTGTCCATCGTCCTGATGGTGACAGTGTTTGCCCTGATGGCGGGGCAGGTGGGAATGGAGCAGTTACAGCTCTGGATGGAACCCCAGGAGGGGGGCTTTGATCAGGCGACCCTGCAGCAGGTGCTTGCTGAGCTGGTCTGGCCCATACTGGCCGGGGTGGTGTTAACGCTGCTGTTATTCATGGCCTTCGCCTTTGCCCCACTGCTGGTGCACCAACACAGCAAAAAGACTTACGAGGCCATAGGCCTGAGCTTTATGGCCTGCCTGCGGGCCCTGCCGGCCTTTATTCTGTGGGCGCTGTGCTGGATGGGCATTTTTATGCTGGCCAGCCTGCTGGCGGTGATCCCGGTAGCCGGTGGCCCGTTATATCTGCTGTTTATGCTGGTAGTAGTGGTCTTTATGACCGCCTCCCTCTACAGCGCCTACCTGGATCTTTTTATTCGTGACTGAATGCTGGTGTGGGGAGTCATTTACATGACCTCAAAGGACGAACGACTGCAGTTTCTCCAGGAAATGGACGGGGTAAAGCCGATCCGCCGCCGCAACCGGGCCAAGGTGGAAAGCCCGGCCCGGCTGACCCCTGGCCAACTGGAGCGGCAGCGGGCGGCAGTACTTGAAGCCACCCGGGACCGTAACCCCCTCACCGCCGATCATGTGGAATGGCTGGGTCCCGGGGATGAACTGGTGTTCAAACGCTCCGGCATTCAGCACGGTGTGTTCAAGAAACTGCGCATGGGTCACTATGACATTGAGGCTCGCCTGGACCTGCACCGCAAGACCGTGGAAGAAGCCCGCCAGGAAGTGTTTAATTTTGTCCGTGAAGGGGTCCGCTTTGGCGCCCGCAATGTACTGATTCTCCATGGCAAAGGGGAACGCAATCCGGACCGCATTGCCGTGATCAAGAGTTACCTTGCCAAGTGGCTGAAGGAACTGCCCGACGTAATGGCCTTTCATTCTGCACAGACCCACCACGGGGGCACCGGCGCCGTGTATGTGATGTTTCGCAAGAACCAGCAGGACAAAGACAGCAACCGGGAGCGCCATGGCAGCCACTAACCACGGCCAGGGCCCAGCTTTACCCAAAGACAGTCACCGAGGAATAGCACTGCATGACTGACGACAGCACTGAAAGCACCGACTGCACAGAGAGCAGCGAGCCCCAGGGAACCCTTGCCCAGGCGGCAGATCCCACCCTGGTGCTGCTGCTTACCCTGGCACAGCGCCTGGAGCAGGGACAGTTGGTGTGGCTGGGAACAGTGCTGAAAACCTGGACCGCTTCAGCCTTCCCGGTAGGCTCCTTGCTGGCGCTGGATAGCCAGGGCCAGTGCCTGGGGGCCACGGCCCCCGGGGAGGAGCTGCGGCTGATGCAGCAGGCCCTTGCCGCCCCGGACCCCAGCAACCTGCCACGGATTCTTGAAACACAGTGGCAGAACGGCCAGGGAGAGACCCCGGGACTGCCCGACACCGGCCACCTGATCCTGCTGCTGGAACCCCTGAAGGGTGAGCAGGATGCCAAGCATATCCGGCAACTGGCACAATGCCTGGCCCGGCGTCTGCCCGCCACCCGCCGGGTGTTGGTGGCCAGTGGCCAGCGTGAGCTGCTGCCCCGGAGTATTCCGGATCTGCTGGAAGCGGACCGGGAGAGCCTGGTGCATACCCTGACACCGGTGTGCCACATGCTCCTGCTCGGTGCCACCCAGGTGAGCCGGCAAGTGGGGTTGCTGGCCCTAAACGCCGGTTTTGCGGTCACCGTCTGCGAGCCCCGGGAGAGCGTCGCCCGCCACTGGCAGGAAGCTACCCTGCCATTGCAGCAGCTGCCCCCTGATCAGCTGGTGGCCCTGGAATGTCAGGACCACTATTGCGCCATATTGGCCCTGGCCAGTGACCCGGAAGTGGACGACCCGGGCCTGGTGGCCGCCATGAACACCCCAGCCTTTTATGTGGGCGCCCTGGGTTGTGAGCAGACCCACCGCCAGCGCAAAGACCGCTTATACCAAATGAAAATCCCCTCACACTGGATCGGCACCATCCATGCCCCCATCGGCTTTGTGATTGGCAGCCGCACCCCCGCAGAGCACGCTATTGCCATTCTGGCCCAGGTGGTGGCTGAACGACATCGGCGTTTACAACGTAATAGTCGTCTGTGAAGGCGTTATCCCCTGGACGAGAATGCGTATGAACAACCTTGGCAAAATCCCCATGACCCTGCTGGCTACCCTGTTGCTGGCGGCCTGTAATCCCTTCAACCAACCCGCCTCCATGATGGATGAGTACAGCGAGCGCCTGGAACGGGTACTGGATGAGCCCATGGTTCAGTCCCCGGTGCCCACAGTGGAAGCCATGCCCCGGCGCCGGGAGCGGGTGCTGGAAATACCGGAGCTGGATATGGGGCTGGTGGATTTTCTCTCCCTGTACGGCTGTGAGTTACAGGTAGTGGTGGGTGAGCGCAGCTCCAGCCTTGGCCGGGTGATGCACCCGGGCACCCGGCTGGAATACGAAGTGCGCTTTATCAGTGCCGCCGAACGCTGCCTGCCGGATATCGACAATGAACGCCGGGCAGAAATGGTACAGGAAGCCGCCGATGCCAAGGTTGAGCACCTGCCTATCGCCATCTGGAATGCCACCTGGGGCAGTGACGAGCTGGCCAAGCTGTTCAGCCGCTCCCAGGGGGCACTGCCCCGGGACATGCCCTACCAGAGCTTGAGTGAGGCCAGCCGCAGCGTGGTAACCATGGTGAATATACTGGAAGGTTTACATAACGGCACCCACCCCCGGGAACTGGAACCTTTGCACGGTATCTACCAACGCTGGCAGTCCGATGCCACCGCAGGCAAACTGTTACGCAGTGCTGAACTCATGGCCATCCGTCTGGACGACGCCGCCAGGCTGATAGAAAATCGTCTGGAACGGGAACCGGTCTGCCGGAACGGCGAAATCAGCCGTACCGGAGAAATTGCTGATGGCCTGTTCAATGCCGTCTACCTGGAAGAAGTGCAGCCCTATATGGCAGACCTGCAGCGGGCCCGCTTCGAGCTACTGCCGCCCCTACAGACCCTGCTGGAAACCCAGCAGGAACAAATGCCCGACCACATGGCCGCCTTCGCCCGGCGCAACCTGACTGAAGCCGAAGGCTCCGTCTGGCTGGCCCTGGACCGCGCCACCCAGCGCCATTCACAGGCCTGGCAGGAACTGCTGCAGCAATGCGGCCTGCGACCCAGCCCGGAAGAGGCTGCCAAAGACGCCAGTTAAATGCAGAGCGCCAGAGACTGAGCCACCCGGCTGGCCCTGGCGCACAAGCAAGGAGACACACAGACATGCGCTTAAAACGCAGAAGACCCCCGGTCATGTACCGCAATAAACCCCGGGTGAAACCGAAAGTAAAGCGGATGAAGCGGCGCAGAAAACCTCTGCTGTTAACCACGGATCACATTGCCGAGATCAGCCCCTCACAGGACGATCCAATAAAGACGCCCTAAGGGCTGCTGATCCTCTCCGGCTTTGCTGACACCCTCTTCGAACGCCTGCGGGCGCCTCTGAAAAACCCACCAACTGCTGCCATGAGGGCAGGCACCTTCAGGGATGCCTGAACTTTATCGGAACCATGTTTCAAATTTGCTCTTTTACCGCTAAGCCGGTAAAGATAACCGCTGTGTAATGATTCGGCACAGGTCAGACGAGTTCCTGTCGCCCGGGCCGTTACCTGACCTTCCAGGACGTCGGGTCAAAAAGTAAAAAAATCCAGGGATTTGGAAGCTATGTAGCCGGTGGGGCGGTAGCGTGCATATATCCAAATACTCCATCAATTTGATTGTTTTTGCGGATATTCGGCGGATATGCAATCGGGTCGAGGGGATATTGGGCATATTCGGTTGAAGTGACGTTTTTGTCGGTGTGCTGGTGGGGGTGTTTTGGTTGAAGGGGCTGTTAGGGTTATGTTTTTATGATGGTTTTTTGAGTTCTGGGGTTTTTGTGGGAATTGGGCGGCCGTGCATATCGGCCTCTGTGACGTAGAATAAAATGTTAGAAGGGGCGGCACGAGTCGCTGAGCCCCCTGAGCAATACAGGATGTGGGAGATTCAACATGGAAGACTATCGCGTGAGTTTCGTCGGCGCGGATGATAAGCCTGAGTGGCGCGCGTTGTTCGAGGGGTATGCGGATTTCTATAAAACCCCTATGAATGACGCAATCGCTGATCAGGTATGGGGCTGGCTGCTCGATCCTGATCACGTCTTTGAGGGCTTGATAGTTCGGGATGATCAGAACCGAGCATTAGGGATCGCTCACGTGCGTGCATGTCCCCGCTCTTTGAGCGGCTGCGATATTGGTTTTGTAGATGACATGTTTGTTGACCCTGATGCAAGAGGGTCAGGCGCTGCCGATGCCCTGGTTGCCAGGTTGCAGGAATTGGCGGATGAGCGAGGTTGGCCTTCCATTCGCTGGGTTACACAGCACTTTAACGAACGCGGTCGCGCCTTCTACGACCGCTATACTGGTGGCCCGAGTGATTTCATCATGTATCAGTTGAAGCGTAGCTGAGTGGTGTTTCTTACAGCGTCTAACCAGGCGCGGTTTTCTCCGCGTTGCTCCGAAAAAGCCACCGCTGCGCTCTCCGTTAGCGCTGGGTGACGAATTTATTTAAACAGTTGGGTTCGGGTTGTGCCATGCATAAGCGGTGCTTGGTCAGCATCAGTATATTTGGCTTGAAATGCTTCAGCCTGTGTTCATTGGTAGCCCAAGTCACCGTTAAATAGAAGGGGTGCCAAGTCTCGACATCAAGCTTTCCTAGACTGCGGGGCAGAGGCATTTTCGAAAGACGTATCCGCTTACCCGTCTTGCCATAGGTAATCCATTGGATTATAGTCTGTAGATGCTGACAACTATCACTGAGTTGCCCGAATACATAAAGCGCGCAGAAGCCTTACTCGCTGACTTCGAGCGTAAAGCGATCATCGATTATCTTGCCGAGCACCCAAAATCAGGTGACCTGATGGAAGGGACGGGCGGTATTCGTAAACTGCGCTGGAGTCGGGGGAATAAAGGGAAAAGTGGTGGTGTTCGAGTGATTTACTACTACCACGATGAGCGTATTCCATTGTATTTGCTGACACTTTTTGGGAAGAGCGAGCGAGCAAACTTGTCAAAGTCAGACAGAAATGCGTTGTCGAAGCTGGTCAGCATTCTTGTTCATACAGCATTGGGGAAAAATCATGGCTAGTGCATCTGAAAGCATTGCGCAGGGCCTGCAAGAGGCAATAGAGCTAAATCAGGGGCGGCCAGTAGCCGCCAGAACACATCGTCCAGAAGAAGTGGATGTAGCAGGAATTCGTCGTTATCTTGGTATGACGCAGATGGAGTTTGCTTCAAAATTTTGCATCAGTGTTTCCACGCTGAGGCACTGGGAGCGTGGTGACCGGACACCACATGGGCCGGCTTTGGCCTTGCTGCATGTTGTCGCCAAAGAGCCGCAGGCTGTTCTCAGGGCCTTGTGTTAACAAAGTATTGCACCGTAAGCCATTACATTACGGGCGCTGCCGCTAGTGGCGCTATGGCCTAGCAAACTTCTAAATCAGTGTCCTCAAACTTGCAGCGCTAACCAGGCCAAGCACGGGGACAGCTTTTCCGTTGCGGCTTCGCCTCCACTCTAAAGCTGCCCGTGTTGGCAACGTTAAAGCAATACAAAGATGACTTCACGAACGAGCGAAGAAGTGCGAAATGGCTACATTCAGTCCTTGGGGGCGGAGCTAGGCACGAAATTTTTCGAGTTGTACAGGAAATTGGTAGAGCTTCATGTTACTTGGCAGCAGTACCGTCAGCTCTTTGGTACGGACGACGAAAC
>REBR01000127.1 GCA_007692645.1 Halomonadaceae bacterium | reverse complement strand
GTAGAATTACACCCCGCTGCGGGCTGCACTGCCCGCAACCGGGGTCCACCAACACAGAACATGGCTTATGTGGCAGCAATTGCTGATTGCCTTCGGATTATTACTGATTCTTGAAGGGCTGATGCCGTTTCTGGCCCCCGAGCGCTGGCAACACCTGGTAAAAACCCTGGCTGAAATGGCTCCGGGCCAGATTCGCCTGGCAGGCCTGGTCTGCATGCTGCTGGGGTTAACCCTGGTGATGGTCTTTACCTGAGCCGCTTACTTACTGATAACGGATGACTGCACCCATGACCCACACCAACCCCTGGCTGTTACCGGACGGCGTGGAAGATCTGTTGCCGCCCATGGCAGGCCGCATTGAAGCACTGCGCAGGGCACTGGTGGACACCTACCAGCGCTGGGGTTATGACCTGATCACCCCGCCGCTGATTGAGTACCTGGAGTCACTGCTCACCGGTACCGGTAATGAGCTGAACCTGCAGACATTCAAGCTCACGGATCAGCTCACTGGCCGGATGATGGGTGTGCGGGCGGATATGACCCCCCAGGCAGCCCGAATCGATGCCCACACCCTGCGCCGCCCCGGGGTGACCCGGCTGTGTTACGCCGGCCACGTGCTGCGGGCCAGGCCAGAGCACCTGATGGCCAGCCGGGCACCGATTCAGACCGGTTGCGAATTGTTTGGCAGCCGTGACGGGGCCGCTGACCAGGAAATCATTCACCTGATGCTGGAAACCCTGAAAGTGGCAGGGCTTGAGTCAATCCACCTGGACCTGGCCCATGTGAGCATTTACCAGTGCCTGGCGGACGCTGCCGGTTTATCCCGGCAGACAGAGGAAGCGGTCTTTGACGCCCTGCGGCGCAAATCCATACCAGAGCTGGACGAATTACTGGGGGACGCCAGTGCCGGCTCCGCCGCTCAGATGATCTGTCGCCTGGCCCGCCTGGGTGGCGGGCCTGATGCCCTGAAAGAGGCCGGGAAGCAGCTGCACCAAGCACCTCCGGCGGTTATGCATGCACTGGAAGAGCTGGCCCAGGTAGCTGAAGCCGTCAGCCGCCGTTTCCCTCAGGTGAGTCTGGGTTTCGACTTTTGTGAGTTACGGGGCTACAACTACCATACCGGACTGGTCTTCGCCGCCTATGTGCCAGGCCACGGTAGTGCTTTGGCCAAGGGCGGTCGTTATGACGCTATTGGCGAGGACTTTGGTCGGGCCCGTCCAGCTACGGGTTTCAGTGCTGACCTGCGGGCCATGGTTGCACTGGGGCAGCAGGTACCGTTAGCTGATGAGAACCAGAAGGCTATCTGGGCGCCGCAAAGGGATGACCCGGAGTTGCTTCAGGTAGTGGCTGAACTGCGCCAGCAGGAGCGGGTCATCCAGGCCCTGGCAGAAGATGATGTTGCCAGTGCCCGGGGTCGTTGTGACCGGCAACTGGTGAAACAGGGTAACCATTGGCAGGTTATTCCCCTGGAGAATTGAGTGGTCGGGTTTACCGACAGAATCGCACGCATTTTTACCGTTAATCCTGATCGTCAATCTGAGAGACACGCATGGGCAAGAACGTCGTAGTACTGGGCACCCAGTGGGGAGATGAAGGCAAAGGCAAGATCGTGGATCTGCTAACGGAAGAGGTCACTGCGGTGGCACGCTTCCAGGGCGGTCACAATGCCGGACACACACTGGTGATTGACGGTGTTAAGACCGCTCTGCACCTGATCCCCTCCGGTATTCTGCGGGAGCATGTCACCTGCATGATTGGCAATGGCGTGGTACTGGCGCCGGATGCCCTGATGAAAGAGATCCGGGAGCTGGAAGCCCGCGGTGTTGCCGTGCGCAACCGGCTGCGGGTCAGCCTGGCCTGCCCGCTGATTCTGCCTTCCCACGTAAAACTGGACGAAGCCCGTGAACTGGCCCGGGGAGAGAAGAAAATCGGCACCACAGGGCGGGGCATCGGTCCTGCCTATGAAGACAAGGTAGCCCGCCGGGGCCTGCGGCTGGCGGATCTGGCCACGCCGGTAGAGTTTGAGGTACGCCTGCGCAGCCTGATGGAATACCACAACTTTGTACTGGAGCACTTCTACAAGGTGGCACCAGTGGATGTGGAGCAGACCCTGGCAGATTGCCGCGGCTATGCAGAGGAACTGCTGCCCATGGCGGCGGATGTGACGGATATGCTCCATGACCTGCGCAAGCGTGGCGAGCACATCCTGTTCGAAGGGGCCCAGGGCTCTCTGCTGGATATTGATCACGGCACCTATCCCTTTGTGACCTCTTCCAACACCACCGCCGGGGGCGCTGCCACGGGCAGTGGCTTTGGCCCGCTGTATCTGGATTATGTGCTGGGTATCACCAAGGCCTACACCACCCGTGTCGGTTCCGGTCCCTTTCCTACGGAGCTGTTTGACGACTGCGGCCGTCACCTGGCCGTAAAAGGCCATGAAGTGGGCACCACCACTGGCCGTGCCCGTCGCTGTGGCTGGTTTGATGCGGTGGCATTGCGCCATGCCATTCAGGTAAACAGCGTCTCAGGTATCTGCCTGACCAAGCTGGATGTGCTGGACGGTCTGGAGTCGGTGAAAGTCTGTGTTGGCTACCGCACCCCTGAGGGGGAAATCTTCCGTCCCCCCATCGCCGGGGAAGCCTACAGCACCATTGAGCCCCTGTATGAAAGCCTGCCAGGCTGGGACGAAAGCACCGTGGGCCTGACCGCCTTTGATCAGTTGCCAGAGAATGCCAAGCGCTATATCCGCTTTATTGAAAAGCAGATTGAGGCGCCCATCGACATTATTTCCACCGGCCCTGATCGCATTGAAACCATTGTGCTGCGCCACCCTTTCAACGGTTAAAGCCCGTGCAGTAATGGCATATAAGAACCGGCTGGCAGGCCGGTTTTTTTTGGCTCATGGAAAATCAGTTTGCAGCAGCTGTGGGAGCGGCCATGGCCGCGATTCCAGTGTGAGGCCAGTAGTGAGACAGGCTCTGTTTCAGGAGGGGCTGGAAAAAGATCGCGGCCATGGCCGCTCCCACAGGGTGGGCTCTGACGCAGCCGCGGCAATGAACTGTTTTGGGGTTCAGGGTTTGCTGTGGATCTTCATCAGTTCAGTGATGTGCTGGTCTTTCTGTTGCCAGATGTCACTGACCCAATTCTGGAACTGATTGCGGAACTCCGGATCATTGACGTAATCCCGGCCCAGGAATTGCGCAGGAATCTCCCGGCGCTTGATGGTGACCACAATGCGCTGCATCCGCCCGGCGAGGTAGTCCCAGATACCGCCGGCCCCGTCTGGGTAGACAATGGTAATATCCAGCATGGTATGCAGCTGCTCCCCCATGGCCCCCAGCACAAAGCCCGCACCACCGGCTTTGGGCCGCAGCAGATGGGTGTAGGGGGAGTTCTGTGCCTGGTGTTTTTCCGGGGTGAAACGGGTGCCTTCCAGGAAGTTGAACACAGTCACCGGGGTGTACTTGAACTTCTCACAGGCCTTACGGGTGGTTTCCAGGTCTTTGCCCTGCAGGTGGGGCTTTTTCGCCAGCAATTCCTTGGAATAGCGCTTCATAAACGGGAAATCCAGGGCCCACCAGGCAATACCCAGCAGCGGCACCCAGATCAGTTCTTTTTTCAGGAAGAACTTCATCAGGGGAATGCGATTATTCAGCACATTCTGGGTGACCATGATGTCCGCCCAGGACTGGTGATTGCAGGTAACAAAATACCACTGGTTCTGCTCCAGCGACTCAAGCCCTTCTACCTGCCAGTCCAGGCGGTGCAGCAAGCGCATAGTGCGGCCATTGTTGTTGATCCAGGCAACGGCAACGCGGTTCAGCAACCGGGTACACAGGGTACGTAACGCCGTGACCGGAATCATCTTGATCACCGATAGCAGCAGCAGTGGCGGGTACAACAGCAAGGTGTTGGCAAGAATCAGCAACACCGCCAGGGTGCCTCTGAGTCCGTGGGGAAGAAAGTGCAACATAGGGGGTTCCGAGGTGGTTAGGCAACAGGGCCAGTATTTTACCGGTCCCTGTGCATTTGCCAATGCCTTGAGCGCACATATGTACGCTGATCTCGGCCAATCTTCATTCTTTAGTCGGGGTCAGCGCCGTTAAAGCGGGCTTCGTAATCCGCTACCCGGGCGTCCAGTTCTGCCATCAGGTCA
The DNA here is from genome assembly GCA_007692645.1 of Halomonadaceae bacterium. Classification (GTDB taxonomy): domain Bacteria; phylum Pseudomonadota; class Gammaproteobacteria; order Pseudomonadales; family Oleiphilaceae; genus REBR01. The sequence goes on along the minus strand of REBR01000127.1, from coordinate 12,162 downwards.
TCTGACGCCAGCAAACGACGAAATTCCGCATCGTAGTCTGACAGCTGGTTAAAATTAATCATCGCCTGGATTTCCCGCACATAGGCAGTACCCCGCTCTGAATAGGATTCCAGGCCTTCCGCCAGTTGGAGACCATCAGCGCCGTCACCTGCCTGACGCTGACCGGCCCGCACATCCCGTAATTCCCCGTAGGCCTCATGACGGTTGAGGTTGGCGATGTAGCTGCGGATAGAGCGATAGGGGTAGTCGTAATGGGCAACTTCGTGCCTGGCACCATCCGGGCGCCGCTCCGGCACATGGCCACAGCCTTCGGTCCAGCACCACTGGCCAAACAGATTGTTGCCCCTGGTGGCAAAGCGGCTGGTGCCCCAGGAAGACTCATTGGCGGCCTGGGCCAGCATCAGGGAAGGCGCCACCACATCCAGACGCAAGGCCAGAGCTTTCATCTGCTCGTTACTGCCGTTTTCCCCCGGCACCCGCAGGCGGTCTGCCTGAGACTGCAGCCACTCCAGATCCTGTGCCGTCAGCTCGTCTTTGGCCTGTAAACCCCGCAGGTGTTCACGCAGATCCAGAACCGCCTTGTTGGCCAGCACAATACGTGGAAACAGGTAGTCAAAAAATGCCTCTTTGCGCTCATCAATCACCTGGTATTGACTGAAATCCGGCAGGGGAGTGTTGGCCCAGTCAGGAAGCTCAACCATTGCGACCACTTCTGGCGCCGTGTCGGCTTCCGGGTGTAGTTGCCAGCGCCCGATACTCCAACCGGTAATCAGGGATACAACAAGTAGCAGGATAAGGCCTGCGACTAAAACGATGCGTGGCATACAGGTGGCTCCACCAATAAGGAAAGATGCCACCAGTATAACAGACTGTCAGTTACCTGCCCCGCAGGGACGCTCCAGGGACTCTTTCAGAGCGAACACCGGGCCCAGGCTCTGGCCATGGTGTTTGCGTAATATCAGGGCTTCACCGTCAGGGGCAGTGAAGCCCTCCAGCACCAGATCCGGGGTGTCCTCACCGGTGGGCAGGGTGATGCGCAGGCGACCCTGGCTGTCAGGCCCGCTGATGCTGCCGGTCAACCGGGATGACGGCAAATTTCTGGCCCGCCGGACCTGGCGGTTTGCCAGGTTGTGGTGAACTTCAACGCCCTGATAATGCAATTCTGCAATGTTGGGGTCACCAATCTCCAGGCAGGCCCCCTGGAAGGCCCTCAGACGGTTGTCCTCGTCATCCATGGCCAGAGAGAACCCCTGCAGCTGATAACTGCCAACCAGGTCCGGGAGATTGTCGGGGGGCTTCACCGCCAGCTGCAGGGCATAGCTGCCATCGTTACTCACCGGGGTAAAGGCCAGCCAGTCCCCATTGGGGGAGGCGGCACCATTGGGTCCCACCTGATCACGAATGCCATAGTCCCTGTCACTGCCATTTAAAAACAGGTGCCCCCGGAATTGGCCAGGGTCACTGTCATCCCGTATCTGGGACATATTGAAAATATCGATACTGATATTTCGCTGGGCGTTGCTGAAGCTGACCTCGTTAGTGGTTGACCGTTGCAGCAGCATTACGTCATCGCTGCTGTGAGTGCCAGGGACCAGGTTGCTGCCGCTGCCTATGGACCAGTGGCCCAGTTCCGCTTCCATCAGTACCGGCATATCGCCACTGCCAAGGCGCAGACGAAACCCCATCAGGTTATAGCTGTCATGGAGACGGGACAGGGAAAATTCTTCATCACTACTGTTTTGCCGCAGGTTGATTTTAAGGGCGGCGCTGTTGAGATCTTCCTGGACCTGTTGGCGCACCAGCTCCCCCCGGCTGTTTTCCCCCAGGGCAACCGCACTGCCACCATGGAAAAATCCCGCCAGTAAAACCTCGGGGGATTGCTCGCCACCCACCATGCGGGCATCCAACAGGAAGGGGTCCATGGTGCGCCCCAGTGTCATTCCCTGTTGCTGGCGCACAGTCTGGTACATGGGGCGGGTGCCACTGAGAAAGCGGGCATCCCGGCTAAAGGTCGACCGGGGCACGCTGGCGTGTTCATTCACCGGCCGCTGAGCAGGGCTGCCGAAGTCCTGTTGTAACCCCCGGCTCTGGAAGGGAATGGTGCTGCCCAGGGTGGTAATGTTCAGATCAAACAGTTCCAGGCGGATGCTGGCGAGACTCAGGTTGGGGTTATTGAAGCCGGTGCCGTCGTCATTGCTGCGGGTGGCGCGCACGCCGCTGCGGGCCACCCAGAGCCCACTGTTGCCCCCATCTCCCCGAAGCTGGTTAAGATCAACCCCGAAGAAAACACTGTTAAAGGTAAAGGCCTCGGCCTCGGTGCTGTCTGGGGCAAAGCTGTTGATACTGGCCGGGCTGAGGCGCAGCAGGTTGATGGCCCGCTGCACAAAGCCGGTGAAATCCCCTCTCTGGGACAGGGCCGCCTGGGCACTGGTCTGGCTGCTGCCTGGGGGCAGGGTGATGTTGAACAGTTGCACCTGGCTGACCACAGAGGGCCAGATCAGCTCCAGGGGGCACAAGGTCTGCTGACAGCGGTTCAGCTCGATAATGTCGTTGGCACTGAGGTTGGCCAGTTCCCGGCGCACCAGATAGTCCGAGAAGGGGTTTACCCGCACCTGGCGGTTATCCGCTGCCAGGGGGGACCAGTAGGTTTCACCATTAACCCGCGCTTCTATCACCAGATTGATATCTACCGGCACTGAAGTTCTGTCCGGGAAGCGCAGCAGGGTGGTGTCGCTATCTCTTTTCTGTTGCGGTGCCAGGGTTTCCAGCAGGGTCAGACCGGTGCCCACACGGTGCACCTGCAGGCTGTAATTGCGGGCATTAACCAGGCCCTGGTGGTCCCCTTCGGCGGCACTGCTGGCGGGCACCTGAACCCGCACCCGCAATTCATTGCTGGCCAGGCCGCCGCTGCCTTCCATGCCGGTGCCCCCATCCCGCACCCCGTCAGGGTTGGATTGAATGTTGGCGAAACTGTTGGTGGTACTGGCGGTGGATTCCGGGCGACAGCCAGTTATTACCAGCAAGAGTATCAGCAGGCCCAGCAATGGGATCAGGGGGTGAGGAATAGGGGAAAAAAGAGACTGGCCACGGGGAGAAAGACAGGGGTGTTTTTGTTGAGTAACTGCCATATGAAGAAGCCCCGTGAATGACAACGGCCACCAGTGTATCCCGGTGGCGGTTGTCAGGCTGGGGTATGGCGCACAAAATCAGCCCCAGGCAGGAGCCGGGGTGAGATGATGCCCCAGAAGGGCATCAGAACATGATGCGCAGGCCCGCCAGAAAGCCTTCATCCAGAGTGACATCATCAATGGCATTGCCATCCCGGTCACTGGCATCAATGTCGGTCTGTACATAACGGTAACCGGCAAAGAACTCGGCATTGCGGATGACCCGGTAGCCCAGGGTGAGTTCCAGGCTGGTCATGCCATCTGAATCTCCAAAAGACAGAATGGTGGGGGCAAAGTGCAGGGAACCGTTAACACTCAGGCCGGGCACATCCGGAATATTGATAGATGAGTAGCCACCCAGGCCCACTGCGCCACCTTCAACGGGCCGGTCACGGAAATAGAAAGAACGGGCACCCACACCCACAGTGGCGGGCAGGTTGCCGATGGCAGAACGACCCTGGGCATGGAAATCGAAATTGGCAATGTGGCGGCTGCCGGTGTGGTAGGTATAGCCAGCGCCAAAGGCCAGTTCATCGCTCTGGTCCGCAAAATTGAACTGGGCCTTGGCAGAATCGTCCGTCAGACTGATGGCGAAATCCCCGGCCTGGGCAGAAAATGGCAGGCTGGCAAGCATAGCCGCCGCCAGGCCGGTACGCAGCCATGGGCGAGTCAGGCTCTGGGGGAGGGATTTCTGAACAGAGTGACGGGCAGTGTTTTCGGTCATTGGGATTCCTTGATGATCAAATTTTGCAGGCCATGGTAAACTAAACCATGTGTTGAGTTAACGTATCTTACAGCCTGTGGGTTTCTTCTTCGGCTATACCATCTTTTAATGTTGTTGAATCTATGACTTTTCACTGCCGTGCCGGCTGTGGCGCCTGCTGCATTGCTCCCTCCATCAGTTCCCCGATTCCCGGTATGCCAGAGGGTAAGCCCGCGGGGGTTCGCTGCATTCAACTGGATGAGCACAATCAGTGCCGGCTGTTCGGGTTACCGGAGCGGCCTCAGGTATGCCGTGCATTCCAGGCTGAGCAGGCGCTGTGTGGTGATAACCGGGAGCAGGCGTTGCAACGGTTGCACTGGCTGGAAACGGTCAGCCTGGAGGCGTCACCGGCGGCTGAAATGAAGACTCCGCGGTAGTCATTACGGTGCTGGCCAGCACGGCCCGTAGCCGGTCAATGCTCACGGGCTTAGGCACAAAGTCGTTCATGCCCGCCTCCCTGCAGGCCGCCTCATTGGTGGCCATAACACTGGCGGTGAGGGCAATAATGGGTATTGGCTCGCACTGCTGTGCCTTTTCCAGCCGGCGCCAGCATCGGGTCGCTTCCAGCCCATCCATGGCCGGCAGCATCAGGTCCATGAGAATCAGGTGGAATTTCCCCGGGGCAAACTGGGCCAGGGCATCCTCCCCGCTGCTGGCCAGGGTCACCTGACAGCCGAGTTTTTCCAACAGGCGACCGGTGAGCTGGCGGTTTACCGGGTTGTCTTCCACCACCATGACCGGCATCTGCTGAAACAGCCTTGGTGGCTGTTCCACTGCTGCCGGCGGGCGGTACAGGCTGAAACGGGTAATAAAGCCCGGCTGACCACTGGCCGCAGTGGCCATCATCTGTTGCAGTACCGGCAACAGATAGGTCTCCCGCAGGGTTTTACTGAGGAATCCGTTGGCACCGGCCTGGCGGAAGTGCTCAGCATCCCCCCGCTGGGGGTGGGTAGACAGGGCCAGTATCTGCAGTCCGCTACCCCCATGCTCACGCAACCCCTTGCACAGCCGGTCGGCGGCCATATCCGGCAGAAAGCCATCGACGATGATCAACTGGTAGTGGCTGTTGCTGCCCAGGCTCTCAACCACCCGCTGCAGGGCGTCACTGGCGTTACCCACCGCATCCAGGTGAGCCTCTGTGCCGGCCAGCAACTCCAGGGTGATTTTACGGGACAGGGGGTAGGCGTCCACCACCAGAATCCGGCAGCCTTTGAGGGCGCCGGCAGGGGTGCGCAGGGTGCTGAGGCGCTTCTGTGCCAATGGCAGGCTCAGTTCCATCCAGAAGGTGGAGCCCTGACCGGGGCTGGAGCTGACCTGCAATTGCCCACCCATCAGGCGCACCAACTGCTGGCTGATGGTCAGCCCAAGACCGATGCCATTGCCCCGCTGGCCGGGGCTGTCCTGCAATTGCACATGGGGCTCATGTATCCGGCTGATGTCAGCAGCGGCGATGCCAATACCCGTGTCTTCCACGGACAGACGCACCCGGGCATGGTCCCCCTGGTGGTCGAGCATTTCCAGGCTGATCAGCACATGCCCCTGGTCGGTAAACTGAATGCCGTTAGCCACGAGGTTAAGCAGTACCTGGCGCACTCTTACCGGGTCGCCACTGAGGCGTTCCGGCAGGTGGGGGTCTACCCGGCGCTCCAGGGTCAGGCCTTTTTCCCGGGCCTGTGGCTCCAGCATTGCCATGACATCAGCAATAATCTCCCGGATATCAAATGGTAGTTGGTCAAGAGACAGGCGGCCGGTTTCCATGCGGGAAATGTCCAGCAGGTCATTGATCAGTGCCGAGAGATTCTCAGCGGAGCGGGATAGCAGGCGCAGATAATCCCGTTGCTCATCGTCCAGGGGGGCTTCCTGCAGCAGGGTGGCAAAACCCAGTACTGACTGCAGGGGGGTGCGCAGGCCGTGGCTGACGCTGGCCACAAACAGATTCTTCGCCTGATTCGCCCGCACCGCCTGATCCCGCTGGTCCCGGGACTCGTGGCTGGAGCGCTGAATGTCCCGGGCCTCTGACAACAGCTGCAGGCGCATGCTGTTAAGGGCCCGCTCCATTTCTGACAGTTCATCGGGTTTTTGCGACTGGCGGTGCAACTGCAGCGGCTCGATCAGGGCATCCAGGGTCAGGCGGCGGGCATAGTCTGCCATGGCTTCCAGGTGACGGGTCAGGGTCTGGCGCACGATCACCAGCAGTCCCAGGGCGCCGGCGAAGATAATCAGGCCCTGGGTGCCCAGGGTCAGCAGGGTACGGCTGGCAATGGAGTCCACGGCGCTGCGGTAAGACGCTGCCAGAGTCAGTTCACCTACTGAGCGGGTCTCTCCACTGTCGTCCACAAAGGTCAGGGGTTTTTGCTGTTGAATGATATGGGACTGGGGTGCGTCACCCACTGACAGCACCTGGCCCTCCGGGGTATTGATATGCAGGTGGCTGACGCCGGGCAATGCCAGGGCGCCTTGCAGGGTCTGTTCAATTTCCCGGTAATCCATGGCCCACAGTTGCCGGCTCAGGTTGGGAGCCAGCATCTGTACGGCCTGGTTCTGGATGCTCACCAGTGAAGCCCGTTCCTGGCGGTACTCGCTGGACACCTGAATACCCGTAGCCACCAGGGACAACACCAGGCTGAACAGCATGACATAGGCGAGCAGGCGCCCGGTTAAGGGGCGTATGCGCAGGTAATTGAACAGTCGTCTGAGGGGCAAGTCTGAAATCCGTTTTATCAGCGCCCTGGTGGGCGGGTTAGCGGTCTGGCGTCAGGTCTGTCACCTGAATCCGGTCCTCGACTGCCTGCCAGTGTACATCAATGTCATACAGGCGCATGCCATAGATGCGGGGATCGGCAGCGGTCTTTTTATAGGCGGGCCTGGGGTCCTGGCCCAGCAGGTCCCGGATCAGTGCTTCAAGCTCCGGGTGCCGGCCCTTTAGTGCCCTCAGCTGATCCCGGGCCCTGGGCATAAAATCCACCGCTACTGACTGTGGCGGCTGCTCCGCCCAGCTGGCGCTGGCATCCCCCGGGGCGTCACACCAGGGCAGGTGCGGCTTGATGTCCAGAACCGGGGTGCCGGTCACCAGATCCAGGCCGCTCAGGGCCACACACAGCTGCTTGTCCTGGCGAAACAGGCCATGGTGCCTGACCAGTGACAGGCCCAGCCGGTTGGGCCGGAAGGGGGAGCGGCTGGCAAAGACCCCCTGCTTGCGGTTGCCCCCAAGGCGCGGCGGGCGGATCAGCGGACGAAACGTTGCTACCGGGGTCTGGTGAAACACAAAAGTGAGCCAGACATGGCTGAAATCATCCAGCCCCCGGAAGGCATCGTCACAGTCGAAGGGGGGCAGCAGGGCAATATGGCCACGGGCATGACGGCACAGCCCCGGCTGCCGGGGAATGCCGAATTTATCCGTGAAGCAGGAGTGAATATGCCCCAGGGGTGACAGGGTGAAAGTGTCACTGTTAAGGGCCACCGGGTCGGTCTGCTCAGACTGTTTGCAGGATTTGGGCTGGCTCACAGGTCTCCTTTGCCTGAGAAGAACATCTCGATTCGCAGGGTGATGGTGGGATTGGCCTTGAAACTGTTTTCCCGGGGAAAGTTCACTGAGGGTATCACTTCTGCAAACAGCCAGTCATCGTAGAGCCGGTTGCGGTACAGCACATCGGCAAAATAGTCGCTGGTTTGCCAGTTAGGTTCGCTTTCCCCCAGGACACCCAGGCGGTAACGCCAGTAATGGCGGTTGCGCAGGGTGCGGTCCAGAGCCAGCACCTGGGCCACCTCAAAGGTGCGATCTTCATGCACCCAGCGGGCCTCGGAGGAGGAGAGGAAGTTCCAGCCCTGAATCCGGCGGCCAAAACCCACCCAGGAGCGGGAGCCCCAGCCCGTGGTATTAAAGTAGAAAAAGCGCTGATCCAGGCGCATATTCCACTGGGGGCTGATGGTCCAGTCTGAGCGTGCCCTGGAGCGCCAGAACAGTTCCGGGGGAAAGCGCAACCGGGCACCCACATCAGAGGACAGCTCCCAGCGGTCGGTCACCGGATACAGGTAACGCAGGGCGCCGGTGGTGAAGGAGCTGGCGCGCTCGTCTTCCCGTAAGCTTTCTTCACGCTGCTGCTCAGAGAGGGACGAAAGGTCGTCCGGGTCACTTTCAATGACCAGTTTGAATTTTTCTTCCAGTGTGGGCAGTTCCAGGCGGAAACGGACCTCCGGTTCCAGGCCCATCTCACCGGATTTGCCATATCGGTTGGAAAGCCCCAGGCGAAGATAGCTGTCATTATCCCGTACGGTATAGGTTTCCCCGGAAAGTGTACGGTCAATGCCCCGGCTCATGGCTGCCACCCGTTCTGAATGTATTTCCTGCTGACGAATGGCCCAGTGCCCTGCTTCATGCCAGATGCGTTCCGAGGAGGGCATGTAACGGGGTTCCCCCTCTTGCCAGAGGAAAAATTCCAGGGGCAGGTTGCCCGGAGACAGCTGGTCGGTGAATTCCTTCTGCTGATCAGGGGGTATGGCCTTACCCCCGGCACGGTGCGTGCCGTACAAATCCATGGTAGAGCGGTCCTGTTCCGCCTGCAGGGGTTGGGAGGCGCTGATGATCAGCAGGCTGGCACAGCACAGGGCGCCACGGATGTTCATAATCCGAGCAAGCCCAGTCCAAGGGCGGTATACAGCCCCATCAGCCCCATGGACAGGGCGGCAAACGCCCCCACATCCGGCCCTAACTGAAAGGCCCGGGCGGTGCCTACACCGTGGCCGATCATGCCTAATGCAGCGCCCTGGGCCACGGGGTGGTCCACCCGCAGCAGGCGCAGTACCGGGGTGCCCAGTGCCGCTACCAGAATGCCCGTGGCAATCACCACCGTGGCCGCCAGGGCCGGGTAGCCCCCCAGGGCCTCCGCCACGGGAATGGCAAAGGGCGTGGTAATGGATTTCGGCGCCAGGGTGCGCAACAGGCTGTCACTGCCCCCCGCCAGCCAGGCCAGGCCCACGGCACTGCCCGAGGCCACCAGGCCACTCACCAGCAGGGTAATCAACAGGGGTTTGAGATGGCTGCGAATCAGACGCAGGTGGTGATACAGGGGCAGCGCCAGGGCCACAGTGGCGGTGCCCAGGAGAAAATGAATAATGCCGGCGCCGGCAAAATAGTAGTGGTAATCCAGCCCGGTCAGCCACAGCACCAGCATTACCAGGGCAATACCGGAAACCACCGGTTGTACCAGGCTGGAGTAACCCAGGCGTTTATACAGCCACTGCCCCAACAGGTAGGCTGCCAGGGTCAGGGTGATGGCGAACTGGGGACTCTGCAGAACTGATTGCACGTTCATGATTCATTCCGTTGAGCCCGTTTCAACAGCCATTGCATCAGCAGGGCGGTTACTACAAAAGCCACCAGGGTTGCCAAAGTGAGTGCCAGGATCAGGGGCAATGCCTGTTCTTTGATAATAGCACCCAGGGTGATGACACCGACTCCCGCAGGGATAAAAAACAGGGGTAAATGGTCTAACAGAATTTTGCCGACTTTCTGTTCACTCTCACCGCCGCCATCGGTTATTACCAGGTAGCCAAAGAATAGCACCATGCCAAGAATCGCGCCGGGAACCGGCATGCCAGGGATCTGCCCTAGAGCCAGGCCAGCCAGTTGAAACAGCAGTAAAACGGTGAGCCCTTTGAGCATACTAAGCGGCCGGCAATTCAGGGGCGGTAAGAAGGGGCAGCCGGGCAAGCTGTGCTGCCAGCGCCTGTGCCTGCTGGTCCAGGCGTTGGCGCTTCACTACCGGACCATATAAACCGGTGACATGCATCAGCAGGCGCCCAAGTGAGGGCAGGCTATCGCGTTTTTCCCGGGGAATAATATGCACGTGAACGTGGGCCACGGTCTGGTTAGCCTGGGGGCCATCATTCAGCAGAATATGGCTGCCCTCAAGCCCCCACCCCAGTGCCCGCTGGGCTTTAAGTATGTGCCGGGCCACCACAAACAGATAGTCAGCCAACCCCGGGGGAAGCTCCGGCAACTGCCGGGCATGGTGGCGGGGGATCACAATCACATGCCCCCGGCCCAGGGGGTGAATGTCCATAAAGGCCATGACCTGTTTATCCTCATAGACCACGGAGGCAGGCAGTGTGCCAGCGCAGATCTGGCAGAAAATACAGGCGGTCATGGGCATCCCTTCAAATTGTTATTGGCAGTTGCTGTGGTGCCCTTACTGCAGGGACGAATCGTCGTTCAGGGCCTCATCCAGTGCCCATTCGTCCACCGGCTCCGCAGGAATCCGGTAGCTTTCCGTGGCCCAGGCACCAAAATCAATTTCCCGGCAGCGCAGGGAGCAGAATGGGCGTTCCGGGTAATCTTCCGACCAGGTAATGGTTTTACCGCAGTGGGGGCAGTCCAGTTGCGGTCCCTGGGATGACGGGGGAGTTTCGGGAGCAGACACGATAAACCTCTGAGTACCGGTGAATAAGGGTGCCAGCCAGAGGAGGGTGTCAGCGGGGCTGCGCCGCTGCCAGCTGAACATAGTGCTGGTGTAACTGCTCTACCTGCCTGGCCACAAGCGTGATGTCCTGGTTATTGTCGATCACATCATCCGCCGCTGCAAGACGCTTCTGGCGATCCATTTGGGCGGCAATAATCCGCTGCACCTGCTCCTCGCTGTTGTTATCCCGCTGCATGGTGCGTTCAATCTGCACGGATTCCGGCACATCCACCACCGTTATGCGCTGGCAGCGCCGGTGCTGATCCGTTTCCAGCAGCAGGGGAGAGACCAGCAGGGCATAGGGGGAGCGGGCCTTAAGCAGGTGCTCGCTGATGCGCTGCCCGATCAGGGGGTGCAGCAGTTGCTCCAGCCACTGGCGCTGCTGCTGATCCGCAAACACCAGTTGGCGCAGTGCCCCCCGGTCCAGGGTGCCGTCGCCTTGTATCACCCCGTCGCCGAAGTGCTGGCGGATCTCTTCCAGGGCCGGCTCACCAGGCAGTACCACTTCACGGGCCACATCATCCGCATCCACAGTGACAATGCCCTGTTGCCGGAACAGGCTGGCAACGCTGGACTTGCCGCTACCAATACCTCCGGTAAGACCGATAACCAACATACTAAAACCCCAGTAACCGGTACCAGAAAATCTGTAACTCCGTACCCCACCACAGGGTCAGAAGGCCTGCCGCTGCCAGATAAGGACCAAAGGGAATGGGTACATCACGGCCCTGACCACGGAACAGAATCAGGCTGATCCCCACCACGGCACCCACCAGGGACGACAACAGAATAATCGCCGGCAGCATGGTCCAGCCCAGCCAGGCCCCCAGGGCCGCCAGTAACTTGAAGTCCCCATAACCCATGCCGTGCTTGCCCGTGAGGATACGGAACAGGTGATACACCCCCCACAGACTCAGATAGCCCGCCACCGCCCCCCAGAAGGCGGTGTCGAAAGGCACCAGGCCGGCGAAATAGTTAAACAGCAGCCCCGCCCAGATCAGGGGCAGAGTAATGCTGTCTGGCAGTAGCTGGGTATCCAGATCAATCACCGCCAGGGCAATCAGCGACCAGACCAGCAGCAAGGTGGCCAGGGTGGTCAGGGTGGGGCCCAGAGTGACCACGGTCACCAGTGACAGCACCAGGGTCATGCCCTCGACAATGGGGTATCTGACAGGAATGGGGGCGCTGCAATGGGCGCAGCGGCCTTTCAGGAACAGGTAGCTGAACAAAGGGATATTATCCCTGACCCGTAGCGCATGGTCACACTTCGGGCAGTGGGAACCGGGAAAGGACAGGTCAAAGCGCTTGGGATCAGTGCGCTGCCCCTCAGGGACTTCCAGCAACTCTTCACAGTCACAGCGCCATTGCTGCTCCATCATCCGGGGCAGGCGCAAAATGACCACGTTGAGAAAGCTGCCCACACAGAGGGAAAAGATCGCCAGTGTGGGGTAGAAAAGCCAGGGCTGTGCCACTAGCTGCGATAGTAGTTGAGAGAAATCCGGCATGATTCAGACAACTTGCCCCATTTGGAAAATGGGCAGATACATGGCAATGATCAGACCGCCCACCAGCACACCCAGAACCGCCATGATCATGGGTTCCATAAGGGCAGTCAGGTTGTCTACCAGGTCATCCACTTCTGCTTCGTAATGATCTGCTACTTTGGCCAGCATTTCGTCCAGGTTACCGGATTCCTCGCCAATAGCCGTTAACTGAACAGCCATCACAGGGAATACCCCGGTCAGGCGCATTGCAGTTTGCAATTGGGTACCAC
>REBR01000138.1 GCA_007692645.1 Halomonadaceae bacterium | reverse complement strand
TGGTTATTGGTGACACCACGACTGTGGTAAAGGCGCCGTAAGAGGGGCGGTAGTTCCTCCCCCCAGGCTGGCAGGTCGACAGAAACGCGCCGTTGAATGCTTTTGCCCGGAGCTGTCATAGGGGTAACCCAATACCTGCTGCCATGTGTATGAGAGGAGTGTCCCGACTGGCCAGACGGGACACTGGGGAGCTGCTATTTGCCGGCGTACTTCCAGTTGGCGGCCATGTACTGCTGTATGGCCCCAATATCGTTATCCAGGACCTCATACACTTCCGGGCGCTCGAACAGATCTGCCAGATGCTTAGGCAGGCTCGCAACCACACCCACACCGGACTTCTCCACCGCCTCAGGGAACTTGGCCGGATGGGCAGTCCCCATGGTCACCATGGGGACTGTGGGGTCACGACGGCAGGCACGGGCGGCCCGCACGCCAATGGCAGTGTGCGGGTCCAGCAGGTATTCGGTTTCCCGATAGACCTCTGCAATGGTTTCGCAGGTAGCGTCGTCATCCACGGCGTAGCTGTCAAACAGTGCCCTGGCCTTCTCCCACCTGGGTGCTTCCAGGCCCATTGAGGACCCTTCGCCGGTGTGCTTCATGAAGGCACTGACTGCAGCGCCGTCACGGCCATAGAGATCAAACAGCAGGCGCTCAAAGTTGCTGGAGATGGCAATGTCCATGCTCGGAGTCAGGGTATGCTGCAACGGCTTGGGCTCGTAGTGATTGCCGCTCATGAACCGGTGCAGGATGTCATTGCGATTGGTGGCTACCACCAGCTGCTGTATTGGCAAACCCATATCCCGGGCCAGGTAACCGGCGAAGATATCGCCGAAGTTCCCGGTAGGTACGGAAAAGGACAGGCTGCGCAGGGGGCCGCCCAGGGACAGTGAGGCGTGGAAGTAATATACCAACTGCCCCATGATGCGGGCCCAGTTGATGGAATTCACCGCCACCAACTGGGTTTTATCCCCCAGGAAAGACTGGTCCGCAAAGCTGGCTTTCACCATCTTCTGGCAGTCATCGAAGTTGCCCTTCACTGCCACGTTGTGGATGTTGTCGCCAGTTACCGTAGTCATCTGCCGGCGCTGAACTTCCGACACCCGCTGATAGGGGTGCAGAATAAAAATATCCACGTGCTTGGAATGGCGGCAACCTTCAATGGCAGCCGAACCGGTATCCCCGGAGGTGGCCCCCATGATCACCACGTGCTGCTGCTTGCGCTCCAGCACATAGTCCACCAGACGACCCAGCAGTTGCAGAGCGAAGTCCTTGAACGCCAGGGTGGGCCCACGGAACAGTTCCAGCACCCATTCGTTGTGGTCGATCTGCACCAGGGGCGCGACCGCCTTGTGGGGGAACGACTGGTAGGTTTCCGTGACAATGGCACGGAAGTCCTCTGCCGGAATGGAACCTTCCACAAAGGGGTACATGACGTTGTACGCCAGTTCATGATATGGCAAACCCCGCCAGGAGATAATCTCCTCCGGGGTAAACCGTGGCAGGAACTCAGGCACATAAAGGCCACCGTCGGTGGCCAGGCCAGTCAAAAGTACGTCTTCAAATTCCAGTGCGGGGGACTGTCCCCGGGTGCTGATGTATTTCACGTGATAAACCTGTCTGAAACTGCGTTTACAGGAAGTTCTCGGCCCGGATACGGACAACGTTGCCTTCGACATCCTCCAGGGCTTCCATCTGGGCGATGGCCTGGTTGATCTGGCGCTCCTGCACGGTATGGGTCAGCAGGATCACCGGAATGCGGCCATCCTGGAACTCCGATTCTTTCTGCATGATGGATTCGATATTGATGCCATTGTCACTGAGGATCGTGGCCACTTTCGCCAGCACACCCGGGCGGTCAAAGGCCTGGATGCGCAGGTAGTACGCTGAGCGAATCTCATCCATGGGCAGGATGCGGTGGTCTGTGACCGCCTCTGGCCCAAAGCCAAGGTAGGGCACCCGCTGGTTGCTGCTTGCAGCCACGGAGCGGGCCACATCCACCAGGTCGGCAATGACCGAGGAGGCGGTGGCTTCAGAACCGGCACCGGGACCGTGGTAGAGGGTCTGGCCCACGGCATCGCCGTCCACCAGAATGGCGTTCAGGACTCCGTCTACCTTGCCCATCATATGATTGACCGGCACCAGGGTGGGGTGAACCCGCAGCTCAATGCCGTCTTCCCGCTGCCGGGCGATGCCCAGGTGCTTGACCCGGTAACCCAGGGCCTCCGCATGGGAAATATCATAGGGAGTCAGATCACGGATGCCTTCGGTATAAGCCCGCTCAAACTGCAGCGGCACGCCGAAAGCGGCTGAGGCCATAATGGTCAGCTTATGGGCGGCATCAGTGCCCTCAACATCAAAGGTGGGGTCTGCTTCCGCATAACCCAATGCCTGGGCTTCTGCCAGTACTTCATCAAAGGGGCGACCGGTACGCATTTCCGTAAGGATATAGTTGCCGGTGCCGTTGATGATGCCCGCCAGCCAGTTGATGCGGTTGGCGGCCAGGCCTTCACGGATAGCCTTGATCACCGGAATACCCCCGGCAACGCCGGCTTCATAGGCAACGATAACGCCCTTTTGGGCAGCGGCGGCAAAGATCTCGTTACCATGAACGGCAATCAGGGCCTTATTGGCGGTAACCACGTGCTTACCCGCAGCAATGGCAGCCAACACCAGCTCCCGGGCAGTATCATAACCGCCGATCAGCTCCACCAGAATGTCCACCTCGGGATCACGCACCACATCAAAGACATCGGTGGATGAGGGAATATCACCCAGCTCGATATCGCCACGCTTGGAGCGGGTGGCCACCCGGGTAATGGTCAGCTCACACCCGGCACGGCCACTGATCAGGGCGGCATTGCGGCGCAGCACCTGAACGGTACCGCCACCCACGGTGCCCAAACCACAGATTCCGATTTTGACCTGTTTCAAAATTCACCTCATATTATGCCTGTGCGCCGCGCCAGGGGCGCGCCGCCTTGAATGGATTGCCGGGTATGGCGAGCACCGCATGGTATAACGTTTGCCCGTGGAAAAAAACTGGCAACCGGGTCACCCCATTACTTGATACCCAGCACCCGGGCCATATCCGCCGCAGGACGAAAGCCCGGCAACAGACGCCCGTCAGCCAGAACCGTGGCCGGGGTGCCACTCACCCCAAGGGCCTGCCCGAGGCGCAGCTGATCAGAGATAGGATTGCTGCAGCTTTTCTCTGGAATGGAACGCCCTGCCTTGGCCTGATCCATGGCCGCCTGCTGGTCATCAGCACACCAGGCAGACACCAGCTTGGTATGACTGGCGGAGTTTGGCCCGGCCCGGGGAAAGCCCAGGTAATTAATCTGAATGCCCTCGGCATGGAAGTCCGCCATGGCCGCGTGCATGCTGCGGCAGTAACCGCAATCGATATCGGTGAAGACATACATCTGTGCCTTCACCTCCCCCTCCGGGGGATAACTGATCATGTCTTCTGCTGACAGGGCCTCAATGGCCGCTTTACGCTCACCGTTGCGGGCCTCATCAGTCAGGTTGACCACGCCCCGCTCAGGGTCCAGGCGCAGCATTTCCCCCAGCAGCACATACTGGCCGTCGCCGCTCACATAGATGGTGCTCTCATCAGTACTCACCTGATAAAAGTCGGGCACTTCCGAGGCAGTCACCGACCGCACCTGCACACTGGGAATCAGATCCGCGAAACGCTCGCGAATACGCTCTTCAGCGTCGCTGTCACTGGCCAGAACCGGTGCTGCCAGCAAGGCTGACAACACCAGCAGCAGGCTCATCAAGCCGGTGGATAACGTTCTTAAGGTGGTCATAGAAGACTCCCGTGATCATTTCTGCAATGGTGTTGTTATAAGAAAACCAGTGTATCACCCCCGCACCCCGGGGTAACTTGCTCCCTGCCCCATCAGGGATTTTTGGCCCGCTGGTCAGCCCCTGGGGTGATGCTCCCCGTGGAGCTGCTGCAGCCGCTCCCGGGCCACATGGGTGTAGATCTGAGTGGTGGAAAGGTCACTGTGGCCCAGCAACATCTGCACCACACGCAGGTCAGCCCCATGGTTCAGAAGATGGGTGGCGAAGGCGTGACGCAGGGTGTGGGGAGAGAGGGGCTTATTGATGTTGGCACGCACAGCATAACAACGGATACGGTACCAGAATGCCTGCCGGCTCATTGCCCGGGGCTGGTTACCGGGGAACAGGGCATCACTGGGGCGCCCCTTAAGTAAGGCGGCGCGACCATGGCTCAGATACTGCTCCAGCCAGTCCACCGCATCCTCCCCCATGGGCACCAGTCGCTCCTTGTTGCCCTTACCCGTTATGCGCACCACACCCTGGCGCAGATTAATCTGGGAAAAGGTGAGCGAGACCAGCTCCGTCACCCGCAGACCACAGGCATAGAGCAGTTCCAGCATGGCCCGGTCCCGCAGCTCCATGGGGTTATCGGTATCCGGCGCCTCCAGCAGGGCGTCCACGTCGGCTTCAGATAGAGTGCCCGGCAGACGCCGGGTTAAGCGGGGGCTGTCCAGGCGCAAGGTGGGATCTTCACTGAGCACGCCCTGGCGCACCAGGTAACGGTAAAAACGCCGTAAACTGCTCAGCCGCCGGGCCGCTGTACTGGCCTTCTCGCCCCTGGCCAGGCCCATGGCCAGATATGCTTGAATCTGACCCCGGTCCAGGTCCTGGTAACGGGCCTGCTCATTCACCGGCCCCGGATCAGCGGGCTGCACCAACCAGCGGCCCAGGCGGAACAGGTCACTGGCATATGAACTGCGGGTGGCCTGGCTGAGACCGTCTTCAAGCCACAGGGACTGGAGAAAGTCTTCTACCCGGTTAAGGTCTGCAGGCAGGTACTGGGGGTCGCTTGCGCCCATGGACTGTTCCCGGTCAGTTTACCCAGTCGGAGCACCAGGGCCCGACCAACGCAAAAACGGGCAGCCTTGGCCGCCCGTTCCCACTGTGTACCGGGATAATACCCCGGTACAGACCACACCATGCCTGGGCATGGGGTGTTGCTCAACGCTCTTAGTTGAGCTTTTCTTTGATGCGGGCAGCCTTACCGGACAGGGCACGCAGGTAGTAAAGCTTGGCCTGGCGTACATCACCGCGACGCTTGACCTTAACGCTGTCAATCAGACGGCTGTGAGTCTGGAAAGTCCGCTCTACACCCACGCCGTAAGAAACCTTACGCACGGTAAAAGCAGAGTTGAGGCCGCGGTTACGCTTGCCAATCACCACGCCTTCAAAGGCCTGGAGACGCTCACGGTTACCTTCAGTCACCCGTACCTGAACAATGACGGTGTCACCGGGGGCAAAGTCACCTGCGCTGGTGGACAACTGCTCTTTTTCAATTTCCTGGATAATTGTGCTTTTGCCGCTCATCGTTCGCTCCTAACACCAACTGTTCAGGCCTCCTGATGAGACCCGCATAAGATTATGATCTGTCGTTATCCGGCGTGTCCGGATGCTGCTGCACTTCCTGCTGGTACTGCTCAAGCAGTTGCCCTTCTTCCTGACTAAGGCTGCGACCGGCCAGTAAATCCGGCCGCCGCTCCCAGGTTCGCCCTAGGGACTGCTTCAGGCGCCAGCGGCGGATCGCTTCATGGTTGCCCCCCAGTAGCACTTGTGGAACACCAAGACCCTGAAAGTGCTCAGGGCGGGTGTAATGGGGACAATCCAGCAGGCCATCCGCAAATGAATCCTGCTCCGCTGACTGGGCGTGACCCAGTGCACCGGGAAGTTGCCGGGTCAGGGCGTCCATGATGACCATGGCACCCAGTTCGCCGCCACTGAGAACAAAGTCACCAATGGAAACTTCGTCGTCGACTTCTGTCTGTATCAGGCGCTCGTCGATACCTTCGTAGCGCCCTGCCACCAGAACCAGTGCCGGTTCCTCTGACAGCTCCCGAACCATGGCCTGGTCCAGGGTGCGACCCTGTGGCGAAAGGTAAATCACCCTCGCCCTTCCACCCAAGGTGCTTCTGGCATGGCTGATAGCATCCCGCAAAGGCGCAATCTTCATAACCATACCCGGGCCGCCGCCGAAAGGACGGTCATCCACGGTCTGATGCCGGTCCTGGGTAAAGTCCCTGGGGTTCACCGCAGTGAAAGCCAGCAACCCGTCCCTCACTGCCCGCCCGGTGACGCCGTAGTCAGTCACCGCGGTGAACATTTCCGGAAACAGTGTGATTGCACAGATTTTCACAATGCGTTCACCCTGTTGTCAGGGCAGACCAGAATCAAAACTCCGGATCCCAGTCCACTTCAATCTGTGCCTGCTGCAAATCAATCCGGGTTACGAACTCACCGGGAGCATATGGAACCAACCGACGTCGCCCATCAACACTGTCGACGTCCGGATCAATCACCAACACATCGTTGGCGCCGGTCTCCAGCAGGCTTTTGACCACCCCAAGACGAACTCCTTCTGAGGTAACCACTGACAAGCCTTCAAGCTGGTGCCAGTAATACTCCCCAGAGGGAAGCTGCGGCAGAGCATCGGCACTGACCCGTATTTCCGCACCACACAGACTCTGAGCCTGCTCTGGAGTACTGAGGCCGTCGATCAGAACCAACAACCCCTTACCATGCTTTTTACCTTCCGCCAGGCGGACATTACGCCTGACACCATCCTGAACCAACACCCACTGGCGGTAATCCAGAATATTGGTCATGGGGTCTGTAAAGGAATACACCTTTAACCAGCCCTTGATGCCGAAGACCGAGGTAATACGCCCGAGGACGGTTTCCTCCTGGTGCTGTGGCATGGGCCTGACTCCTGACGCAGCCATAACTAAACTGAAAGTTACTTGGCGGCAGTTTCTTTCAGCAGGGTATTCACCCGGCCGCTGAGCTGTGCGCCCAGACCAACCCAATGCTCTACACGGTCACGGTCGATGCGCAGGCGCTCTTCCTGACCACGGGCTACCGGATTGAAGAAACCAACACGCTCAATAAAGCGGCCGTCACGGGCCTTGCGGCTGTCAGTGACTGTCAGATGATAAAATGGGCGCTTCTTGGAGCCACCACGTGACAAACGGATTGTTACCATTTCGATCCATATCCTGTGTCAAATCAACGAATGTTGTTGCGGCGCGAGCAAAGCTCCACCCGAAAGACGGCGCATTCTACGCTAAAATCGTCCCGCTGCAAACTGTCTGATGCATCTTGGTACGGTTTACATGCGTCCAAACGGCGGACCGCCGCCCGGACCACCGGGTCCGCCCTGCCCCATCATACCCTGCATGCCCCGCATCATGTTGGCCATGCCGCCTTTCTGGCCCATCTTTTTCATCATTTTCTGCATCTGCTTATGCTGCTTCAGCAGACGGTTGACGTCCTGGATGTGGGTACCTGAGCCCCCGGCGATACGCCGCTTGCGGGAGTTGCTGATCACATCCGGATAGCGGCGCTCTTTCTTGGTCATGGAGCAGATGATAGCTTCCATCTGCCCCATGGACTTGTCGTTCACCTGGCTGGCTGCGGCTTCTTTCATCTGGCCCATGCCCGGCAGCTTATCGAGCATACCGGCCATGCCCCCCATCTGCTTCATCTGCTGCAACTGGTCTCGAAAATCTTCCAGATCGAAACGCTTGCCTTTTTTGATCTTGCGAGTCAGCTTTTCGGCTTTCTTGTGATCGAGCTTGCGCTCAGCATCCTCGATCAGGGAGAGCACGTCCCCCATGCCGAGAATACGTGAAGCCAGCCGTTGCGGGTGGAACGCTTCCAGGGCGTCGGTTTTTTCCCCGATACCCAGAAACTTGATGGGCTTGCCGGTAATGTGGCGCACCGACAAGGCAGCACCGCCACGGGCATCGCCATCGGTTTTGGTCAGCACCACCCCGGTCAGGGGCAGGGCATCGTTAAAAGCCTTGGCGGTGTTGGCGGCGTCCTGACCGGTCATGGCATCCACCACGAACAGGGTTTCCACCGGGTTCACGGCTTTATGCAGGCGGCGAATCTCATCCATCATGACATCGTCGATGGCGGTACGGCCTGCGGTATCCAGAATCACCACATCAATGAATTTGCGCCTGGCGTAATCAATGGCGCTGTTGGCGATAGCCACCGGGTCCTGGCTGATGTCACTGGGGAAAAATTCCACCTGCACTTCACCCGCCAGGGTTTCCAGCTGCTTGATGGCTGCCGGGCGGTAAACGTCCGCACTGACCACCAATACGGATTTCTTGCTCCGCTCCCGCAGATAACGGCCAAGCTTGGCCACGGAGGTGGTTTTACCCGCCCCCTGCAGACCCGCCATCATAACAACCGCAGGGGGCGAGGCGGCCAGATTCAGCTCTTCATTGGCTGCCCCCATCACCGCTTCAAGCTCAGCCTGAACCACCTTGATAAAGGCCTGGCCCGGCGTCAGGCTGCGCTGCACCTCCTGGCCTATGGCCCGGGCCCGAACGCCATCCACGAACGCCTTGACCACCGGAAGGGCGACGTCCGCTTCCAGCAGAGCCATGCGCACCTCGCGCAAGGTATCTTTAATGTTATCCTCTGTCAGCCTGGCCTGGCCGGAAATTTTGCGCAGGCTGCCGGATAGTCGATCTGTCAGATTCTCAAACATGGCACCTTCAACGTACTCTTGGGGGTTCAACCGTGGGGCGCAGCGGATACTGGAGGCTGCACTCTGGTATTGCACTAGACAGCCATTATAACCAGACTAGGGAACTTCTGAACAATCCGGCTCAGGTTGTGAGCATTCCTTTTGTTATTCTCTGCAAGCAGGCGAGCAACGCAGAATGAGTACACTGATACTGGCAGTCACCACATTGCTGCTTTACAGCCTGGGTATCATACAGCAAACGCTGGTGGTAAAGGGGCGGCTGAAACCGGGGCGCCAGGCAGGCTTGGTGGTCGGCCTGCTGGGGCTGTTGGCCCACGGCGCGCTGGTGGCCGATCTGATCTGGACCCCTCAGGGTATAAACCTGTCCCTATTCGAGTCAGGGGTGCTGGTTTCCGCACTGATCGTTGCCCTGGGCCTGGTTCTGTCACTGACCCGGCCGGTAGAAACCCTGTTGCTGGCCATTTACCCCATTGCCCTGGCCACCATTTTGGCCGCCCTGACTTTCTCTGCCCGCCCCCAGATTGTTGACCAGAGTGCTTATGGGGTGCTGACCCACATTGTTCTGGCCATTGCCGCCTACAGTCTGTTCGCCCTGGCGGCTATTCAGGCGCTAATGCTTTACACCCAGAACCGGCAGCTGAAAGCCCATCAGCAAAATGCCCTTATTCGCAGCCTGCCCCCCTTGCAAACCATGGAATCCATGCTGTTTGCCCTGGTCCGTGCGGGAGTGATACTGCTGACCCTGGCCATTGTCAGCGGCACGCTGTTTATGGATGATTTACTTGGCCAGCAACTGGCCCATAAAACGTTGTTCTCCCTGCTGGCCTGGCTGGTATTTACCGGCCTGCTGATCGGCCATCAGCTGTTCGGCTGGCGTGGCGCGATTGCCAGCCGCTGGACCCTGCTCGGCTGCGGCTTTCTGACTCTGGGCTATTATGGCAGCAAACTCGCCCTGCAGCTGATTGGCAATTAACATGACAGCCCCCCAACACCGCCCATTCAAGGACACCTGGTTTTGAACGATGCGCCCCTCTCAACCCTGCTGAGTTTGTTGGCAGTGCTGATTATGCTATCGGCGTTTTTCTCCAGCTCCGAAACCGGCATGATGGCCCTCAACCGCTACCGGCTGCGCCACCTGAGCAAAACCGGTCACAAAGGAGCACTGCGGGCCAGCAGGCTGCTCAAACGCACTGATCAGCTGATTGGCGTGATTCTTATTGGCAACAATTTTGTCAATATTCTGGCCTCTGCCATCGCCACTGTAATTGCCATCCGCCTGTGGGGTGATGCCGGCATTGTTATTGCCACTGTGGGCCTGACCCTGGTGATCCTGATTTTTGCCGAAGTGACGCCGAAAACCCTGGCAGCACTTTATCCGGAACGCATCGCATTCCCCGCCTCCCACGTGTTGTCGCCACTGCTGAAAGTGTTCTACCCGGTAGTGTGGGTACTTAACCTGATTACCAACAATCTGCTGCGCCTCATGGGGGTTAATCTCAATGCTGCCGGCAAGGACCACCTGAGCCGGGAAGAGCTGCGCACCCTGGTGAATGAATCCGGGGCCATGCTGCCGAAAAAACACCAGGATATGCTGGTGAGCATTCTGGACCTGGAAAAAGTCACTGTGAATGACATTATGGTGCCCCGCAACGAGGTTATCGGCATTGATCTGGAAAATGACATGGATCAGATCATGCGCCTGTTGCGCACCAGCCAGCATACCCGCCTGCCGGTTTGCCGGGGTGACATCAACAATACGGTGGGATTGCTGCACCTGCGCAACGCCAGCAAATTACTCCAGGCTGATGAGGTAAATAAGGCCAGTGTCATGCAACTGTGCCGTGAACCCTATTTCATTCCCGAAAGCACCCCGCTGCATACCCAGCTGTTTAACTTCCAGAAAGAGCGGCGGCGCATTGGCATTGTAGTGGATGAGTATGGCGACGTGCTTGGCATCGCCACCATTGAGGACATTCTTGAGGAAATTGTCGGTGAATTTACCACCGACTTCGCCGCCAGCAGCAGCCAGGACATCCTCCCCCAGGACGATGGCAGCTTTATTATCGATGGCACAGCCGCCATTCGCACCATCAACAAGACCCTTGGCTGGCACCTGCCACAGGCAGGCCCGAAGACCCTTAACGGTCTGATTGTGGAGCAGCTGCAAACCATACCGGAGAGCAACATTTGTATCAGTATCCGGGGGTTACGTATTGAAACCCTGCAAATCAAAGACAACATGGTGCGCGCAGCCCGGGTGCATGGGCCCACAGCCAACACTTCAGGCTCAGGCAACCCACTTCAGCACAAGCTGTGAAGTAGTCGGCATTAAGACCTGTAAAGGCTGATGTAACGTAGTTGAACCCGCTTACTCTTTGGTGAATAATCAAACAGCGTTGATAACTGTCAAAACATTAAAAATCTGATAATTTCAGCAAAGTAAAAAAAGCAGCCATCAAAGAGCTGTAGAATGCAGTGAGTCAGGATGACTCAACCGTTACTGCGGTTTTACTCAGGCCGGATGAGCATTGGTGTTCATCCCCCTTTGCAGGTAACCCCCGCAGAACCCTGCTCGGCAAATTACAAGGGTTGAGGCTACATACGGAGTTAGCCATGAAAGAGCAGTCCGGCATTCGACCGGTTACCAACAGAGTGGATTCAGCCTTACTGAACTCACTACCCGAACCTGTGCAAAGGATTTACACCTCTGCCAGTGCCGGCCTGGCTGATCTGCTTCTGGCCACTTTCGACGCCATCGACGACTCCCTGTTTGAGCTGGCCAACAATGCCCGTAGCAACAATGATCAAAACCGCTATTTCGAGACCATGCGTGAAGTGCGCATCAAGCGTAAAGGGGTCGAGAAACGCTTCCAGGAAGGGCTGGGCAATCTGTTCCATACGCCCCCTGCAGTAGATGAAAACCTTCACCCCCATAACCAGGAAAGCTCCCCCAATTCAGACACCCTGTCCCTGGTTCATAATGACGAACTGGAAGAGCAGGTGGCCATTAATGCCATGGTCAGTAAAGCCAATGCCAGCTTTCAGGGTCCCTTGTTGCAACTGCAGTCCCGCTTTACTGCTATTTACCCCGAGCTTTCCAAGCAGCAGGCAGTAAACCCCCTGGCCCCGGAACATCTTTGCCTGCTGTTTATTAACGTCTGCAGTGAACTGGATATTGCCATCCGGGAACGCCTGATCATTCTCAAGCATTTTGATCGTTATGTGATGGCCAACCTTGGGCAACTGCTGGAAGAGTCCAACCGCATTCTGGTAGCGGCAGGGATCATTCCGGATTTTCGCTACAAAGGCCATGTGAACAACTCTCCCCATGAAGCCACCGCCGGCACGGAACAGGGCTCTGCTGGGAGCACCTCTCAAGAGCAGGCCGTGGCTTCACAGGAAGAGTTGCTGGAGCAGATTCAGGGGCTTCTGGCCCAGTTACGCCGGCGCAATGATCAGCATCAAGGTACCGGCAACCCGGTCAGCTACCCGCCTTCCGGACACCGCAATCTACACATTCCACGAATGGAAACCAGCCAGCTTTACCAGATGTTGTCTGAGTTGCCGCCCCCGGCCCTTGGCAATGACCTGGCTCAGGGCCAACCTGAAACCCTGGATCTGCAGCAACTGGTAAAGAATCTGCTGCAGCAGCAATCCAGAGATGGCAGCCCGGTGGCCCTAAGGGAAGCAGACGAGGACCTGATTAATCTGGTGGCCATGCTATTTGAGTTTATTCTGGATGATTACAATCTCTCGGCCCCGATTCAGGTTCTGATCAGCCGCCTGCAAATCCCTATATTGAAAGTGGCCCTGCAGGACCGGGCCTTTTTCAGCAAACCGAGCCACCCGGCCCGCCGGCTGTTTAATGCCCTGGCCCGAGCGGGAATCGGCTGGAGCGACAGCAACGAGAAAAACCGAGATCGGCTGTACCACAAGATCCACGATATCGTTTTCCGCATCATCAACGAATATGACGGAGATGTGGCTCTGTTCGATACGCTGAACAAGGAATTTGATGGCTTTCTTCAGCGAGAGGATCACAAGTCCCGCCTGGTTGAACAGCGCACCCGGGAATCCGAACGGGGTCGCATCAAATCCCAGAAAGCCCAGGAAACCGTGGATGCTCTGCTGCAGCAACGGCTGGAAAACCGCCCTATTCCTGAAAGTATTCGCGACATTCTGCTCAATGGCTGGAGCCGTGTGATGTTCCTGGCCTACCTGCGGGATGACACCGAGCACCGTTGGAACAGCTCCCTGCGGGCAGTGGATGATCTATTGTGGTGCCTGCGCCCTCTGCCAGACGGCAATGAGCGGGAGCAATGGGTGCGGGTAGTCCCGCCACTACTGAAAACCCTCCGTAGCGGGCTTGAAGAGGTGTCCTACAACGCCACCCGGCTCGATACCATGATGGCCGCCCTGAAGCGGGAACTCACCGAAGCCTTCCGCCGCCAGGCCCACGAAGCCGCCCTGGATGAAGTCGACATTGAGCCCGAGCAAGGGGCCAAGGACAAGCAACAAGATCCCCAGGAAACTGAGCTGCCCACTGCAGTACAGCAGCAAAAAGCCCTGGAAGAAGCCGCCATGGAAGAACACCTGGTGACGGTAGATGGGCTGTTAATTGGCCAGTGGGTCGAATTCAGCCTGGTCAACGGCACCAGCTTTCGCTGCAAATTGTCGGCGATTATTAAAGAGGCGGACTGCTATGTCTTCGTCAACCGCATGGGCTTGAAGGTGGTGGAAAAACATCGCCGTGACCTGGCCCATGAGCTGCGCAGGGAGCGCCTCAGGGTGTTGGAACAGGGGGCTCTGATGGACCGGGCCATGGATGCCATACTCGGCAGCCTGAGCCGCAAGGCAGGCTGAATGCCCCATGAGCCGGAACGCCAGTGACGGCAGCAGAGCCCGCTTCAGCCTGGTATTGGCCATCGCCTTTCTGGTGCATGTGCTGGCTCTGGTGCTGGCACCAGGGCCGGCACAAAAGCTCTTTTCACAAAAAACCATCCAGGTTCAGCTGACATTCACCGGAACCCCTCAGCAGACGACTCCTGAGCCCGCGCCACCCCCATCCGAGCCCCGTTTAACTGAGGTGGCACCGGTGTCGCCACCCACCCCACAACCCGGCATCACCACAGTGTCACCGGCAGTCGTGCCACAGCAGCCCACGACCAAGGTTGAACCAGCCACTACTGACAAGGCCGATCCAGCACCTGCCGCCAGCGAAAGTGCCAGCAGCAGCGCACCGTCGTCGGATCCGGAAAAAGTTGCCCAGCAAAGCACCCGACAACTACCACTGCTGTCTCCCTATGAACTGGAGATTCGCCGGTATATTGCCAGGGAGGTTCGGTATGAGAGGTTATTGACTGAACTGGAAGTACCCCATCAACTGACACTGGAATTACAGTTGATGCGTAACGGAGCCCTGGAGCGGGCCAGCATTGCCCGCTCCTCCGGTAACAAAAACCTGGATCGGCTGGCCCGCCAGGCCGCGCTGATGGCAAGCCCGTTTCCGGCAGTACCCGAGGAACAGAAAGAACGGCGCTTTAAGGTGGAGTTACTCTTTAACCCTGCTGCGGCCAGCAGCACATCGGATGCCACAATCGCCGCAGAGAAGGGCTAGGCGTATCTGATTACCTGCTTATTCCGCTGGCGCCGCACCGGCGACCAGTTCTTTCAGCTCACCACTTTCATACATTTCCATGATGATATCGCAACCACCTACCAGCTCACCGTTCACATACAGCTGAGGGTAAGTGGGCCAGTTGGAGTAGGTTTTAAGGGCATCCCGAAGTTCCTGATTATCCAGGATGTTTACAAAGGCAAACTTTTCCCCACAAGCCATCAGTGCCTGCACGGTTTTTGCGGAAAAACCGCACTGGGGCGCCTGGGGTGTGCCTTTTATGTAGATCAGAATGGGGTTTTCTGACAGTTGTTCTTTGATCGTATCGTTGATATCCATTACGCCTCCGGTGAATCAAATATGTACATGGCTCGGTTAAAGACTGGCTCACATTGTACATGGGCAGGGCAAACCTGACTATTGCACTCAGGTTTATCATTTCAAGCATCGCATCTGTGAACTTCCCTAACCTTGAAACGTTGTAAGGCCATTGCGTTGCGGCTATTATTGTTTCTCTGGGAGGCAGCTCAGCAGGGGTATCGAATCACCTGTGATGGCTGCCTTTTTTGCTTTCTGCTGCTGGCCAGGGAACTACCCCTGACCCGCTTCATTGATAACGAGGACCCCCCATGGCTGCGCAGCCATTGCTTAACACCTATGGCCGGCTGCCCGTGTGCTTTGAGCGGGGGGATGGCCTGTGGCTGTATGATACTGAAGGGCAAGCCTATCTCGACAGCTTTATGGGGATCGCCGTTACCGGCCTGGGCCACTGTCACCCCGCTGTTACCTCGGCCATCATGCAGCAGGCTGGGAAACTGACCCACTGCTCCAATCTGTTCCACTCCAGCTTACAACAGCAACTGGCTCACCGGGTCTGCCAACTGACTGGCATGGATGGCGCCTTTTTTGCAAATTCCGGTGCCGAGGCCAACGAAGCCGCTATTAAGCTGGCCCGTCACTTCGGGCATAAAAAGGGCATTCACCACCCCACCATCATTGTACTGGAGAATGCCTTTCATGGGCGCACCCTGGCCACCCTGACGGCGACTGGCAGCCGGCGGGTACAGGCAGGCTTCGAGCCCCTGGTCAGCGGCTTTGTAAGGGCGCCTTTCAATGACCTGAACAGCATCCGCGCCATTGCCTCTGCCAACCCCAACATTGTGGCCATACTGGCGGAGCCGATACTGGGGGAAGGCGGCATTCATCTGGCGGACCAGGCCTATTTACAGGGGTTACGGGAGCTGTGCGATGAGCATGACTGGCTGCTGATGCTGGATGAGATCCAGACAGCCAATGGCCGCACTGGCACCTATCTGGCCTGTGAGCAGTACGGAGTGACACCGGATGTATTGACCCTGGCCAAGGGCTTCGGCAATGGCTACCCCATCGGCGCCTGCCTGGCTCGGGGCAGAGCAGCCCAGGTTCTGGGTCCCGGCAGTCATGGCTCCACCTTTGGCGGCAACCCACTGGGGTGTGCCGCCGCCCTGGCAGTACTGGACACCCTGGAGCAGCAACAGCTGCCCCAACGGGCCGCAGTTCTGGGGGAACGCATGCTGGCAAAACTCCGTGATCACCTGGAGGGAGCCGAGTATATTCGCGGCATTCGCGGCCGCGGCCTGATGATTGGCATAGAAATGCAAGCTCCCTGCCCTGAGCTGGTGCTTTTAGCCCGCATGCAGGGGCTGTTGCTGAATATCACTATGGATCGGGTCATTCGCCTGCTGCCCCCCCTGACCATGACGGATCAGGAAGCGGACAGCCTCACCGACCAGGTCATCCGCCTGATTAAACTCTATGCAGCGGATGAACGGGACCGGCCCCGCCGCTAACACTTTACTGGCATTGGACAACACCATGAGCGTAAGACACCTGCTAACCCTGCTGGACCTGAGCAACACCGAATTGACCGGGCTACTGGACAATGCCAGCACCCTGCGCCGGGAGCATCGAGCCGGGGTGATCAGAGACAGCCTGCGCAACCGGGTACTGGCCATGATTTTCGAGAAATCCTCTACCCGTACCCGGGTCTCTTTTGAGGCCGGCATGGCTCAACTGGGTGGCAGTGCCATTTTCCTCTCCCCCCGGGATACCCAACTGGGGCGGGGCGAGCCCATTGAAGACAGCGCCCGGGTTATTTC
>REBR01000070.1 GCA_007692645.1 Halomonadaceae bacterium | reverse complement strand
TAAAGTTGGCGTAGGGGCTCAGGCGCACTTCCGGCAGGTCCACCGTTTCACCGTCGGCGCTGACGGTTTTGTAGAGGATCAGGCCCTGCTGGTCTGCCAGGGCAGTGACCGTGAGGAGCCGCAGGTGCATGTCGTGCACCTGTTCACCCACCTGATAACGCACCCGGGCCAGGGGGGCGTTGTCCGTGGCATAGGTGCGCTCTTCATCCACTGCGGGAAAACTGACCCGCACCCGGCGCCCGGACACATCTGTTACTACCCCGAGCCCCAGTGCAGCATCTGTCTGACTGACCCAGCGCTGCCCGATCTTGAATTCCATAGCCAACCTCACCGTATTTTGTGGCGTTACACTACCATATTTTGCCTGGCAAATAAGGCGCGATTCATCCTTAAGAGCCCTTTGAACAGCGCTTGACGAAGCGGTTCAGTGCCCATGCAAAAAGGCCGCTACCCAGCAATTACGGTTGTGGTCACGGACTGTATTGGTAAACTTCAGTTAACCTGAAGAATCAGGTCACCGCCGGTGGCCAGGGAAGTGCAGTCGGAGTCGCAGTGTGAGAGGTCGGCAACAACAGCCATTGTTTAACCCATCGGGCACCCTCAGGGAGCGGCTTCGTGGTCTGGCCTGACGGTGGCTGGCTGCCGGCTCTGGTAGCGGTCATGCACTTCCTGGCGGCCATGGGCACCTCCGGCCATGCCATACTCAGCAAGCGGGACAGCCGTGCGGCGGTGGCCTGGGTGGGGGTGATCTGGCTGGTGCCCTTTGCCGGGCCGATTCTGTACCTGCTGCTGGGCATTAACCGTATTCGCCGCCGGGCGGTGGAGCTGCGCCGGGGCAAGCCCCGGGTCTCCGGTGGCGAGGCCCTGGCAGGTTTTGCCCCGCTGCCAGAAGAACGCAATATCCCCCCCAGTATGGGGGCCCTGGCCCGGCTGGTGGACCATGTTACCTCCCAGTCCCTCCTCGAAGGCAACCGTATCCGCCCCCTGAAAAACGGCGACCAGGCCTACCCCGCCATGCTGGAAGCCATTCATGGGGCACGCCAGAGCATTACTCTAAGCACCTATTTATTTGCCAACGACGCCACCGGGCGGGATTTTGTCCGCGCCCTGGGGGATGCGGTGCGCCGGGGGGTGGCGGTGCGGGTGTTGGTGGATGCGGTGGGAATGCGCTATTCCTGGCCCACCATTGCCCGCCACCTGCGCCGGGAACGGGTGCCTTTTGCCCGCTTTCTGCCCACCCGCACCCCTCTGGCCATGCCGTTTATGAACCTGCGTAACCACCGCAAGCTGCTGGTGGTGGACGGGCTGATCGGCTTTACCGGGGGCATGAACATTGCCCAGGGCAACCGCCTGCTGCAACGGCCCCGCAAGCCGATACGGGATCTGCACTTCGCCCTGGAGGGGCCGGTGGTGTATCAGCTGCAGGGGGTGTTTGCGGAAGACTGGGCCTTTACCACCCGGGAAACCCTGCGGGGCCCCATCTGGTTCCCGAAGCCCTATGCCCCGGGTACCTCTCTGGCCCGGGTGGTGGTAGACGGTCCGGATGAGCGCTACGACACCCTGCGGCAGATTCTGGTGGGTGCCCTGTCTGTGGCCCGCAAGCGGGTGGCCATTATGACCCCCTATTTCCTGCCGGATGCGACCCTGCAGGACGCCCTGCAAACCGCGGCCTTACGGGGGGTACGGGTGGATGTGCTGCTGCCGGGGCGCAATAACCTGCTGATCGTGGACTGGGCCGCCAGGCCCCAGCTGGAGGAGTTGCTGCGCTGGGGGGTGCGGGTCTGGTTCAGTAAAGGGGATTTCGACCACGCCAAGATCATGACCGTGGACGGCCGCTGGAGCCTGCTGGGTTCCGCCAACTGGGACCCCCGCAGCCTGCTGCTGAATTTTGAGTGCAATGTGGAATGCCATGACAGCCGCTTTGCCCGGGAGCTGGATGACTGGTTCGACACCCGGCTGGTAGACAGCCGGGAAGTCACCCTGGAGCAACTGCAGCGCCAGTGGTTGCCCACCAAGCTGCGCAATGGTATCGCGCGGCTGCTTTCCCCCTATCTATGAAAATCGCCCCTGAACCGAATGGCACTTACTTAAGCCCTACCTACCTGTGGGAGCGGCTATAGCCGCTCCCACAGGTAAAACTAGCTGTACAGTAAGTCGTTGCAGTACTCGGGTTTTTAAAAGAGGCTTAAGTAAGTGCCATTCGCCCCTGAAGCTTATTTGGCCGGTTCCACCTTGGCCTGATCCCGGGCCAGCTCTTCCCGCAGGCTGCGGGCCCGGTAGAAGAACATCACCAGGGTGGAGGTGAGCACGATAAAGCCGGAGTAAAGCATGGGCACCAGCAGCATCTCCCGCTGCAGGTCACCGGTGAAGGACACCGCCACGATCAGGATCGCCAGGGGGCCGTTCTGGATGCCGGTTTCCAGGGACACGGTGCGGGCTTTCACTGGTTCCAGGCCAGTGGCCCGGGCAAACCAGTAACCGATGACAAAGCCACAGAGACCCAGGCCCACAACCGCTGCATACACCGTCCAGGGAGTATTCCCCAGGGTTTCCGTGTTGCGGGGAATCCACATGCCGATCAGAAACAGAATTACGAAAATGCCCAGCAGGCTGCCCAGCAGCTCAAAGGTGGCGCCGGTGTTGGCGTTCAGTTTCCGTGTGGCCATGCCCAGGAGCGACGGCACCAGCAGCACCCCCAGTATGACCACAATCTCCCGGCTGGGAATGACAAACTCATCCCCCATGCCGGAGGTGTAGAACACCAGTATCAGGGGCACCATGATCACCGCCGCCAGGGTGGAGCAGATGGTCATCATGATGCTCAGCCCCAGGTGGCCCCGGGCAAAGTAGGTGAGAATGTTGGAGGTGGTGCCCCCGGGTACGCAGCCCATGAGTACCAGTGACACGGTCTGGGGGGTGTTCAGCCCCAGGCCGATGGCCAGCATATAGGCGATAAAGGGCATAAACAGGTACTGGGAGGCGAAGCCGATACCCACCGCGTGGGGGTGGCGCAGGGCGGTACCGAAGTCCCGGAAGGTGAGTGAGGCGCCCATGCCGAACATGATAAAAATCATCAGCAGGCTGAGCAGGGATTCTTCCCAGGTATTCATGGCTGATTCTCCGGGTGGGCTTCCAGGTATTCCTGGCGCAGGTCTTTGCGCAGAATTTTGCCAATGGGAGTGGTGGGCAGTTCCTCCCGGAACTCGATCTGTTTCGGCACCTTGTAGGGGGCCAGGTGCTGGCGGCAGTGCTGGATGATTTCTTCGGCGGTGACTTCCCCGCGCTTCACCACATAGGCCCGTACCGCTTCCCCGGTGTTGCTGTCCGGTACACCGATGACGGCCACTTCCTGCACCGCATGGATTTTGGCAATGGCGTCTTCAATTTCATTGGGGTAGACGTTAAAGCCGGAGACGATGACCATGTCTTTTTTGCGATCCACAATGTAGAGAAAGCCGTCGTCGTCCATCACGGCGATATCCCCGGTATGCAGCCAGCCGTCGATAAGGGTCTTGGCGGTTTCTTCGGGTTTTTCCCAGTAGCCCTGCATTACCTGTGGGCCGGCCACCAGCAGTTCACCGGGTTCCCCAGGAGCAACCACCTGGCCCTCATCGTCAATCAGCAGGATGTCCGTGTCCGGTACCGGCACGCCGATGCTGCCGGGGCGCACGTCCCCCTCCAGGGGGTTGAAGGTGACCACCGGGGAGCTTTCTGTGAGGCCGTAACCCTCGATCAGGCGGGTGCCGGTGACTTCTTCCCAGCGTTTGGCCACGGATTCGTGCAGGGCGGCGCCACCGGCAATGGCAGCCCGCAGGTGTTTCGGTGGGTGACGCCAGAACCACTCTTCATTGATCATGGCATTGAACAGGGTGTTGACCCCGGTCATCCAGGTGATGGGGTAGTTTTCGATGGCCCGCTGCAGCTTCTGGATGGGCCGGGGTACCGGCACCAGGATGTTGTGGCCCCCGGCCTTGAAGAAGGCCAGCAGGTTCACGGAAAAGGCAAAGATGTGGTACAGGGGCAGGCAGGTGAGCATCACCTCTTTGCCCTCGTCCATATGGCTGCGGGCGGTGGCGTCGAGCTGGTCCACATTCTTCAGCAGGTTGCCGTGGCTGAGCCGGGCCCCTTTGGCGATGCCGGTGGTGCCGCCGGTGTATTGCAGCACCGCGATATCATCCCCCCGCAGGTGCTGCCAGTACTGTTTCACCTCAATGCTGGCATGTTTGCGCAGGTGGTTGCCGGTGCGCAGCATCTGGGGAAACGATACCGCTTGCATGTCACCCGGCAGCTTTACCTCTGGCACCATACGGCTCCAGTACTTGAGCACGTTGTGCACAATAAACTTCGGGATTACCGGGAAGCCCTGGGCGATGCTGCTGATTACCACATGCTTGAGGGGTGTGCGGGGCACCACTTGCGCCAGCTTGTCTGCAAACAGGTCAATCACCAGCAGGGTTTCTACCTGGGCGTCATTGAACTGTTTGACCATTTCTTCAGCGGTATACAGGGGGTTGACGTTCACCAGCACACAGCCCGCCTTGAGAATGCCGAAGGCGGCCACCGGGTAGCTCAGGCTGTTGAGCATCTGGATGGCCACCCGGCTCCCCGGGGGCAGGCCCAGGTGTTCCCGCAGGTACACCGCCACATCGTTGGACTGGGCATCCACCTGGGCATAGGTCATGGAACCGTTCATACCGTTGCCGGTCACGGTAGTAAAGGCTTTGCGGGTGCCGTAGGTGGCAGCACTCTCCACCAGCATCTCCACCAGGTTATGGTACTGGGGCACTGGCAGTTGTGTGGGCATCTGGCCGTAATGGCGCAGCCAGGGCCGGCTGGCGTAGTGGTCGCGCCAGGTTTGCGGATTACCGGGGGCGCTGCCGGGGGTTGCAGTGTCGGAGTCCCTGGCGGAGTCCGGCGCGGACGGCGGTGCAGTGGATGGCATAGAGATTCCAGAATTCAGTGGTCTGGGGCCGGGAAACCGGCTCTGACCTATTATTGTTATGGGTGACCAGGGTAAATACTGACTCTGGTCAGAAAGTGCAGCAACAGGCAGTGTTGCAAATTCCGGGGGCTGTGAACATTGACCTTTGTGCCTGGGGGCCGGTCTGGCGGGTCAATGGGGCAAATTCCTGCAAATGTCCGGTTTATTAACTGAAAATTACGGGGATGACATTAACTAGGGGGTGAAATCCCTGCACCAATCACGTTAAGGTTACCGCTTGCATCGTAGCGTCATCTTATAAAAAACACTTTTAATCATGTTGGAGTCATTATGAAACTCTTCAGAAATCTGGCGGTAACACTGATCGCCATGACCATGAGCCTGTCAGTGATGGCTCAGGAAATGGGCGGCATGGGTGCCCCCGGCGGTGAGCAGCCTGATCAGGTGGATCAGTTGGCACAGATGGTCGACCTGACCGATGAGCAGCAAGCTGAAATCCGCGCTCTGCTGGAAGAAATGGAAGGGGATATCGAATCCAAGCAGGCAGAAATTCAGGAACTGCAGCAGAAGCTGGAAGGCCACATCCGCAGTGACTTCAGCGAAAGTGACATCCGCAGCGATTCCAAGCGTCTGGGCGAGCTGACTGGCGAAATGACCGCCATGACCGTTCTGCTGCAAGCCAAGGTGGAAAACATCTTCACCGAAGAGCAGCGTGAAATGCTGGAAGAGCAGATGCAGCAGCAACAGCAGCAAATGCAACAGATGCAGCAAATGCAACAGCAAGGCGGCGGCATGTAGTAAGGCCGTTACCGTGGCGGCCAGGGACACCCCTGCCGCCACAGCTTTCCGCTACAACTCCCCGTTATAAATAGCGGCTTCAGACCCGCCCCAGAACTATCCCCACCAGTCACACCGGTCCATAAACGCCGCCCTGAATTCACTGTGACTGACCAGTGCAGTTCGATTATCCGTTACCAGACAGAGCGGACATACTTGTAGGCCCGGATTTTCTCATCCGCTGTTATCAGTGGTGCATTAACGTGTCGGGCAAGAGCCACAATCATCCGGTCTGCCGGATCTTTATGAAATTCTCCGGGCAACCGTGTTGATTCAACGCCTATGGCGTTATCAATTGGAACAAACCGAACACCTTCAATGTCCCGGGCAATATCAAGCCAGTCATCGACACTCATTGTGAGAATGAGCCGGTCCCGGCCCACCAGCATCGCAATCTCCCATGCAGTGATAGCCGATACCAGAATCACGCCATCTTCAGATGCCTGCTGGTGATCAATCGCTGCTTTGGCATTGGCTGAAAGCTGACTGTCGCCGTTGATCCACCAAATCAATGCGTGAGTATCGAGAACAATCAAACCAGCGCTTCCCAGTCATCATCAGCCACAGGCTCCAGTGGTTGTTTGAATTCAACAACGGTGCCTTTGAGCTTTTCCAAGGGAGTGCGCTTATCAGTACGATAGCGACGAATCTCCACAACTGGCTGCCCCCGGTCAGTCACTACGACGGATTCACCGGAGGTTTCCACCTGACGGAGAAATTCGAGAGCCTTAGCCTTAAACTGTGATTTTGAAACTTGTTCGTGATTCATTTTTTACCCTGGTCATGGGGTGTAGTCATTACTTTACGGCACCAGAGTGACTACAGCAACTAGTCACTCTCTGGATGGTCTGCACGTTAAACCCATCAAATGATCCCCGCATCCAGACTGGCCGCCATGGACAGGCCAAGCTCTTCACATTGGGTAATAAATTCTTCCTGGAAGTCGCCTTTACAGATGAGAGGGTCCTGCACCAGTCGCCAGCGTAAGCCCTTGGTGATACTTTCAATGGCCCGGCGGGTGCCGGTGCCGTCGAGCCCCGCCCGCACGTAGAAGGCGAAGGGCAGGCCTTGGGTTTTCTCCAGGCAGGGGTAGTAGCAACGGTCGAATACGTCTTTGATCAGGCCGGCCATGTAGCCCAGGTTTTCAGTGGTGCCGATAATGACGGCGTCGGCGGCACAAATGGCATCGGGGTCTGTGTCCAGTGGCGACAGTGTTTGCACCTCCACGTTGTCGATTTCTGAGTCAGAGGCACCCCTGAGCACAGCCTCTGCCATTCTGCGGGTGTTCGGGGAAGGGGCGTGAGCGATGATGAGCAGTTTCTTGGTCTGTGACATAAGCGCTCTCCTAAAGAAAAGGCTGCACAGTGGCAGCGTGCTGCAACCAGCGGGTGTTATCAGCAGGAGCATGGGGGATAATCTGGCGCTACTGCCGATTCCTGTGTGACGATAGCGACACGCTATAAACTTTTTCCGCCTGCTCGGCGTACTTTTCAGCGCAATCACTCTCCGTTTGACAGCATACCCCAGAGGCTAACTGATGAAATACCAGGGTTACAAAGACTTCCCCCACGACCAGAAAGCCCGTATCGGGGTGCTGGTGACCAATCTGGGTACCCCGGATGCCGCCACCCCCAAGGCCCTGCGCCGTTACCTGGGGCAGTTTCTGGCAGACCCCCGGGTGGTGGAGGTGCCGCGGCTGCTGTGGCGGATTATTCTTCACGGGGTGATTTTGCGTATCCGCCCCAAGCGTTCTGCAGAAGCTTACCAGAGCGTCTGGACTGAAGACGGTTCGCCACTGCTCACCTATACCAAGGCCCAGAGTGCCGCCATTGAGAAGCAGATGAAGCTGCGCTACGGGTCTGATGTGGTGGTGGACTTTGCCATGCGCTACGGTAACCCCTCCATTGGCAGTGCCCTGCAGCGGTTCCAGGAGCAGGGGGTGCGCAAGTTGCTGGTGCTGCCTCTGTACCCCCAGTACTCCGCCTCTACCACGGCCTCCACCTTCGATAATCTGGCTGCAGACTTTACCCGCCGCCGCTGGATTCCGGATATGCGCTTTATCAGCCATTACCATGATTTTGGCCCCTATATCGAGGCCATGGCCCAGCACCTGGAAGCCTATTGGGAGCAACACGGCCGGTCGGATCTGCTGGTGATGTCTTACCACGGTATTCCCAAGCGCTACCTGCTCAACGGCGACCCCTACCACTGCGAGTGCCACAAGTCCTCCCGCCTGCTGGCGGAGCGTCTGGGTCTGTCGAAAGACGAGTACATGGTGACTTTCCAGAGCCGCTTTGGCCGGGAAGAGTGGCTGCAGCCTTATACGGATGAGACGCTGAAGGCTCTCGGCGGCAAGGGGGTGAAATCCCTGCAGGTGTTCTGCCCGGGCTTCTCTTCGGACTGCCTGGAGACCATTGAGGAGATTGATGAGGAGAACCGGGAGTACTTCATGGAAGGGGGCGGTGAAAGCTTTGCCTATATCCCGGCCCTGAATGCCGAGCCGGTGCATATCAATGCCCTGGTGGCCCTGATTGAGCAGAACCTGCAAGGCTGGTCCATGCCCGATAACTCCCGGGTTGCAGAGACCCGCCGGCTGGCAGAAGAAATGGGCGCTGAACGCTAGGCTTCAACCCGCTGTAGGAGCGGCCATGGCCGCGATCAATTCCCAGGCAACTCCACAGCCCCAGCCATAACACCCAGCCCCGGAGTTGCCTTCATCGCGGCCATGGCCGCTCCTACATGCTCCCTTGTCTGTGGGAGAGGCTTTCAGACCCGATGGACCAAGATCCTTCCCACATGCTCCCTTGTCTGTGGGAGTGGCTTTCAGGCCCTTTGGATCAAGATCTTTCCTACAGGGTTATTCGGTGGGGAGTATCAGGGTAAATTTAATCTGGTTACGGTCCCGGTCGATTTCCCGGAATTGTACCTGTACCGGCTGATCCAGCTGGAACTGAAGCTGGTCGTTGCTCAGGCGCAGGGTGACCGGGTCGAAGCTGAGCTTGCCCGGTAAATCGCGGCTGGAGACGAAGCCCACCAGACCGGTGTCGTCCAGTTTGACCTGAAAGCCGGAGGAGAGCACCTGCAGAATGGTGCCTGGCAGCACGGCCTCCCCCAGTCCCGGGGCAAACTGGCTTTTCAGTGACTGCTCCATACTCATCACTGCCTGGCGCAACTGGCGCAGGGACTGTTGCAGGGCTTCCATGGCCTTGCCGTTCCAGCTGGGGGCCGGGGCCAGGCCCAGGTGGGCGTGGAGCCAGCGGTGTACCAGGTAGTCGCTGTACTTGCGCAGGGGTGAGGTCATGGTGGTGTAGGCGGGCAGGCCCATGCCCTGGTGGGGGGCAGGGGTCAGGCTCATGTCTGCCCGTTCCAGCTGGCGCAGTACAATGGATTTTACCGGCAGGTCGGTGGCGCAGTCCGGGGCACGTTGTATCAGTGCCCGGAAGCCTTCCGGGGTAGACGGGTCAATATCCGCCAGTTCCGGGCAGTACTCGTTGATCAGTTTGCGGATATTGTCCAGGCGGTCCTGGCGGATACCGGCGTGGCAGATATACAGCCCTTGCTGGCCTTTCTTGGCCAGGAAATCCGCGGCGCAGCGGTTGGCGGCGATCATGGCGTCTTCGATCAGGCGGTTGGCGGGGGTCTGGTGGCGTTTGTCCAGGCTGCGGATGCGCCGCTCATCGTTCAGGCGCAGGCGGTAATCCGGGCGTTCGTCGCTGAGCAGGGCCTGGGCGCTGCGCCACTGGCGCAGGGCAGTGGTGACGGCCCCCAGCTGGG
This sequence comes from Halomonadaceae bacterium, assembly GCA_007692645.1. Lineage (GTDB taxonomy): Bacteria > Pseudomonadota > Gammaproteobacteria > Pseudomonadales > Oleiphilaceae > REBR01. The sequence continues at coordinate 6,897 of REBR01000070.1, read as the reverse complement.
TCAGGCTTTCCAGTACTTCCGGGGCCACGGTGTTCAGGGTGTCGTCGGGCTTGCTTTCCAGGTGGGCGCTGACGGATTCATAGCTGAGCTTGTGGCGGCAGCGGATCTGGGCCGGTACCAGGCGGTAATCCCCCAGGCTGCCATCGGCGGCCACGGGGATTTCCATCACCAGGGCCAGGCGGATCTGGTCCGGGACCAGTGAGCCCAGTTCCTGGCTGATGGCGGGGGGCAGCATGGGCCGTGGCTGGCCGGGAAAATAACCGGCACTGCCCCGCAGGCGGGCTTCCTGTTCAGTGACCCCTTCCGGGGGCAGCAGTGCCACCGGGTCGGCAATGGCCACGGACAGTACCCAGCCGTCCCCCTCAGCCCGGGCGCTGACCGCGTCGTCCAGATCCTGGGTGCTGGGGGCGTCGATGGTGACAAAGGGTAGCCCGGTGAGGTCTTCACGGGGGCTGTCTGCCGCGGCCAGGGTGTTGTCTATGCTGGCCTGGGACAGGGCCTCGGTTTCCGCCAGTACGGGCTCGGGGAATTCGTCGTGGAGCTCATGGCGGGCCAGGGCGTAGCTGCGTTCAATGCCCGGGGCTTCGGCGGCACCGATAATGCGCTGGATTTCTGCCTGGGCGTTACCGCTGGGGTAGGGGTGACGGCTGACCCGGCACTCCACATAGTCACCATGGGCGGCCCCCTGGCGCAATTTCGGGGGCACAAAGAACCAGCGGCTCAGGCCGTTGACATCCGGCACCACAAAGTGGCCTTTGCCCCGTACCTGGTACTGGCCAATAAAGCGCTTCATGGTCTGCTGCTCGACATTCTCCAGGGCCGCGGTGGGCTTGCCTTTGACGCTCTCATCCACAGTGACCGTGACCCGGTCATCTACCAGGGCCAGCTGTGCCTGTTCCTGGGGGAGGTACACATCCCGGCCATCGTCCAGGGCGACAAAACCAAAGCGCGGGGTAATGCGTTTAATGGTGCCACCGTGGACAATTTTTTCTGCCTTGATATCGGAGCGCAGTTGACGGAGCTGATTCAGTGAGTCGGCATTGAGCATGCAAGGGAACCTGTTGCCTGGAGGTTGACGCCAAAGGCCGCCGGGGGCGGCCAGAGGGTGTCGTTCAGAGCGCGGAAATCGCGGGATAGGTATTATACACTTCCCGCCCGCCGTCGGCATGGAAAAGCACCACATCGAAGGCATCACGGCCGTAACCTTCCATTTCCATGCCCGGGGAGCCCATGGGCATGCGGGGCACACTCAGGCCAGAGGCCCGGGGTTTTTCCGCCAGCAGGCGCTGAATATCTTCAGCCGGTACATGGCCTTCAATCAGGTAACCGTTGATAAAGCCGGTATGGCAGCTGACCAGGTCCCGGGGCAGGCCGGCCTGTTGTTTGATCAGGTTCACCTGGTCGGTTTCCCGGGTTTCCACACTAAAGCCGTGCTCTTCCAGGTGGGTGACCCAGTCACCGCAACAGCCACAGGTGGGGGACATAAACACCACCATGGTGTCTGCTTCGACGCCATCCAGGACTTCATGGGGGCCGGCCTGGGAGCTGCCAGGGCCCAGCCATAGCCAGGCGGTGGGGATGATCAGGGCCAGGGCCAGCAAGGGGGCAAAAATCAGGGTGATCTGTCGGCGTGTCATGGGGTTACCTGTTCCGGTGAATCCTTGCGGTTAATACCACCGGTGCCGGGTCGGCGAGGGTGGTGTTGCGGTGTTTACGGTTGTGCTTTGCCGGCGTTGGTTCCGGTGTCGGCGGCGGCAGAGCCCCCTTCCGGCAGATTCCGGGGTTCATCACCGAACAGTTTGCCAGCCCCGGTGCCGCAGGCAATGACCGTGCGCAGGGCAGACTCTACCCGAATGTCCGGGCGCATTTCGATCAGGTCCGGGTGTACATGGTAAATAAACCCGGAGGTGGGATTGGGCCCGGTGGGTACAAAGACGGTGCTTTTGCCGCTGTCATGGCTGCTGGTGACGATGGCGGTGACGGTGATGTCCACGTCCCGGCCATACAGGTAGATCAGTGCCACTGAGCCGTTGGCAAAGGGGGAGTCGCTTTTGTCCCCAAACAGCTGCTGGACGATTTCCCGGATCATGCGGTAACCGGGGGCGACCCGCTGCATGTAATTGTCGATCTGTGGCTGCAGCCAGCTGCCCAGGGTGGTGCGGGCAAAGCTGCCGATCAGCAGGATGACCCCGAGTATGGCGGCGATCACCAGCAGGTCCCCTGCCAGTTCCGGCATACCGGTGACCCGTACCACCAGGTTGGTGACCGGTTGCAGAAAGCCGGTAATCAGGTTGAACACCCAGCGAAACACAATGGCCAGGATCATCAGGGGCAGCAGCAATACCAGCCCGGCAAGAAAGGTTTTTGCCAGATATTCCTTACTGTAATTCATGGTCAGTTTTTGCTCCGGAACCGTGAACGCAGGAACCCTTGATAACAGCGCACCGGGTCACCCCGGACAGGGTAATGGTCAGGGCAGGACCCGGAGCGCAACGGGTACAGGTCCTATTGTGGCTTAAGCACAGCAGTGATGACATTACTTTGCGGCAAGGCTGGGATCTAGCTCCGCTGCCCTTGCAGGCTGATGGACACGGAGTCGGAGTAGCGCAGGGCAAATGGCTTGTCGATCTCTACCTGGGCTTTGATCACAGCGGCGGGTTCCATGGCAATGGCCAGCACTTCATGGGTCATGCGCTCCAGTAGGGCAAAGCGGCCGTTCTCCACGTGGGCAATCACGTTTTTGGTGATGGTGCGGTAATTCAGGGCAGTGTCGATTTCGTTGAGGCGGATGGCGGCATCGGCGTCGTAGTGCAGTACGATGTTGATGATCACATCCTGACGGTTGTTGATCTCTTCCTCTTTTATGCCGACATAAGTACGCAAACGCAGGTCTTTAATGCGGATACAGGCAAGGGTACTGAGTTCGGCATCGCTCATGGGGAAATTCTCCGTTAATTCTCGGTCAGCGCCTGAGCAGGGTCAGGAATTCCATGCGGGTGGCCTGGGATTTACGAAATGCCCCCAGCATCACCGAGGTGTTCATCACTGAATTCTGTTTTTCCACGCCGCGCATCATCATGCACATGTGCTGGGCTTCAATCACCACAGCGACCCCTTTGGCATCGGTGGCCTGCTGGATGGCGTCGGCAATTTCCCGGGTCAGACTTTCCTGGATCTGCAGGCGGCGGGCATACATGTCCACAATGCGGGCCAGCTTGGATAACCCCAGTACCTTGCCATCCGGCAGGTAGGCGATATGGCACTTGCCGATAAAGGGCAGCATGTGGTGCTCGCACATGGAGTACAGTTCAATGTCTTTCACCATGACCATTTCGTCAGTGGAGGATTCGAACACCGCGCCGTTGACGATGGTGGTCAGATCCTGCTGATAGCCCTGGGTCAGAAACTGCAGGGCCTTGGCCGCACGCATGGGAGTATCCAGGAGCCCTTCACGCTCGAGATTTTCCCCCAGGTCGCCGATGAGACTGCGAAAATTGTCGGCCATACGGTCCAGCTTGTTGCTCATGGTGAATTCTCTTGAAGTGGTTTACAGATCGGTATTCAGGCCTATTATGCAGTGCTGTGTCTGCCGGGTCATGTTCACTTGATTGCATACGCCATTACGGGGCTGTCGGATGACCGCAGGCTGGGCTGACCTGAGGCAGTATGCCTGTGCTATTGTATTGGCCCGGCACAAGGAAGCGCCATCTGGAACCGCCTGTTAATGCGGCCAAGAGTTCACCGGTTTGGCGCAGGAGCCTGACTCACATGCAAGACAAGAATCCAGCCCGCTCTCCCTTTGCCGCCGCCGATGGCACTGAGTCAGCGGATCTTAAGGCATGGCAGCAGGCGGGCGAGTGGATCAGCTACGATGGCCACAAGATTTTTACCCACCGCAGTGAGCAGACCCCCGGTGGTAAAAGTCCGTCCAGGGGCCGCGGGAAAGAAGCGCTGCTGTTGTTGCATGGCTTCCCCAGTGCTTCCTGGGACTGGCACCGGGTATGGCCCCAGCTGAGCAAGGATTATCATCTGCTGGCCTGCGATATGCTGGGTCTGGGGTTTTCCGACAAGCCGGTGGATTACAATTACTCCATTACCGAGCAGGCGGATATTCACCAGGGCTGGCTGGAACAGCTGGGTATACGCCATGTGCACCTGCTGGCCCATGATTATGGCAGCAGTGTGGCCCAGGAGCTGATGGCCCGGGATCAGGAAGGCAGCCTGCCGTTTACCATCGGCAGTGTCTGTCTGCTCAATGGGGCCCTGTGCCCGGAAGTGCACCGGCCCATTATGTTGCAGCGATTGTTGCTGGGGCCCCTGGGTGGTCTGGTGAGCCGTGCCCTGACCCGGCGGGTGTTTGAGAATAATCTGTGCAAGATTTTCGGCCCGGATACCCAGCCCACCCGGGCCAACCTGGAAGACTTCTGGCAGCTGCTGATCCATAACAACGGCCAGGGGGTGATTCACCGCCTGATCCATTATATGGAAGAGCGCCGCTGTCATCGCCACCGCTGGGTGGGGGCGCTGCAGCATGCCCGCCAGCCGGTGCGGCTGATCTGGGGCCAGGCAGACCCGGTGTCAGGGCAGGCGATGCAGGCCCGTTACCGGGAATTGGTGCCGGAGGGGGATGTGGTGCCGTTGCTGCGCATTGGCCATTACCCCCATTTTGAAGCCCCTGCCCTGGTGGTGCGGCATTACCAGGATTTCCGCAAGTTGATTGCGGACACCGCCTTTGCAACCTAACGGATCTGAGTTGTTTTCATGGCAGTAATACAGGATTCCACTCCGGCTTTGACGCTGCTGGCGGGTGACCGGGCTCTGGCCCGGATTCGCCACCGGGGCCTTACCCCCGGTGATGTCACCCTGCTGCCCGGTGCCGCCGGTGGCCCCAAGGCCCTGGGTATTCAGGGGCTGGACCTGGCCTTGTTCGGTGACTGGCTGCCCCGGGTGCCCCGGCAGCGCAGCCTGATCGGTTCTTCCATTGGTAGCTGGCGTTTTGCCAGTGCCTGCCTGCCAGACCCGGTGGCGGGGCTGAAGCGACTGGGGGAGCTGTATACCTGCCAGCGCTTCACCCGGGGCAGCAGCCGCCAGCAGGTGGCGGCCCAGTGTGAGGCCATGCTCGAGGAGTTACTGGACGGCCAGGGGCCCCAGGTACTGGAGAACCCCCATTACTCCCTGCAAGTGATGGTGGCCCGCAGCCGCGGCCCCATTGGCTCTGACCATACCCTGGCACTGGCCTTGGGCCTGGGCAGTGTGATTCTGGCTAATGCCCTGCACCGGCCCTGGCTGCGGTTTTTCTATGAACGGGTGCTGCTCCATGACCCCCGCCAGGCGCCCTCCATGGGACCGTTTGAAGATATGCCGGGGCGCCTGGGAGCACTGACCACAGAGAACCTGCACCAGGCCCTGCTGGCATCCGGCTCAATCCCCGGTGTGATGAGTGCGGTAGCGGCTATTGCCGGTATACCGGGGCAGAATTTCCGTGATGGGGGCATGGTGGATTACCACCTGGATCTGCCCTACCAGTGCGACGACGGGGTGGTGCTGTACCCCCACTTCACCGACCGCATTGTGCCGGGGTGGTTCGACAAGCCATGGCGCTGGCGCCGGGGTGACCGGGAGCGGCTCAAGGATGTGCTGCTGGTGGCCCCCTCCGCCCATTACCTGACCCGCCTGCCCACGGGCAAACTGCCGGACCGCCGGGACTTTGTGCTCTATGAGGGGCGTGATCAGGAGCGGGAGCGGGACTGGCGGATTTGTATGGGGGAAAGTGAGCGGTTGGGGGATGGTTTTTTGGAGTTGACTGAGACGGGCAGGTTGGCAGACGCTGTTAAGCCGTTGTTCTCCTGAGGGAGGGGACAGATAAAATGGGGACAGACCACGTTTTTTGAAGTGCCAAAAACGTGGTCTGTCCCCATTTTGGAGTTATCAAGGCAACTGCGCCAGTTGCCGCCGCAACTCCTGCAGCTCTTCCAGCAAATCCAGGGACAACGCCACCCCTGGCAGGTTCACCTGCAGGTCCCGTTGCAGGCGCAGGGCCCGCTGCAGGCGTACCAGGTCATCCCCGGCAAAGCGCCATTCCCCGGGGGTCTGGCCACTGCGGGGCTGGATGACCCCGTATTCCACCAGTTCCAGTACAAATTCCGCATGCACCCTGCCATCCCGGCATAACTGGTGCAGGGTCAGGGTCAGGGTGTGGTCAATCAGTTCCCCGGTGAGGTGGTTAGTGGCCATGTGCAACTCCCTTAAGGTGTCTCCCCCAGGTGGGCCCGGGGGTTAAACGGAACCTCTTCTGCCAGTGCCTGAAAGAGCTCCTTGCTGCGCTCGGTCTGCTCCGGTGGCATGGCAATTTCCAACTGGACAATTTGGTCTCCCGGCGGGTTCCCGGGCATGCCCTTGCCCTTGAGTCGTAATTTTTTACCCTGGGTGCTGCCGGCAGGGATTTTCAGGTTTACTGTGCCGGCCAGGGTAGGCACCGCCAGGGTGGCCCCCAGGGCAGCTTCCCAGGGGGTTACCGGCAGGGTCAGTTCCAGGTTGCGGCCTTCCAGGCGAAAATGGGGGTGGGGGGCAATGCGGATCTCCAGGAACAGGTCCCCCGCAGGACCGTCACCCATGCCCGCAGCACCCTGGCCCCGCAGGCGGATATGCTGGCCGTGCTGGACCCCCGCAGGCACTTTCACTTTGAGGGTGCGTTTGCGCATCTGCTGGCCACCACCGGGGCCGGGTTCCGGCACCCGCATGGCGATGGCTTTTTCGCAGCCGCTGTAGGCTTCTTCCAGAAACACCGATAGCTGGTGGGTGATGTCTTCCCCTTTCACGCTGAAGCCACGGCCGCCGCCCCGCTGGCCCTGGAAACCGCCCATGCCACCGGCACCCCGGCCACTGGCACCAAAGATG
>REBR01000018.1 GCA_007692645.1 Halomonadaceae bacterium | reverse complement strand
CCTGAACGATCTGGGCTTTAACCTGGTGGGTTACGGCTGCACCACCTGTATCGGTAACTCAGGCCCCTTGCCTGAGCCCATCAGCCAGGCCATCACCGATGGGGACCTGCTGGTGTCCTCAGTGCTTTCCGGCAACCGTAACTTTGAAGGCCGGGTACACCCGGAAGTAAAAGCCAACTGGCTGGCCTCACCGCCTCTGGTGGTGGCCTTTGCCCTGGCGGGAACCACCCTGATTGATATGCACAAGGAGCCCCTGGGGCAGGACCAGAATGGCGATGATGTGTTCCTGAAGGATATCTGGCCCAGTAACGCGGAAGTGGCAGACGAAGTGCGCAAGGTGGACGGTGACATGTTCCGCCGGGAATACGCCGAGGTGTTTGAAGGGGACGAAGTGTGGAAGCAGATTCCCGTGGGTACCGGCAAGACCTACACCTGGGGGGATACCTCCACTTATGTGAAGAACCCGCCGTTTTTTGATGACATCGACAAGCCCCTGACGCCGCCGGCGGATGTGAATAACGCCCATATTCTGGCGGTGTTCGGTGACTCCATCACCACGGACCACATCAGCCCGGCGGGCTCCATCAAGGCGGACTCCCCGGCAGGCAAGTACCTGCAGGAGCAGGGGGTGGAGCCACCGGACTTCAACAGCTACGGCTCTCGCCGGGGCAACCATGAAGTGATGATGCGGGGCACCTTCGCTAACGTGCGCATTCGCAACCAGATGCTGACCAATGTGGAAGGGGGTTTCACCCGCCACGTGCCCAGTGGCGAGCAGATGCCCATTTACGATGCGGCCATGCGCTACCAGCAGGAGAACACCCCCCTGGTGGTGATCGCCGGCAAGGAATACGGCACCGGCTCCAGCCGGGACTGGGCCGCCAAAGGCACCAACCTGCTGGGGGTCAAGGCGGTGATCGCGGAAAGCTTTGAGCGTATCCACCGCTCCAACCTGGTGGGCATGGGGGTACTGCCGCTGCAGTTTATGAACGGCGAAACCCGGGAGTCCCTGGGTCTTAACGGTGCCCAGGTGATCAGCGTCAAAGGCCTGGACGATAACCTCAAGGCCGGCCAGGTGCTGACCCTGGAGATTGAACAGGGCGATGGCAGCCGCCAGCAAACCCAGGTATTGTGCCGCATTGATACGGTCAACGAGATCGCCTATTACAAGAGCGGCGGTATACTGCACCATGTATTGCGGGAACTGATCGCCAGCCAGTAAGTCTGGCTTCTACGCCGGGTCCCGTTGAAGGGCACCGGGTAACCCGCGGATACGCGGCAGACAGGGGGCAGTGATGTCGTCTGCTGTCGCGTTTTTTGTGGTTTGTGTTATCCCATGATGATCAACAGCAAGGGAGAGAATCCATGGCAGGCCCTGAGAGCCCCGGCGACGAACACCTGTTGCGGGCCAAACTGAATCTGGAAACCGCCCCCATTCCCTGGCTGGAACTGCAACGCTACTATGCCCGGGGCCAGGTGGTGGCAGTGGCCCCTTCACTGGATCTGATGACCGTGGGGGTGGCCCTGAGCCAGGACGACAAACCCCGCTTCGAGGCCTGGATGGCCAGTGGCGAACTGGGGGAAGTGAGCCCGGACCAGGCCCGTAGCTGGTACGCCAGTGAGGCCTCGGTGTGGGCCCTGGTAGTGGCCCCCTGGGTATTGGTGCAGGACGGCCCCGAGACGGCCCCGGTGGCCGGGGAGCAGGAGTGAAGCTGCACTATCTGCACACCACGGACGGCACCCTGCGGGTGCTGGCCCTGACCCGGGGACCAAAACGCACAGAACTGTATATCAAGTCGGTGGCGGAGCAGGTCTGGGCACTGGTGGCCCTGAGTGGCGAGCACACCAGCCAGCCCGGACTGCGGCTGCGCCAGGGGCCGTTTCATTCAGTACGGGAAGCGGAAGAGGCGGTACGCACCATTGCCGCCGACCTGCTGGAACAGGATTACCGGGTAGAGAGCCCGGGCCAGCCCCACTGGCCCTTGCCCGCGCAACGCCTGGCCCGGGAAATCCGCGACCGGGGCGCGCCCTTCACCCAGACCGGTTGTTTTGACCGGGGCCCCCATGACCCCCTGTGGTAGCTCACCCTGTAGGAGCGGCCATGGCCGCGATTCGGCCACTCTGGCGCTGGAGACTCCGGCTGGGTTGCAGTGGGGCTGGAGCCTGATCGCGGCTATAGCCGCTCCCACAGGGAGACTGAGCATGCCTGGCAGGTTGGTGGAGAGCTTCCACAGGTGTCCAGCAGGGTGGTAAGGCTGCTCCCGGAGTGGCGTTCTGTGTAGGAGCGGCCATGGCCGCGATTCGGCCACTCTGGCGCTGGAGACTCCGGCTGGGTTGCAGTGGGGCTGGAGCCTGATCGCGGCTATAGCCGCTCCCACAGGGAGACTGAGCATGCCTGGCAGGTTGGTGGAGAGCTTCCACAGGTGTCCAGCAGGGTGGTAAGGTTGCTCCCGGAGTGGCGCTCTGTGTGGGAGCGGCCATGGCCGCGATCAGATCAGGACGGGTGGCTGGCAGGAAAGAACAGGGCCTCGCTGTTGCGGTAGACCGCGCTCAGTAACTCTTCCACCGGTACCTCCTTCACTGCTGCCATTTTCTGGGCCACAAACGGCAGGTAACAGGGGGCGTTTTCACGGCCCCGGTAGGGGTCTGGCGTCAGGAAGGGGGCGTCGGTTTCCAGCAGCAACCGCTCCACCGGGGTCATGCGCATTATGTCCCGCACGTTTTCTGCTTTGTTAAAGGTACAGATGCCGTTAAATCCCAGATGCCAGCCCTGGCTCAGGGCGTATTCCGCCAGTGCCGGGCCTGAAGTAAAGCTGTGAATCACACCACGTCGTCCCAGGCTGGATTCAAACTGGCGCAGCATGGCCATGGTGTCTTCATCCGCATCACGGCTGTGAATCACCACCGGCAGATCAAGCTCTGAAGCCAGGGCCAGCTGGGCTTCAAAGGCCTGCCACTGGGCTTTACGGTCGCTGTGGTCATAGTGGTAGTCCAGGCCGATCTCCCCCACCGCCACCAGTTTGCCCTGGCTTTGGCCAATGGCTTCAGCGATATCACCACTCAGGTGGTTCTGCCAGTGGTCTGCCTCATGGGGATGAATGCCCTGGGTGCCATACACCTGGGGGTAGGTTTGGGCCAGTTGTTGCACCGTGGCCAGATTCTGGGGTGAGACGGAGATGGTGATCATACGCTCCACCCCCACCTCCCGAGCTGCTGCCAGGGTATCCTCAAGGGGCTGCCCCTGAAGGTAGTCCAGGTGGCAGTGGGTCTCGATAATCGGCTGCCCGAAGTGGGGAATCGGGGGGCGTTTTTTACGGCTCATAAGGTTCCAGTGCGGGTCTCGCTTTCAGGGGGCGCGGGTTGTGCATAAGGCCTGATCTCGGCTATAGCCACTCCCACAGGTGAGGGGCCATGGCTGAGTTTAGTCAGGGGGCCTTGTAGGAGCGGCTACAGCCGCGATCAATGTTCAGCTTCTCATCGGGATCTAGTATTGCGTGCCGTGGGCATCTTCTGCCAGCAGCTCCATGGCTTCATCCAGGTGGGCCATGGCGGCTTCATGGTCATTGTCGTCGTGGGCGGCTTCGCCCTTGTCCCGCAGGGATTTTACCTGCTCCTCCACATCACTGGAAAGCTCCTGGGATTCCAGCAG
>REBR01000043.1 GCA_007692645.1 Halomonadaceae bacterium | reverse complement strand
ATAAGAGACCACGGTCTCTGCCTGCTGCCCCTGTGGCTGAGGTGTTTCAGACCAGGGGATAAGCCGGGTATTGCAGCGTTTGCAGCGGGAAAACGGGGCGTGCAGCCAGTTCAGGTTCAGTCGCCGGCTAAGTTCCTGGCAGTTGGCGTTCAGGCCCTGGCTTTCCAGTAATACCACCACCTCCGGGGTGCTGCTCTGGGTCAGTAAGCCCCGGTCCCGGGTGATCAGCCAGCGCCCTTCCCTGACGGCACTGGCTACCACCTGGGGGTCCTGGGTGCCCGGGTCCGGTACCCGGGTGTCGTACCCGGCAATGCGCAGCCAACCGGCCAGCCCCAGCAGCATTTCGTCACAGAGGATGCGCACTGGCGGTAGTGGGGTTAAGGGGGGCTGGTGAGAGAGCATGGGGTCTCCAGAATGCCGGGGATTTAACTACGGTACCGGAGTCCCAGCCGGTTCGCCAACGGGTCATATACCCCGGTTAAACTGCCTGCACTGGCGCACCCGCTGTATATTCATCCCCTACCCCTGGACAGGGGACCAGGGTGGCCCAATAATCAAACAAGAGCTTTGCCGATACGCCATGCCTCACCGAGGGGAAATCCTTATCAAGACCACCATTACCACATTAACCATGGCACCTTCTCTGGATCAGTACGTTGAAACCGACCACTTGGTTGAGGATGCCAAGACCCGCTGCAGCGTATCCGCCAGGGAGCCTGGCGGGGGTGGTATTAATGTGGCCCGCAACCTGCACTCTCTCGGGGAGACTGTTCTGGCCATTTTCCCGGGGGGTGGTGGTAACGGTGAGGCGATTGAACGGATGCTCAGGGAAGAGTCAGTTCCCTGCCGGCGTATTGCCATTGACCAGAGTACGCACCAGAACCTGGCCCTGACTGAAACCGCGAGCGGGCGCATGTTCCACCTGGTATTCACCGGTGCAGCGTTGAGTGAGGCGCAGTGGCGTGCCTGCCAGGGGGCGGTTTTACAGGCCTGCGACAGCAGGGGTTATCTGGTACTCAGTGGCAGCCTGGCCCCGGGTGTCCCCGATGATTTCTATGGCAGGCTCGCCAGTGAGGCCCGGCAAAAAGGCACCCGGGTTGTGCTTGATGCGGCAGGGCCGTCCCTGGAGCCGGCACTGGCAAGTGGCGTGTATCTGGCGAAGATCAATCCGGAGGAACTGGCGCAACTGGGGTATACGGGTGACTGGCAAGCCGAGAGTCAGCTGGCGTTCATGGAGGAGCGGGTCCGGGCAGGCGCCGCCCAGCTGCTGGTGGTGACCCGGGGGGATAAAGGGGCGCTGATGGTGACTGCCAGCGGAGCAAGACTCCAGGCATCTCCCCCCAAGGTCAAGGTGGTCAACCACCTGGGTGCAGGAGACAGCTTTGTATCCCTGATGATACACCACCTGGCCAATGGCAGCAGTGAGGCCCAGGCCCTGGCCTATGGGGTTGCGGCAGCAGCAGCGGCAATAAGCTCCCCCGGCAACCGGGTTCCCGGCCGGGAGACGGTGGAGGCCTTATTTGCCGGGGTCAAAGTCGAACGGACTAACCTTCGCCATTGATGCCAGACTTGCCTCAAGCAGTGCCTGAACCGCTAACACCTTCTCTCTGGCATTGTTTTAGCTGCCATAACTCTTTAACCACCGGCGTATCTGGCGCCGGTATTGCCATGAGGTTTTGTGGGCGGTGTCAACGGAATCGGGTATCAGGGTTATATTTTCAGCACCCCGCTGTTGCAGTGTAAAGCGCCTGACGGCTCCGAAGGGCTGGTTGTCTGAGCCGTAGATGCAGATGACGTGGAACTCCATGGCGTGAAGGTCAATCTCCGGGTTTACCGGCTTGGCATTGTTGAGCGCTATTCCCCCTGTCCTGGCCGCCCGTTCGAGCAACAGGCGATAGGACAGCAGTTCCAGATAATTCCCTGACTCCACTGGGCCCTGCCGGGTTCTGGCACTCACCAGGCTGGTGTCTTTGCCCATGGCGTCAACTTCACAGTCGGTCACCGGTTCATAAATGGGGCCTTCTGAGGTTTCCAGAATCAACAGGATGAAATAGACGTAAACGGCCTCCTGGCTCATGTTGCAGACCAGGCATGGGGAGTCCAGGCCTTCCCCCCCTACCCCCATGTTGATCAGGATGCGTGGCCGTCTCTGGCGGCGATAGCCGTTGTAGAGCAGTTGGGCGTAGAACAGCCACACCAGCAGTGTGCCTATCTGGGTCAGTGGTGTTATCCAGTCTTCATTTTCCCCCACCCATTCCAACACGGATACTCTTCCCTCTTTTGGTGTCCAAGTGCGTCCGGAGCCAACATGGCTTTCAGCCAGCGAACGGAGTCCGCTAACGTATCAAGGAGCGAATCATGCCAAGCAAAAACCAAGGATGTCCCTTTGCCGTGGGAAACGGCGGTGAACTCCACCAGCACGCCAAGGGCGAGGAAGACACGCTGACTACCCAGCAAGGCGCCCCTGTGGCGGATGACCAGAACTCCCTGCGGGTTGGCGCCAGGGGCCCCACCCTGCTGGAAGACCAGGTGATGCGGGAAAAGATCTTCCATTTTGACCACGAACGTATCCCGGAACGGGTCGTTCACGCCCGGGGGGTTGGGGCCCACGGCTACTTTGAAAACTACGGGAACCTGGCAGACCTGACCCGGGCGGGCCTGTTTCAGCGGGCTGGTGAGAAAACGCCGGTGTTTGTGCGGTTTTCGACGGTGCTGGGCAACAAGGGTTCGGCGGATGTGCCCCGGGATGTGCGCGGCTTCGCGGTAAAGTTCTATACCCAACAGGGCAACTGGGATCTGGTTGGCAATAATATTCCGGTGTTCTTTATACAGGATGCCATCAAGTTTCCGGACCTTATCCATGCGGCCAAGCAGGAGCCGGACCGGGGATTCCCCCAGGCCCAGTCCGCCCACGATAATTTCTGGGATTTTGTCACCCTGATGCCGGAAAGCATGCATATGCTCATGTGGGCCATGTCAGACCGCACCATTCCCCGCTCATTACGATTTATGGAAGGGTTCGGTGTGCACAGCTTCCGGTTTGTGAATCAGGCCGGCGAGTCCACCTTCGTTAAATTCCACTGGAAGCCCAAGCTGGGGCTGCAGTCCGTGGTCTGGAACGAGGCCCTGAAAATCAACGGGGCGGACCCGGATTTCCATCGCCGGGACCTGTGGGATGCGATCCAGAGTGGCGACTTCCCGGAATGGGAACTGGGGGTTCAGCTCTTCGATGAGGATTTTGCGGATAAATTTGAGTTTGATGTGCTGGACGCCACCAAGATTATTCCCGAGGAACAGGTACCGGTGAAGCCCATCGGCAAGCTGGTGCTTAACCGGACGGTGGATAACGCCTTTGCCGACACCGAACAGGTGGCCTTCTGCACCCAGAACATCGTGCCAGGTATCGACCACTCCAATGACCCGCTGCTGCAGGGGCGCAACTTCTCCTATCTCGATACCCAGATCAAACGCCTTGGGGGGCCCAACTTCACCCATATACCCATCAATGCGCCCAAGTGCCCGATACGGCATTTTCAGCAGGATGGGCATATGGCAATGCACAACCCGGTGGGCCGGGCCAATTACGAGCCCAACAGGACGACCTGGCGGTGTCGGATAAGCTGAGCATTCTGAAAAATGGGCCTGACAGC
>REBR01000145.1 GCA_007692645.1 Halomonadaceae bacterium | reverse complement strand
GTTAGTGGCTCATGCGTGGCCCATAGAAGTCTTTAGCCGCCTGTTGGGGGTAGCTGGCGGTTTCACCGGCTTCTACGGCTGCGTGGTATTCCCCCAGCTGTGCAATGGCGGTTTCCAGCTTGCGGGCCTGGCTCAGGCGATCGAGCAGAGGCTGCCAGTTATCTGCCAGTTGTTCCTGATGCATAAATAACCCGGCGACTTGCAGCAGTCTGGCCAGTGTAGCCCCATCATCCTGCTCCAGGGCCCGGGTCAGGCGCTCATCAAACTGCCCCAGAGCCCTGTCGCTGGGGGGAAGTTGACGATCTGTCAGGAAGCGAAAATCGGCGGTCAATTCCTGCAGGGTCGTCAGGCTGGGGCCGTCGTCATAATCTGCCTGATCCAACCGGCTGTGGATCTCCTCTGCCAGGGCAGACTGCAGGGACAGATCCTGGCGCCTGAGTTTTTCATGTTTTTCCAGCAAATGCTGGTCATGGGGGAAATGATCCCGGGCTTCAGCCAGCAGGGCCAAGGCCCCGGGCATATCCGGCAGGTTGCTGCGCCCGGGCTGCTGCAACTGACGTTCTACGCGTGCCAGATAGTCGTTGACCAATGCCTGATGTTGCTGTTTTAACAGTGCAGACTGATACAGGGGGGGTAATTCATCCAGGGCAGCCAGTAATTCCTCCGGGGGTTGCCGGGCAACCCAGGCCAACTGCTGTGCTTTCTCATCAGCGGTCTGCAAAACCTGCAACGAGTATTGACGTTCAGAATGGGCCTGTAGACTGAAAACCCCGGCTATTACCAGACTGGCAGCCAGGGCCGCCGGATAAATATGCCGATGCCATGCGGGGGGAGCCATGGCCTGTTGAAAATCTGCCAGGGTAACGCCTGAACCTTGCCCTTTGAGCAGTTTCCGTACTGGCACCCAAAGGCGCCGGGGCATGTTTTTCGGCTTCAGGAGGGGATAGTTAGCCCGTTCCTTATCAGTCAGTTTACGCCGTTGAAACGGGTGGCGGGAGCTGAGCAGTTCGAAGCTGATACAGGCCAGGGCGTATAGGTCATCCGCCACTCCCGGCTCCTCTCCGGCAATCAGGGCCGGGGAGGCATAGGCGGGGGTATAGCCGTAGACCGTGGTTTCATCATCATGGCGCGGCTGCAGGAAATCCACATGCTGCTCAGGCTTCAGGGCCTGGGCAACGCCGAAATCCAGCAGCTTGATATCCCCTTTGGCGGTTAGGAATATATTCGAGGGTTTCAGGTCCGCATGGACAATATCCTGGCGGTGGGAATAGGCCAGGGCATCCAGAATCTGTACCAGAACCGCCCGGCCACCGGCCCAACCAAGACCCTGGGGTTTGGCCCGTTGAATGACCCGGGACAGAGGCTCTCCTTCGAGGAGTTCCATCACCATAAACCAGGTCTCGCCGTCATGGTCGAGGTCCTTGACCCGGATGATGTGGGGGTGGGAAAGCCCCATACATTGGCTGGCCTCCCGGGCCAGTAACCGCAGAGCATTACGGTCCCGGGTGAGCACACTGCGCAGAATCTTCACCGCCACCTGGGGGTTTTGCACCCCCGCTTCCTCCAGGCGCTGGTCAACTCCCCGGTAAACATCGCTCATTCCACCAGAAGCGATCAGTGACTCTATCCGGTAACGGCCCTTGAGCACCTGGCCAAGACGTTTATGGCGGGCTTGAGCAGAGGGCTTTTTGCTGTCACTGACATCCATGCAGTGATCCTCTTCTTGTGGGTAGGCGGATCAGCCTCCTACCAATACCGTTGGATTACCCGCAACGATCTTGCCGCCGTGGCCGGTGCCATCACCGAGCCGTGCAACGGGCTTGCCATTTGCGGTGACAGTGCCTGAGCCCTGGGTGATTTTATCCGGTGGCCCGACACACACCAGTTTGTCGCCGACACAGGCAATGGGCAGACCGCCAACCGTCACATTGGCGGCGGTAGCCAGAGCTGGTCCACCCACATGGGGGGTATTACCCGTGGTCTTCGGGCAGGTATGAAAAGAGCCGAGTACGGCGGCAGGTTTTCCCATGGCAGTGCATCCTGTTCTGCAGTTACCGCAGGCGAAGCTGCAGCAATAATCCATCCTATGACGTCCTGTGCGCGGCTATGGTATGAAATGGGGACAGATAGCGTCAACGGAACTTTTGGCCGAGAATGGGCAGTGGTTCGCGTTGACAAATAAAGAGTCGCACCCTATTCTGCTTTCGATTTTTTACCACCAGCGGAGCCTGGTGCGCTGCCAGGATAAGGCAGTTCGGGATACCCCGTTTACAGCAGTCAAAGGAAGGACCCGGCCCATGGAGTTGGACCAGGATAAGGTGCTGGAACTCGTTATTACCAGCTACCAGCGGCTCTCCCCCAGTGTCGTTTCCAGTCAGCAGTTTTCCCCGCACCGGCGTCATGTTCTGGGGCGCTCCCCTGAGTGTGACTGGCACTTACCGGACCCTGAGCGGGTCATTTCCTCCCGTCACGGAGAAATATTCTGCCGTGATGGCCAGTTTTTTGTGCGCGACATCTCAACTAATGGACTTTTCCTGAACCAGGCCAGTGAGCCCCTGGGAGAAGGTAATGAGGCCCCTATCAATCCCGGGGACCAGTTACGTCTGGGGGACTATGAGCTGGCAGTGAACTCCCCCCCGGAGGTCGAGCCAGCAGCCGTCACCTCTTCCGTTGCCGCACCCCCTATGGCACCTGCTCCGGTTACCCCGGCGCAACTGGGGGAGTTGCCGGCGCAACAAAGCACTGGAGGCAACCCGACCCTGGCGGCGGGCCTGGGGCATCAGCGTATGGGGGACAGCCATGTGGATCTGCCCCGTAGCGGTATCCCCCAGGGCTGGCAATGGCAGAATGAGTCTTTACCGGCACATTCCGGCGATTCAGACCGGGTCCCCAGGGAACAGCATCTGGCTGCGTTGCTGGAGGGGCTTGGGATGTCACAGCTGCAGCCGGAACGGGTCACCCCGGCCATGCTGCAGTCCCTCGGGGAACTGACCCGCATCCTGCTGGAGCGGTTGCAGGAACTGCTTCGCTCCCGGGCAGAGCTCAAGCAACAGCTTCGGGTACAGCAAACCCTGTTTCGTAAACAGGAAAATAACCCACTGAAATTTTCAGCCACGGCGGCAGACGCACTGGATGCGTTACTCCTGCGCCGCCATGACTCCTTCCTGGCCCCCCGCAGTGCCGTTGAAGAAGCCTTTGACGACATCATGACCCATGAGAAAGCCCTGCTGGCTGGCGTTGAGGCAGTGGTTGCTGCCCTGCTGGAAGAGCCCAAGGGAGCAAAGCCGAAGCGCTGGGCTTTTGGGGGTAAGGCCCGGACCCATGACCAGCAACGGCGCCAACTGCTCCGTGAAGAGTACGGGGAAAGTGAGCGCATGTTGCGCAGTGATGCCTTCGTCGAAGCCTATGAAAATGCCAGCCAGGGACATTCCCGGGAGCCACAATCATGATTAACGTTCAGCGACTGGCCATCCTGTTACTGAGTGCCTGGGTGCTTCTGGCCACAGCCGGTTGCACCTTACTGAACCCCACCACCAATCTGCTGATCGAGGCCGGCCACAATCTCAATCCTGACAGCGATGATCAGCCTGCATCAGTAGTAGTGCGGGTCTTTGAACTGGCAGATGATGAGGCCTTTCTCAGCAGTGACTTCTTCAGGC
>REBR01000019.1 GCA_007692645.1 Halomonadaceae bacterium | reverse complement strand
AGGCCATGGATCTCATGGGGCGCAAGATCGTCGTCAACAAGGGTTGTTATTTTGAGCTGTTTGCCGGTGAGATCGCCGATTTCATTACTCAGAATCAGCAGGAACCGGCTCTGGCAGAGTTTCTGCCGAGCCTGGCAGCGGCCCTTGAGCGGCTGGCGGATGTGACTGAGCTGGTGATTGAAGCGGCGGGAAAAAATCCGGCAGAGATCGGTGCTGCGGCTGTGGATTACCTGGATTTGTTTGGTCTCACCGCTCAGGCGTATCTGTGGGCCCGTATGGTGCAGGTAGCTGCCCCCAAGGCAGCAGGGGACAGCACCGGGTTTTACAGCGCCAAGCTGAAAACCGCCCGCTTCTTTTATCAGCGGCAACTGCCCCAGAGCCTGTCACTGGCGGAAGCGATCCGTAACGGCTCTGATTGCATGATGGATGTGGCGGCAGGGGAGTTTTAGTCCGGCTCTTCGCTGAAGGCGCTCAGGTGGAACCTGGCCGCCTCCTCAATTTCCTCATAGCCTGGCTCTGACAGGGGCGGTACGTCTGCTCCGGCCAGGGTCTCCAGCACCGCCTGGACTCCCAGGGCCAGGCACTCCAGGTTATATCCCCCTTCCAAAACCATGGCCAGACGGCCGTCGCAGTGGGTGTCTGCCAGATCCTGGATCAGGCGGGTCATGTTGCGGAAGCCGTCGTAGGTCAGGTTCAGGCACAGGTCCAGCCGGTGCGGGTCAAAGCCTGCCGATACCAGTATCAGGTCCGGTTTAAACCAGTTTGCCGCCGGCACCAGAATTTCCTCAAATGCCTTCAGCATGCCCAGGTCCCCGGTATCCCCGGGGAGTGGCACATTAATGGTATAGCCTTCCCCAAGTCCTGCACCCACTTCCTCCAGGGTTCCGGAACCGGGATAGAAGGGGGCTGCCCGGTGGGTATCAAAGAACATCACGCTGTCAGAGGCGAGGAAAATATCCTGGGTGCCGTTGCCGTGGTGGGCGTCCCAGTCAATGATCAGTACCCGCTCGCAGCCCAGTATCTCCTGGGCATGGGCCGCAGCCACCGCCACGTTGTTAAACAGACAGAAGCCCCTGGCCCGCACCGGTTCCGCATGGTGCCCCGGGGGTCGGCTCAGTGAAAAGGCGCTGCGGGCCCTGCCTGAAACCACCGCCTCCACTGCCGCAATGGCAGAACCTGCGGCCACTTCCGCGGCTTCAATGCTGCCGGGGGATACTGCCGTGGTATCCATATCCAGCCAGGCGTTCTGTCCTCGAAGTTTAAAAATATCCTTCAGGTAAGAGCGGGTATGCACCCGGTTCAGTTCTTCCATGGTGGCCACCCGGCCAGGTTCATAGCGCACCCCGGCAATAGGGTTTTCATCCAACAGGTCGGTAATGGCGCTAAGCCGCCCCGGGTGCTCCGGGTAGTCCCATTGGAAGCCCAGTCCGGTGAGGATTTCCCGTACCCGCCGGTCCATGCGCCCGGGCTGGAAATGTTCTGCTGCATCGGGCTTGTGAGCCAGCATGCGCTCATCACGAATGACAATAACGTCGCGGTCGCCGATCACCCTGTTCTCCTGATGTTGTGCGCTTCCATATTGGCATTGGTTAGCTTTTAAGATCCTCTTATCCATTAAACATGATTTACCGGATTTTGCACACTTCCTGCCTGACCGGGCAAAAAAACAGGAACCCGCGCTCAATTCTTACCGTGTAAGTACTAACCCGTAATGTCGGGGGTGGGCATTGAGCCTTCCCCTCTGGCGGCGTTACCCGTTCGAACACACGACAATAACAAGCAGAAGGATGTATCCATGCTTCAGTGCAGAAAATCATTGCTGGCGGTCACTGTGGGCGCTATAGCCCTGGCTGGCTGTCTCGACGATGCCAATCAGGGCAAAAATGAAGGCGCGGTGCTTCCCGTACCCAATTCACAAATCCAGACGGGGACACACCCGGTCTACAATCCGGTAGAGACCCAGTTCCCATTGCCGGAAGATGCCCTGTTTTTCATTAATGAAGACAATGACGGTACCGCCCTGAACGGATCCGATCCTGCCAACCCGGTTACCCAGGGGTTGGGCTTTCTGGATGGGGCTTCGGTATTAAGTCCTTTTGATATCAAGATCAGCGCCAGCCTTGACGCCAGTCAGACCCTGGATGCACGTCCTTTTGTGGAAGGTGAAGGGGATCTGGACGGGGTGGTGATCCCGAACCCGGACCAGAACGTGTTTCTGTTACCCCTGGAATACGCCGGTGGTGACAGCCTGATGGCCGGGGAAGGGGAGGTGCCTGGCCTGACCCTGATGAACGATTACCGTCGCGCCCAGTTTCTGGAAAGCCGTGGCGATACCAATGATGCCAACGAGATTTTCGATCGCCTGCTGGAGTCGCCCCCGGTGCGTCTGGAGCTGATCAGTGTGGACGGCGGCAGCAACAACGCCATACGTATTCTGCCGGAAAGCCCTCTGGCTGCGAAAACCAAATATGCGGTGGCTCTGAGTAACGACCTGCGGGACTCCCAGGGCCGTCGTCTGGTGGGCTCCCCCGGTTACCAGAGTATCTCCAACCCCGCCCGGGTGCTGACTAACCCACTGGTCCAGCCGTTCCGTGATTCTGCCATGCCTGCCCGGCAACAGATCACCGATTTCAACCGCTTTAAGCGGGACTTTTTCAATCAACAGTCACTGGATGAAACGGTTTCCATCCCTGGTTTTGATGACATTGTCTATTCCGCCACCTTTACCACCACTGCCATTGAGGATGTGCTGCTGGCCAATGCCGCGCCAGCGAGTTTCTTTAACAACAGTCTGAGCATCGAGCTGCGCCAGGCTGAGATCCAGCGCCTGGTAGAAGGCTTCTATAACGTCAGCGAAATCCCCCTGGGCAATGGTGCAAGCACCGTTGAGGAAACCATTAACGCCCGTATCTTCCAGCTGCTGACCGATGAAGATCAGGAGTTCCGGCTGTTTGATCAGGACTTTGCTGATCGGCTGATGGCTGCCCGGGATGCCCGGGAGCGTCTGACCTTTAATGCCGCGTCTACAGACAGCAGCGGTGAACTGGACCGTTTTGCTGCCATTGCCATGCAAACCGCAGTGGCTCAGATTGCTGAAGAGGAGCTGGGGGATGATGGCACAGAGGCTGATCGCCTGGCAGGCCTGGCAGAGTCACTGCTGAGCATTCCCGGTGCCCGAACTGTGCGCATTTACAACCAGCGTGATGGTAGTGAAATCAACCCGGCATTTGGCCAGAGCGGGAGTGTGCTGGATTTTCCCCTATTTGGTGATATCACCGAGATCGACGTTGACATACGGGTGTTTGAAGGGGAAATCACCCTGCCTTATTACATGGGGCTGCCAGAAGCTGAGCTGGATGGCATTGCCATTCAGGGCAGCACCTGGAGTGCTGCAGACTTCGGCCCTAATGTAGACTTGCCTCTGGCCATTTCCGAACGCATCACTTATCGCTTTCCGTTCCCCCGTCAGACGGATGAGGTGACGGTACCCATTCTGGTAACCATGCCAGACAGCGATGTCCCTGGCATTGGTACCGGGCCTTTCCCCGTTATTATTTATCAGCCAGCTCTAACTCAGGATCGTTCCGCTATCCTGCCGATGGCGGTGGCAGCAGGACTCCTTTGCGCCGGTGATGACGCTGTCGAAGAGTGCTTTGTGACA
>REBR01000020.1 GCA_007692645.1 Halomonadaceae bacterium | reverse complement strand
GCTCTGCGATGGCGTTGACTTTGTCGTCGGTCAGCTGCTGTGCCAGGCGCTCCATCTGCTGATCCAGCTCCTGATCTGTGTCCGGGGTGTTATCGTCACGGCTCATGGGTGTTGTCCAGATTGATTGGAAAGAAAAGTGGCGCTGATTAGGTATTGCCCGGGGGCTGAGTGCCGCCGCCCTGGGGGCTGCAGCTCTGCCCCGGAAGACGTCCGTCTTTACGCAGCCGACGGTTAACCCAGCGGGTCAGGCACCAGGACAGCAGAGGCCGCACCAGGAGCAAACCGATCAGCCAGGCCAGGGGCCGCAGCCAGCTTATCTGGGACAGGAGCAGCCGGTAGGCGTCCATTTCCCGCTGAATGCGCCCTTGCCTATCCCGCACATGCAGTTGCAGTAACGCCCCCTGGGGGTCAATTCCCTGCTCACGCAGGGTGTCTTCCTGACCGGTAATATCCAGCCACTGAACACCACTGTTGCCGGCCAGTTTCTCATAGCGGGCCCGCTCCTTGCGACAACGGGGGCAGGCGCCGTCATAGAACACGGTAATAACGCCTGCAGTTTCAGGCTGTTCAGTCATTAGACACCTATTCAGTTTCTCTGGCTCGGTGATTAACGAATGCCCTACAGGGGAAGACCATACAGAGCATCTGCCGGTGTCGTGTCCGGGCCCATGCAGGCTTCCCCTTCACGCCAGGGTAACAGCACCCAGACGGACTCTGCACCCAGGTCAGCCAACTGACGGGGAACCCCCTGGCGGTTTTCCATATGGCCCCGGCCAATGATCCCCGCCACCGGACCGTAGCCACGCTGTTGCAGTGAGTAAAGCCCCTCTGCCATGGCCCGGTCCCAGACGCCCTGGGACCGGATAAACGCCGTCACCTCTTCCTCAGAGGCGGCTTCATGGCCGTGATGGCTGGCCATGGTAGCCAGAAACTCCCGGTACTCTTCCCTGGGTTCTGCTGCCTGGGAGAGCCCGTAACGCTCTTCCCGGGGCACCGCCTGCCAACCCTCCTGGCCGATACGCCGGACCAGTTCACGGGGTACGTTGAGAGCCTCCCCAGGCACCCGCTGTAAACGATTGAACCGCAGCAGGGGGGCATAGAGACTGAAGTCCATGCCCCAGTGGCGGTCCCAGTCCGACTGCTCCAGCAGCTCTTCGTCATTAAGCTCACCGGCCAGCCAGGCGTCCAGCTGTGGCTGCTGGTCACGGACAAACATTTCATAACCCACCGCCATGTTGTCGAAACGCCCGTTCAGGGCTGCCAACAGGTGCAGTTGCCACTGGTGATCCTCACGGGACTTATGGCGCTCCCCCAGGAGTACGATGCTGTTTTCATTGATTTGTGCCAGCAACTGAGCAGATGTAATGGATTCATGCTGACCGGCCACTACCCATTCTCCGGGAGCCGGACACCGTTCTTCGGTCATTTCTTCACTGCCCTGGATAAACCCCGGTAAACCCGCACAACCCACCATCAACAGGCTCAAAAGCAGCGGGACAAGGGGGTTAACTGGCAAAACTCGGGACAACTGCATGGTTTATTTCTCCGACTGGCGTTACCGGCCACTTGCGCCAGGGCGGCGGGCATGGATACTCTTCAGGCTTCTTTTATAGCATTCATGGCAGCAAGTACCAAAGGCGACGGCAACCGGGGGCCACAGCACCCGATTGCCAACGGCACGGTAACGGGGCTGTTTTGTACCAGACCATACCCACACAACACACAAGAGGACTGCTCCATGGGAGAAGCCAAACGCCGCCAGCACACCGGTGCGCCCAGCAACAAGAGCGTTAAGGAACAACGTCAGCAGCGTCTGTTCTGGGGAATTGGTATCACTGTGGTCATCGCGGTTATTGCCCTGGTGCTGTATCTGGTAACCCCCGGGGCCGGACCCACAGGTCAACTCCCGGCAGCCTCAGGAGACCGCTTCCCCGCAGAACTGGATCAATACGGCGTGCAGCGGGGTGACCCTGACGCGCCGGTAGTGGTACGGGAATTTGCCGATTACCAGTGCCCGGCCTGTGCCAGTTTTGCCAGCCAGACCCATGAACGGTTACTGGAACAGTACATTGATACCGGCAAAGTCAGGCTGGTGTTCTTCGAGATGCCCCTGCGCCAGCACCGCAATGCCATTCCCGCCGCCATGGCTGCCCGTTGTGCCGGGGACCAGGGCTCTTACTGGGACATGCAGCAAACCCTGTTCGACCGCCAGTCCCGCTGGAGTAACAGTAATGACCCGATTAACGTCTTTACAGGCTACGGGGAGGATCTGGGACTTAATACCCAGCGTCTGGAGCGCTGCCTGCGCAATGAACGGCGCCTGGAGGACGTGGAAGCGTCCCTGAATGTGGCCCAACAACTGCGGGTTGCCGCTACCCCAACGGTACTGGTGGACAGCACCCGGCTCAGTGTCACTAACTGGGAGCAGCTGTCCGGTGTGATCGAACGGCAGTTACAGGCAGGGGATTAATCCAGCAGGGTGGAAAAGGGGCGGCTGCTGGCGCAGGGCTGCTCCCTGGGGCCGGAGGCAACGCGCACCGTATCGTTCTGGTTAACCCCCAGTTGCTCAAACAGGCCGTCATTAACCTCCAGCGCGGCCTGAAAGCTCACTCCCGCCGGATAAACCTGGCACTCCGTTGAAGAAGCTGCGCTACAGGGGCTCATGCTTTGCATCCCCACCACCTGCCCATTGCGATCCAGCCAGGCCACTGACAGGGGGATACGGGTGCGGAACATCCAGAACCCCTGTTCCGGTGGCTGGGACTGGTCATACAGAAACAGCATGCCAGAGCGCCGGTCCAGGCTCTCTCGCCCCTGCAGTCCCTGTTGCCGCTGAGCCTGGGTAGCCGCCACTTCCACCTGTATGGGAACCGCCTGCCCGGCACGGGGCAGGCACAGCTGCAGGCCCTCTTGGGGGTCCTGTGGCGCGGTGGAGCAGCCACCAATGACCAGTATCAGCCCCAACAGCGGTAACCCTGGCAATCGTAACAGGGGGCCCATTCAGCCCCCTCCCCCGAACAGCCCCAGCAAACCTGTGGCCTCAAGGAAAACAAACAGGACCGCCGCGGGGGCCAGAAACCGGGTGACCATCAGCCACAGCAGAAACAGGCCGTGGTGGTTATGGGTATCCAGTTCACTGGACACCGATGAGCGGCGCATACGCCAGGCGACAAACACCGCCACCAGCAGCCCCCCCAGAGGTAGCATGATATTGCTGGCCACGTATTCCACCGAATCCATGATGTTCATACCAGGCAGCAGGTTGAAACCTGACCAGGCATTCAGAGACAAGCCGCAGGCCACCCCCACCAGCCAGATCATAAAGGTCACTGTGGCTGCGGCCTTGACCCGGTTGCCCTGCCAGGTTTCTGTCAGGTAGGCCACCGCCGGCTCAAGCAGTGAAATGCCCGAGGTGACCGCCGCCACAGACAGCAACAGGAAAAACGCAATCCCCAACACAAAACCAAAGCCGATTTCCCCAAACACCACCGGCAGGGTGGTGAACACCAGCCCCGGCCCCTCACCGGGCTCCAGCCCCATAGTGAACACAATGGGGAATATGGCCAGACCCGCCAGCAGGGCACTGAGGGTATCCATGCCCACAATCCAGCCGGTACTGATGGGTATGGAGTTGGATTTGGGCAGGTAGGCGCCGTACATCAGAAT
>REBR01000021.1 GCA_007692645.1 Halomonadaceae bacterium | reverse complement strand
GGTGCCAGGCCTCTGGCGGCGGAGGCCACGGCCACCAGTAACAGGGCTAAAACAAGGGTGTTACGGGGCCCGTAACGGGCAATCAGCAGGGAGCCGGGCAGGGCGCCAATAGCCAGCATAAACACCGGCAAGGTGGTCAGGGCCCCCACTACTGTCTGACTCAGACCCAAATCCGCAGCCATGAAAGGCGCCAGGGCCGGGGCCACCAGCACTGGCACCCGCAGATACAACCCGGCCAGCCATAACAGTGCCAGCAACGCCACCAGGGTCAGGCGCGGAGTGGTGGTTGGCGGGCTGGGAGGTGACGCTGACATGACTGTGACCTTAAATGGGGCATAAAAGGCCATCAGACTACTGCATTAAACGCCGGTTAGGAATATTTCTCGCTGTTCCCGGTGGTGGGCTGGCCCCAGTGACGTTTTAGCGGCAGTTGCGGTCAATGACCTGAGCGTTGGTTTTGCTAAGATCCCTGCCAATTATTGCGCTACACGATCACCCCAAGGTGCTGAACATGATGAATACCCCCGTTAGCCGCTATGCCCAGCAGGTTGCCCGCAATGCAAGGCAACGCTTCCTGAACCCGGAGACCCTGGTACAGGCGGACCAGACCCCCTATGAGGTGATTCATAACGACGGTATTGTGCGCCTGCGTTATTACCCGCCCCTGAAGGAGAGCCATATTGCCCTGGGGGATCAGACTATTCCGGTAGCCGCTGAAACCCTGCCGGTGCCCCTGGTGCTGGTGGCTCCCCTGGCGGTCAATATGACCATCTATGACCTGTTTCCCAATCGCAGTCTGGTGCGCTATCTGCGGGCCCGGGGGTTTCAGCTGTATCTGGTGGACTGGGGCAAGCCGGGCTGGGAGGAAAATCACTTTGATATCAGCAGTTATTACGCCGACTACCTGCCTGAGTTACTCAGTCGGGTACGTGATCACAGCGGCCATGAAGAAGTGTCTCTCCATGGCTGGAGCTTTGGCGCCCTGTTCAGCTACTGTGCCGCTGCAGTAGACAGCAAGCATATTCGCAACCTGGCCCTTATCGGCGCGCCCTGTGACTATCACGCCAATGGCCTGATCGGTAAGCAGTACCAGATCATTTCCCACACCCTGGGCTGGCTGGAGCAGCGCCTGGGCTGGAAGGTGCACCACACCCGACGACGCTTCTGGCGCTCTCCGGGCTGGGCCAATGCACTGATGTTCAAGGTCACCACCCCCCTGAGCAGCCTGCAGAATTACCTGGACCTGATCCGTAACCTGCATTCTGAAGAGTACATCACCAACCACGCCACCCAGGGGGCTTTCCTGAATGAGATGGTGGCGTACCCCGGGGGCGTGATCCAGGATACGGTGCAATACCTGTGGGTAGAGAACTGCACCGCCAGAGGGGCATTGCCCGGGGCGCACAAGTCCACGGATCTGTCCTCGGTGCAGGCCAACACCCTGCTGGTTTATGGTGACAATGATCCCATTGTGACGGCAGAGTGTAGCCTGCCATTACTGGATCATCTGAGCAGCACTGACAAGACCGCCCTGAAAGTACCTGGGGGGCATATGGGGATTCTGGCGGGGAGTAAAGCCCCTGAGCATATCTGGCCTCAGGTGGCTGACTGGCTGGCGGAGCGTTCCCGCTAGGCTTTTGTGGGGCAAAGGGGAATCGCGGCTATAGCCGCTCCCACAGGGGGGTGCCATGGTTGCATTGAGTCAGGAAGGCAATAGGGAAGGTGTGCAATGTAGGAGGAGGGCTATGGGGGAGGCGGGCTATGTGGGAGCGGCTATAGCCGCGATCAGTTGCCAGCTTCTCACTGGCTCAAGTCAACGAAGTCAGCACGGCAGGGAGTAAGCGCAACGCTTCCCCCTGCCGTGCTGGCATTCAGCTGACTACTGGGCCAGATCAGCACGAATCTTTTTCTTGTCCACCTTACCGACACTGGTGCGGGGGATTTCTGCTATCAGCGTCACGGTGTCGGGAATCGCCCACTTTTCAATATCGCCGCTATCAACGAATTTCTGCAGGTGGGTTTTAATCAGGGCCAGGTCCGGGGTTTTACCTTCATTGGCCATGAGCACCGCATGGGGACGCTCGCCCCATTGCTCATCCGGCATACCCACAACTACCGCCATAGCCACGTCAGGATGCTGGCTGATCAGGTTCTCCAGATCCAGTGATGAAATCCACTCACCACCGGTCTTGATCACGTCCTTGATCCGGTCACGGATCTGCAGCTTGCTGTCCTTACCAATGCTGGCCACATCACCGGTGTGCAGCCAGCCTCCCTGCCACAGATCAGCGCCTTTCTCCGGTTCCTTGAAGTAGCTCTGGGTCAGCCAGGGAGCCCGGGCCACCACCTCACCCATGGCCTCGCCGTCCTGGGGCAGGGGCTGACCGTTGGCGTCATGGATCTGCACGTCCACCAGGGGTATGGCTACCCCGGTGCGGCAACGCTCGGTGACCTGTTGCTCCAGGGGCATATCGGCCTGGTCGTCCCGCAGGTGGGTCAGGCTCAGCAGCGGACAGGTCTCAGACATGCCGTAGCCGGTGTAGACCTTGATGCCCCGTTCCATGGCCTTGCGGGCCAGGCCTTCCGTGAGGGCGGAGCCACCAATCAATACATGCCAGTTGGACAGGTCTACGGCTTTGCTCTCTTCGCTGTCCAGGATCATCTGCAGAATGGTGGGCACGCAGTGAGAAAAGGTGACCTTTTCCCGGTCCAGCAGTTTCAGCAGGGTGGCCGGGTCATAGCGGCCCGGGTAGACCTGCTTGATGCCCATCATGGTGGCCGCAAAGGGCACGCCCCAGGCGTGTACGTGGAACATGGGGGTAATGGGCATGTACACGGTATCGGAGCGCATCAGGGGCATCTGGTTGAAGAAGCTCATGGTGGAGGCTTCCCCCAGGGTATGCAGTACCAGCTGGCGGTGGGAGAAAAACACCCCTTTGGGGTTGCCGGTGGTGCCGGTGGTGTAGAAAGTGGTGGCAATGGCCTGCTCATCAAAATCCGGGAAATCGAATTCAGCGGATGCAGCACTCACCAGGGCTTCATACTCACCAGGGCCTGACAGCTTGCAGGCCACCGCCGTGTCGTTGTCCGTGAGCTGGATAAAGCCCTTGACGGTGGTGAGCTGGTCGTTGACCTGCTCCATAAGCGGGGCAAAGTCGTCATGGACCAGCACCAGATCATCTTCTGCGTGGTTCATGGTGTAGAGGATCTGCTCTGGTGACAGGCGCACATTGACCGTGTGCAGCACGGCACCGATCATGGGAATGGCGAAAAAACACTCCAGGTAACGGGTGCTGTCCCAGTCCAGAACGGCCACGGTATCCCCTGCTTTGACCCCGGCTTCAGTGAGCACGTTAGCCAACTGGTGAATGCGGCGGATCAGGTCTGTGTAGGTGTAGCCTTTATCCAGGCCGTAGAGGATTTGCTGGTCCGGGGCATAGCGGGGGGCAGACAGCAGCAGATGTTTGATCAGTAATGGGAATTCATAGGCACTGGGGGCGGGCTTTAGCAGTTTAACGGGCATGGCTGGCAGCTCCATTGTTATTGATTGATGGCATCAGAAAAAACCTACTATGTCCTGTGAGCGGGTGTTTGTGAAGGGGTTATGGGCAAGGGCTGAAAAAGCCCAAAAAAAAGCGCCGTTAAAGGCGCTTTTCAGAAGAGTTTTGTT
>REBR01000022.1 GCA_007692645.1 Halomonadaceae bacterium | reverse complement strand
CAGTGTTAAATGGGCTGCCTCTTCACCGGATTGCGCCATTGGCTGTCTCCTTGAAACCGGACAGGAACTGCAGACCTGAATCAGCGATAGGACAGACCCATGACCCTGCGTACTTCATCCAGGGTGTCCCTGGCCGCATCCCGGGCTTCTTCACAGCCATCATTGATGATGGATCGAACCAGGTCGGGATTGTTTTCATATTCCAGGGCCCGCTGGCGAAAACCAGCCTGCTCCGCAATGACCACATCTTCCAGGGGCTTTTTGCAATCCAGACAACCAATACCGGCGCTACGACAGCCCTGCTGCACCCAGTCACGGGTTTTCTCGTCGGAATATACATTATGTAGCTGCCATACCGGGCATTTGTCCGGGTCCCCAGGGTCTGTTCGCCGTACCCGTGCCGGGTCGGTCTGCATCCGGCGAATTTTCAGGCTGACGGTGTCCGGGTCTTCCCGCAAACCGATGGTGTTATTATAGGACTTGGACATTTTCTGCCCATCCAGACCTGGCATCTTGGCATCCGGTGTCAACAACGCCTGGGGTTCCGGCAGAATCACCTTGCCACCCCCCTCTATATAGCCGTACAGCCGTTCACGGTCCCCGATAGAGATGTTTTGCTGCTCTTTAAGCAGGGCCCGGGCAGTATCCAGGGCCGCTTCATCACCCTGTTCAAGAAAACGTTTCCGCAGACTGCGGTAAAGCTTGGCGTTTTTCTTGCCCATCTTGGCAATAGCCGCTTCCGCCTGGTCTTCAAAACCCGGTTCACGGCCATACAAGTGGTTAAAGCGACGGGCAATTTCCCGGGTGATCTCGATATGGGACACCTGATCCTGGCCTACCGGTACTAAACCGGCCCGGTACATAAGGATATCGGCACTCTGTAGCAGGGGGTAACCGAGGAAACCATAAGTGGCCAGATCCTTCTCCCGCAGCTTTTCCTGCTGATCTTTATAGCTGGGTACCCGCTCCAGCCAACCCAGGGGTGTCATCATGGATAACAGAAGATGCAGTTCCGCGTGCTCAGGTACCCGGGACTGGATAAACAGCGTGGCTGAGCCCGGGTTAACCCCCGCCGCCAGCCAGTCAATCACCATGTCCCAAACACTGGATTCAATAGACAGGGGATCATCATAATGGGTGGTCAGGGCATGCCAGTCCGCCACAAAGAAGAAACACTCATACTCGTGCTGCAGCTTGATCCAGTTTTTCAGCACACCGTGGTAATGCCCCAGATGCAGACGCCCAGTAGGGCGCATACCGGATAACACACGCTGTTGCGATTCAACGGAACTCAAAAGGCTCTCCTAGATAATCAATGGCGATGGCAGCAGCCCACCGGAGCGCGGAGTATAAACCCGCCGGGGAACTCCATAAAGGAGGATAATGCCATAAAAAGGGATTCACTACCGAACCGGCAGTAAAACAGCCCTTAAACGGTAGATTACCCGGTTCACCGGGAGTCTTCTGGTCTTTGCCCTTTGCTTGCCGCGTATATCTGGTAGCCTGAACACCTTTACTCTTGCCACACAGGAATTACGTAACCATGAATAGCCCCCAACAGCCCTGGAAAGAACCCATGCCCCAGGAGCAGTTCGAAACCATGCGGCGCATTCTTGCCGCCCCCAGCCCCGTAGGCCTGGAAGCCGCCATGACTTATGGCGTACTTAAACCTTACTTTGACAGTTTTGCTCCCAAAGACTGGCAAATGCACCAGTACAAGGGCCATGCGGGGGTTGTGTTTGATAGCCACCCCGGGCGTGACGATCTGTTCAAAGTCATGGTAATTGGCCACGCAGACAAAATCCGGCTGCAGGTCCGCAGCATTGGTGATGACGGTAAAATCTGGATCAACAGCGACGCTTTCCTGCCCTGCACCTTGATTGGCCATGAAGTGAAATTGTTCAGTGAGAACCCCGACCAGCCCGGTAACTACCGGGTTATAGAAGGGGGCACCGTAGAGGCCCTGGGGGCCATTCATTTTTCTGATGCCGCCACCCGTGCCGGTGAAAAAGGCATCAAGAAAGAACAGCTGTACCTTGAATTACAGATTCATGGTGAGAATAAAAAGCATCAGGTGGAAAAGCTGGGCATCCGTGCCGGTGACGCCATTCTGCTGGACCGCCCGATTCGCCGTGGATTCAGCCCCGACACCTTCTATGGCGCCTATCTGGACAACGGACTGGGGTGTTTTGCCACCGCAGAAGTTGCCCGCCTGATCACCGAAGCCGGCGGCACAAAGCAGGTACGGATTCTCTATGCCATGGCAAGCTATGAAGAAATTGGCCGTTTTGGCAGCCGGGTCATGGCCGGTGAGCTGCGCCCTGATGCGTTGATCGCCATTGACGTTAATCACGATTACAAGGCGGCACCGGGTATTGGCGACAAGCGCATGGTCCCCCTGGAAATGGGCAAAGGCTTTACCATGGCCGTTGGTGCCATCTCCAGTGAGCAGCTTAACCGGGTAATAGAAACCGCTGCCAAAGAACATGAGATTCCTTTTCAGCGTGACCTGGTGGGTGCTGATACCGGTACCGATGGTATGGCCGGGGTCTTTGCTGCTGTGGATTGTGCTGCCACCTCCATTGGCTTTCCCATTCGCAACATGCACACCATCTCAGAGACCGCCCATACCAGTGATGTACTGGCTGCCGTTCATGGTCTGACTCAGGCGTTACTGGCCATGGACAAGCTGCCGGACCTGAAGCGGGAGTTTCTGGATAACCACCCCCGCCTTGACCAGGCTCAGGGGCTGGGTCACCAGGGTCATGAAAAACCTGACCAGAGCGGCCAGAAGAACAATCAGGACTAACCCGCCCCCTGCTTTCGTGGTTTGCCGGGAAATCCCGCAAACCACGAACTCCCCTAAAACACCTGTTTTTATCAATATCATCCACTGTCATTCATTTTTTGCCGGTCTTTTTTTACCATATGGCAAAGATATGCATGAGTTTGTGAATGAGGAAGCAGATATTTTATGACCGCTCCATACACTGCATCATAACCACATCTTTTTATGCGCCCGGTGTAACTATGAAAACCTTTATCTATGGCCTCTGCAGGCACACCGGGATATTTCGTCTGGCCCGTTATGTTTTCCGGAAAAAATTGCTCATCCTGTGTTATCACGGAATTTCCATTCGGGATGAGCACAGTTGGTGGCCAGGGGTTTTCATGGCAGAAGATAAGTTCATCCGCAGACTTCAATTACTCAAACAAAGCGGCTGCCATGTTTTGGGTCTGCAGTCGGCAGTGGCAGCGCTAAAGGCAGGCACCCTGCCAGACAACACTGTGGTCCTTACCGCAGACGATGGCTATCTGAACTCCCCCCAGACGCTGGTCAAACACTGCAATCGTTTCCAATACCCACTGACAATTTATGTCACCTCCTATTATTCACAGAATAGAAACCCCATTTTCAATGCCATGGTGTACTACATGCTATGGAAAACACAGAAAACAGTACTTGTTGGGGAGTTTCCCTTTGCGGATAAGCCAGGTCAGCAACACTGGGATCTGACAGGCAGTCAGCAGAAATTGCTGGCCAAACAGATTATCGACTACGGGCGTAATCATTGCAGTGAAGAGCAGCGGCGTGAGCTGTCAGAAAATCTGAGCACTGCCCTGGGGCTGGATTTTTCCCTTATGGATGATGAAGGCATCTGTAAACTAATAAAT